>CAYWBG010000030.1:0-21039 GCA_964456005.1 uncultured Halomonas sp.
CGCCCTGGCCGCCGGCCTGCTGGGCACCTGGGGCATGTTCATGCTCAGCGGCATTGCCATGCGGCTCACCCTGGCAGTCGCGGCGCTGTGCTGGGTCATCAGCAATCTGCTGGCGGGCTCGATCGGCGGCACCCTCGCCGAAAGTATGATCTTCGTGACCAACGTCATCACCGTGCTGCGGCTGCGTCGTGATGCCCGCCTGCGCTACATCCACGGCTGACCCGGCGTCACTTCATCTCGAAACCACGCTTGACCAGGAAGTCGCGCATGTGGGGGCGCAGCTTGGTGTCGAACAGCGGGGTCAGGTTGCTCGACCAGTTGCTCTCCTTGTTGCCGCCCTTCCGCGACTGGTAGTAGGCGTGCATGGTCGCGTCGAAGGCCTCCACCTGTTCGCGGTCGTCGGTATAGGTGTCCTCCTTGAGGATCGCCTCCACGGGCAGTCTCGGTTTGACGTCCGGCTGGTGGTCCGGGTAGCCGAGGCACATGCCGAACACCGGGAATACATGGTCCGGCAGGCCCAGCAGGTCGCTGATCGGCTCGGGATTGTTGCGCACCCCGCCGATATAGCAGATGCCCAGCCCCTCGGACTCGGCGGCAACGGCCACGTTCTGGGCCATCAGAGCGGTGTCCACGCTGGCCACCAACAGCTGCTCGGTCATGCCGCGCACCACCCGGGCGCCGGTCCGCTCAGCGGCCTCGGTGGGGCGCTTCATGTCGGCGCAGAACATCAGAAAGGCGCCACAGCTGGCCACATAGCCCTGGCCGCCGGCCAGCTCGGCGATCGCCTCGCGGTTCTCGGGGTTCTTCACGTGGATGACGCTGTAGGCCTGCACGTGGCTGGAGGTGGCCGCCCCCTGCCCGGCACGGATCAGCTCCTCCAGCAGCGCCCGGGAGACCGGCTGGTCGGTGAACTTGCGGATGGAGCGGTGTGACTTGAGCAGTTCGATGGTGGGATTCATGGGGCCTCATTCGTTAGCTCGCGAAGATAGCCCCCAGCATACCGCAACCGCCGGCCAACGCGCATCGCGTCATCCCGACGGGACGCGGCGCTCGGCCTCCGATGGCACGGGGGCTGGCGGCCGGCTCAGCCCTGGGGCGCGTTGCCGCCCGGCGCCACGCCGATGAATAACCGCATGGGGTACTCGCCTTCGGCAATCATGAAGGGCTCGTAGATGCCTTCCAGATCCTGCTGGTGGAGGTCGAGCCCCTGATCGCGGAAGGCCTGCTCCCAGGTCGCCTGGGTGAAGAGCCCCAGCCGGTGGTGATCCACCTGGACGTCGAGCTCGCCGCCCTGGCGGATCAGGAAGACCAGGGTGGCCTCGTACTGCTCGTCGCCCGGCGGCAGCAAATAGTTGTTCTCCAGTAGCGTGATATGGATGCCATCACGCTCGCCGACATAGGCGAAGTTGTTATCATGGAAGAGCTCACGGGGCTTGGCCACCACCAGCAGAGCGCCGCCGGGATACAGATGGTGACGGGCGGTCTCGAAGGCCAGCGCCAGGTCTTCGCGGCTCGCCATGTAGTCGATGCTGTCGGGGATCAACACGGCGTCGAACTGTCGACCCAGGCGCACGCTGCGCATGTCGCCCTGGTGGTACTCATTGTCAGGGTTGGCGCGACGCGCCAGAGTCAGCATGGCGGCATTGAGATCGACTCCGGTGACACGAAAGTGGCGCTTGAGGGCTCGGTCGTGGGCGCCGGCACCGCAGCCCAGGTGCAGCACCTCGCGTACCGGGCGACCGGCGTGCGCATTGAGCAGTCGACGGTAGCTGGCCACCTCCTCCTCGACGGATTCCGGGTCCTCGAGCCACGCCTCGGTCCAGGCCAGTTCGTCATAGGCTTTCCACATCGCGCTCGCTCCTCGGTGGCAAATCACGAACAGTTGCCCCCAAGCTAGCGTGGAAAACGTTCGGCCGCAGCGACCTTGGCACCAACGCGGCGCGTCTTCACTCCTACCTGGATGCGCTCGAACAACACCTTACGCCGCACTAGGCGCCATCATGCGTGCATGACGGCGCTGGGAGGCCAAGAAAAACGTATAGGAAATCGATACCCGTCTCGTAAGATGCCAGTCTCAGTAGTCGAGCTGTCATTCCCCGGGACAGGCTAGCGCGAACTTCCGGCATGACACAGTAAACCGACGCCGACAAGGAGGTATCTCATGGCGCGTTGCGTAGACGAGGACGGCCGCTGTGGTCTCTGCGAGGGTGAGCTCCCTTTCCGTTTCACCATGGCCTTTCAGCCCATCGTCGACCTTCAGCACCGCTGCGTGCATGCCTACGAGGCTCTGGTCAGAGGCCCCGAGGGGGAACCGGCGATACAGATCCTCGATCGGGTGACCGACGACCTTCTCTACCGCTTCGACCAGGCCTGTCGGGTCAAGGCCATCGAACAGGCCAGCGCCCTGGGCATGCAGGAAGCCCTGTCGATCAATTTCCTGCCCAATGCCGTCTACGAGCCCGAGGCATGCATCCAGGCCACCCTGGAGGTGTCGCAACGGGTGGGCTGGCCATTGGATCAGCTGATCTTCGAGGTGGTGGAATCGGAGAGGATTCAGGATCGCGAGCATCTTCATGGCATCATCACGGCCTACCGCCGAATGGGGTTCTCGGTCGCACTCGACGACTTCGGCACCGGCTATGCCAATCTGGACGTGTTAACCTTCCTGCAGCCTGACAAACTGAAAATTGATCGTCAGTTGGTGATGGGCTGTGATGGAGACCCCCGCCGCCAGGCCCTGCTGCGCGCCCTGGCCGGCATGGCGCCCTCGCTGGGCATCAACCTGATTGCCGAGGGCGTAGAAACGCTTGATGAGGCTCTCTGGCTGTTTCATGCCGGCATCAGCCTGCAGCAGGGCTACTACTTTGCCCGGCCGGCCCTGGATGCCCTGGCCATCAACCTGGAAGCACGCATGTCAATCGTGCTCGACTCCCCCTCCCCTGGAACCGGCTCATGACGCTGATCCTCGACCAGCTAGACAATACGGCCCGGGTGATCCAGAGCGCCCCCATCGGCATCTGTGTCACCGATGCCGAGGGTCGCTTCGAGATGGTCAACCCCGCTTACTGCAATTTCTACGGCTATCGCCAGGATGAGCTTATTGGCCAGCCTTTTACGGTGGTGGTGCCCGAAGCCAATCGAGCCGTGCTGAAAGACTTGCACGACCGCTTCATCGCCGGCGAGGACGACGACGAACTGTCACAGGAGTGGGAGGTGTACGGCAAGGATGGCCAGCCCCGGAGTATCCTGGCAAGGGCGGCACGCATCATCGATGCGGACGGCGCCTTCAAGAAAGTCACCTTCGTGGTCGACATCACCGAGCGCAAGGCCATGGAGGCGCGCCTGGAGTTCCTGGCCCGGCATGACGAACTCACCGGCTTGTATAACCGCCGTGCCGGCCTGGCCCTGCTGGAGGAGGAGGTCCTGCGCAGCCGCCGCTATGGCACGCCGCTCTGCGTGGCGACCTGCGACCTGGATCACTTCAAGCGGATTAACGACCGCCATGGCCATGCTACAGGCGACACGGCACTGAGCGAGGTCGCCGGGCTCATGAAGGACGCGCTTCGCCAGCATGACTTCATCATCCGCTTGGGCGGAGAGGAGTTCCTGGTCCTGCTGCCTGGCGTCGACCAGGAAGAAGCGTTCGTTGCCATGGACCGGCTGCGCCAACGCCTGGCGGCGACACCCATTGCCGATGCCCGGTTGCGGCTGACGCTATCGGCGGGCCTGGCAGAGCTGCAGGATAGCGACACCCCCGATGACCTGCTGGAGCGATCCGACCAAGAGCTCTACCGTGCCAAGCATGAGGGGCGCAACAGGGTCCGGTATGCGACCCAGTTGGCATCATAAGAGAGGAAAACGTTGACCCGACGGTGAATAGCTGTCACTGTAGGCTCAGTTGGTTAGCAAGCAGTACGGTTCAGCAGTATTCGGATTCTTTCGACAGCCTGTCAATACCCCTCTTGTTTTACCCGCTATTAATCTGGGTTACACCAGGAAAATTGTTAGGCGCTCAGCGCGAAAGGATTTATATAATGACGACCGGTACCGTGAAGTGGTTCAACGACTCCAAAGGTTTTGGCTTTATCGCTCCCTCCGATGGCAGCGATGATGTCTTTGCCCACTTCTCAGAAATTCAAGCCGACGGCTTCAAGTCCCTGCAGGAAGGTCAAAGCGTCTCTTTTGACGTGACCCAGGGCAAGAAAGGCCTTCAGGCGTCGAATATCAAGGCTATTTCCTGATCCTAGTGATCTGGTAATTTCTCGAACCTTCTGGTTCGACTTCAGGGCCCGCTTATGCGGGCCCTGTTGCGTTTCAGGCCTTCTCGATCCGCTCCAGAAGTGGTACTCGACATGAGGAAATCGGATGTCTCGGGATCCCAGCCCACCATGTTCCGGCCCGTCTGAGGCTCGCCCCCCTTCGCCCTGCATCCAGGTGTGTCGTATCGAACCAACGGACCAAGTGTGCGAAGGCTGCCGGCGCACCCTGGACGAGATCGCCCGCTGGAGCCGAATGAGCGAGGCCGAAAGGGAGCCTGTCTGGCAGCGGCTGGAGCGAGAAGGCAGCGAGCCATCGCGTGAAAACTCCGATGAATCCGCCAGGTGAAGGGCACGGGATCATGAGATAGCGTGGTTTCACGGCTGCCTTACACCAGTGAGAGAACACAATGTCCGAACAAGACCCCCTGCCCCCTCTGGAGTGGGATCCCAAGGGTGTCCAGATTCGGGGATTCTCCACCGGCCTGCATCAGATCGAATGGCTGCTGGTCACCATCGTCATCCTCTATCTGGTGATCATGGGGCTCCCCGACGAGGGGGGGCTGGACATGTTGGCGGCGACCTTCGGCTACTTCGGCTTCAGCCTGCTGGCCACCCGGCTGCGCTTCTTCGGGGAAAGGCAGCGCTGGCTACTGGCACTGCACACCTGGGCCATGATCGGCTTCATCACCTGGTTTCTCTACAGCACCGAGGGCGTCAGCGGCCCGCTGGCGAGCCTGTACCTGCTGGCGGTAGTCACCAGCGCACTCACCCTGGGCGTCACGGTCACGATGCTCGAGGTGGCAGCCATCGCGGCCTGCCAGCTGCTCCTGCTCCATCTGCAGGGCGCCGAGATCCTGACACCCGCTAATCTGGCACCCGTCGGCACCAGCATCTTCGCCCTATTGATCGTCGGCTACCTCACCGCCGCCCTGGTCCATTCCATCCACCTATCCAACCGGATCCTGCTGAAGATGGCCAGCCGGGACGCATTGACCGGCCTGCTAAACCGACGCGCCTTCGATGACCTGGCCGGCCCCATCCACGAAATGTCGAGGCGCTCACAGCGCTCCTACTGCGTGGTGTCCGTGGACATGGACGGCCTGAAGATCATCAACGATACCCAGGGACACGCCGCCGGCGATCGGGCCATCCTGAATCTGGCGAAGCGGCTTGATGCCTGCAAGCGTAGCAGCGACGTCCTGGCTCGCTACGGTGGTGATGAATTTGTCATGCTGCTGCCCGATACCGACCTGGCGGGGGGAAAGAGAATGATGCATCGCCTTCTCAACGCTCAGTGTCACGACCCGCAATCGATCAGCATCGGCGTCGCGGCCTACCCCGACCAGGGTGAGTCGCTCGAGGCGCTGCTAGACCACGCCGACACGGCCATGTACGTCAGCAAGAGGTCGGGCGGAAATCGCGTGTCGGACAGGGATGTGGCCTGAGGCAACACCCGGACGCCCGCCGGGCAGGGATTGGCAACCACGAAAGAACGCCGACCGGTTCCTTGTAGCGTTCAAGAGTTGGCCAGCGCGCGGGGCTGAGGGTGGGCCCGAAGCAATCGGGAAGCGGCCACCAGGCCGACAAGGCCAATGAGCGCCCCGGGCATCGCGCCCAGCGCCATGCTGATCAGGATGCCGGCGAACAGTGCAACCCCACCGGCGAGGATCGCCCGAGTGCCGGTGGCCGATATCACGTCCTGCCGGCGGCGCATCTCGAAGGCCACCACCGCCGCCATCACCGGGGTGACCATCAGCACGCAGAGCAACAGCCATACCAGCCGTCCCCACCAGAAGCCCGCCTCGCCGGGCAGGCCCGCATCGATGGGCGCCCCGAGCTGCTCTCCCAGCCAGGCCGCCGGTAGCTCGGCGAACTTGTGCCACAGGTAGAGCGGCATGCCCAGCGCGCCGAGGATCGTCACCAGGCGGCTGATCGGACGCCTGGCCAGCAGCCGCCGCGCCGGTGACTCGAAGGCCAGCACCGCGCCGACCTGCAGCCACATCACGCCCATCAGCGCCAGCGTCGGCGGCAGCAGATTGCTGCGCCCGCCTACCTCGCCGTCGACCATGGCCAGCGGATAGCCTGAGCTTACCGTGGCCCCGAGCCACACCAGGCCCAGCACGATCAGAACGAGCCCGGTGCCAGTCCCGGAAAAGCGCCCCTGACGCCAGGCGATTCCCAGCTGCTGTGGCAGCAGCCAGACCACCAGCAGGTTGAGCCAACCCAACACGGTGGCGTGATCGGTGGCCAGCTCGCCCAGCCTCAGCAGGTCTGCCGGCGAACCGGGCCGTGCCCGCAGCAGGTCGACCAGGACGGCGATGGCCACCAGCCCCGCCACGGCACTCAGCCCCCAGCGGCGGTCGGCGCGGACGGACAGAGGCAGCAGCGCCTGCACGCCCAGCAGCATCAGCAGGAACCAGAGGTGGATGGTCAAGGAGTGATTGAACGGCTCGAGGAAGCGCCCTCCGGTGTAACGGGAGAGGAGTGCGATCGCGCCCAGTACCGCCAGGTAGGTGACCGTGGGCCGCGCCAGGGCCAGCGCGCGACTGGCCCACCAATGCAGCTGGCGATGGCCGTCCGACAGGCGGCGGCGCACGCCATCGGCGCTCACCGCGGCGGAGACGAACACGAACAGCGGCACCACCTGTACGACCCAGGTCAGTACCCCGGCGCCCTCCCACACCACCAGCAGATGGTCGGTGTCCACCATCAGCCCCTCGTCGAGTCGCGGCAAGGTGGCGAGCCAATGGCCCAGCACCACCAGCAGCAATGCCATGGCACGCAGCGCATCCGGGTAGCGGTCCCGGGGCGCCGATTCGGGTCGGGTCTCACGCGGTTGCTGCATGCCTCCTCCTGGCGATATCGGCTAGCCCAACCCGTAGGGGGCGTCGTCACGAGCGGCTTGCAGTGCCCGGCATTTCGGCGAGTCTATTTTAGAAACACCGTTTCCGAACACCGTCTTATCAATACGCTTGCGCCAAGACTATGCTGACAGGGAGTCAGGAGCAGGACCAGGCCTCTCGCTGCCAATCCGTCTTTACGGCGAATTAGTCCTCCAGGAGGCAGATAGATATCCCTTGTCCCACATTTCAGTGCAACGCCACCGGGCGTCAGTGCTGTTTGACCCGCCAGATCCGCCAGGCCAGCACGCCTAGGATGCCCAGGCCCAGCGGAGCGATGATGGCAGCGGCCACCGCCGGCACGATGGCCACACCCAGGGCGCCGAGGCTCTGCAGGCCCAGCTTGAACAAGCTGAAGAGATAGTAGCTGATCACGATGATCGACAGCCCCTCCACCGCCTTCTGAATCTTGAGCTGGCTGCTGGTCCGCTCATTGAGACTCTGCAGTATCTCGGAGTTCTGCTCCTCGATCTCTACCTGGGCGCGGGTTCGCAACAGGTCATTGAGCCGCGCGACGCTCTCGGCCAGGCTCTGCTGACGCTGGTGGATCGCCGCGCAGAAGTGCACCGTGGGCCGAAAGCGGCGCAATATGAAGGTACCCAGACGGGGGCTGTCACCGACACGGGTCTCGCGCAGCTCGTCGATACGGGTGTAGACGATACGCGCATAGGCCTCGGTGGCGCTGAAGCGTTGGCGGGAGCGGGCACCGGAGCGCTCGAGTCTCGCCGAAAGCGCAGAGATCGCCGCCAGCAGTGGCCGATAACTCGCCTCCTCGTCCTCGGTGTTACGCTCCGAGAGCTCGCCGAGCTCAAGCTCATAGTCGCGCAACTCGAGGCTCATGTCTTTTGCCAGCGGCAGCGCCAGCGAGGCCATCATGCGATAAGTCTCGATCTCCAGCAGCCGCCGGGTCATGCGCCCCAGGCGAAAGGCGTCGAGTCCTCGATTGACCAGCAGCAGCCGATTGACGCCTTCCGCCGTGAGCCGAAAGTCGCTCCACACGGTGGCATCGCCGTCGCCCACGCTGGAGCCGGCAGGGTCGCGAAGCCCATAGCTCTCGGCGTCACCTTCCCAGGACGCTTCGGCTTCCACCAGGATCAGGCTGGCGTTGATCAGCGTCCGGCTGTGCTGGGTGGCGATCTCTGCCAACAGCGGTGGCGGCGAGGGCCAGGGCTCTCCCCGCGCAGGCCGCGGCACCAGCAGGGTCAGGGTGAAGAACTCGGTGTGTCGTTCCCACTTGAGCGTCTGGTCGCCGAGATCGAGGATCTCCTGGGCCGCCTCGACATCCGGCGTCCTGCCGGTCACTTCGGCGACACGGCGGAGGATATCCGCGGCGATGCCCTCGGCGTCGAGGAAGGCATAGTGATGGAGATGCGCCGGCTCCTCGAAGTAGATCGAAGGCCGGGCATGCAGCTCGTTGTGCAATCTGGCGCGCTGGGGATGCATGGCAAGGCTCGCGAAGGAAAGAGTCTCGAGACTAAGGCCACGCAGAGCATAGGCCAACTGCCTGCGTCAAAGCGCCTCGCCTGCGTCGTCTAGAACCACCCCTTGCGCCGGAACAGCCAGACCAGCGTCAACCCGATGCCCAGCATGATGCCCAGCACCACGAAGTAGGCATAGCGATATCCCAGTTCGGGCATGTGTTCGAAGTTCATGCCGTAGAGACCGGCGATGAAGGTCAGCGGCACGAAGATGGCAGTGATCACTGTGAGGATGCGCATGGTGATGTTGAGCCGGTGAGAGGAGAGCGAGATGTAGCCGTCCACCAGATCGCCGCAGATGTCGTAGTACATCTGGGTCAGGGTCAGCAGCCGGTCGAAGCGCTCGTGGACATCGTTGATGGCATGCAGGGTATCCTCGTTTGCCCGCGGCAGGTGGGCATAGTCATAGGCGGTGAGTTCCTGTGTGATCCCCACATGATAGTTGAAGACCCGACGCATCTTGACCAGTCGTGAACGGTAGCCGATGACCTGGCGCATCAGGGCGTCGCTCCCGTTCTGCATCAGGGCATCCTCGAGATCACTGAGCGCATTTTCGAATTCCAGCAGGCTGTCCAGGTAGTAGCCGGCGGAGATATACATGATCTTCAGGGCCACATGCTCCGGCGACAGACGCAACAGGCGGGCGCCGTCACGGGCGAGCAGGCGGTCGATGCTCAATGCCTGACCGGGGTGCAAGGTGATCAGGAAGCGCTCGCCGAGAAACAGCGCTACCTGCTGGGGCGTGTAGTTGAGGTCGGCGTCAAAGGACGCGATGCCGCGGTAGAGGATCAGGGTATGGCCCTCGAACTCCTCGATCTTTGGCGGGTGACGCTCACGATGGGCGTCATCGATCGCCATGGGGTGGCAATAGAAGGCCTCGAGCAGTGTCCGCTCGCGCTCCACGGGCTCACCTTGAAGATCGATCCACAGACGGCTTTCCGGGGCATCCCGCCAGCGGTCGATCAACTCTTCACCACCCGATTCGACTCGGCCCTCGGCATCGGTCAATAGTGCTCGTAGCATGGAACGTCATCCTTGGCAGCGACGGGCTTCGGCCCAGCGGCCCCAATGTACGTCAAGCCCACCAACTTGCCCATACGACCGGTCCTGCGAACCGCAGGCGTATGCAGTGAGTCGCGCTGCTGCCAGGCAAGCGCTCGAGTCGCCGGGCCTGCAGCAAGCGAGACGCCGGCTTTCACAGGCTGCTAATCTAGTCTCAGGCGCCACCCGTGGGGCGCCGAATCACGGAACGAGGGAGAGAGACGATGAGTGAGCAGGTCTCGCAGGTCATCGTGCCGGTGGATGGCTCGCCGACGGCCGCCGCCGCGGCGCGACATGCCAGCCTTCTGGCCCGGCTGCTGGATGCCCCGCTGCAGTTGCTGCACGTGATGCCGCTCAATCCGGCGGAGCTGAGCGATATTCCGGCCAACCGCCAGGCTGACTCGGACCATGACCGGTCTCAGCGACAAGAGATGGCCGCCGAGGCCTTCGCCCTGGCGCGTGAGGCGATCGACCCGGCGTTGGAGCTGGCCCCTACCGAGGAGGTGCTGGAGGATTCCACCTTCATCCGCCATCCCGAACGCGCTATCGTCGAGCATACCCGCCACTACGCCGGCTCCCTGCTGGTGATGGGGGCACGCCACCTGAGCGAGGTGGGCAAGTTCGTGCAGGGCAGCGTCAGTAATGAGGTGGTGCATCGCGCCCGATGTCCGGTCACCATCGTGCATGCCGATGCCAGCATGCTCGAAGCATCGCACATCGGTCGCATCCTGCTACCGGTGGATGGCTCCACCCACGCCCACAAGGCGGCGTGGCTGGCCGGCGATCTGGCACGCAGCGCACAGATTCCGGTGGAGCTGATCTTCTGCCAGCCCGGCGGCCAGGCCGCCAACGAGGAGGACGGCGAGGAGAGTCAAGCCGAGCGTGTCTTCCGCCTCGCCCGAGAAGCCGTGGGCGAGATTCCTGCCGGCATCGAAGAGCAACTGCTGAACCAGGAACGCTTCGCCGAGGCGATCGTCACACGCGCCCGCCACCACCAGAGCGACGCGCCGATGATCGTGATGGGTCGCCGCGGCCTGGGCAAGTGGCGAGAATCGCTGCTGGGCAGCGTCAGCCATCGGGTGATCGACCTGGCACCATGTCCGGTCACCGTAGTGGTATGAGCCCCGCCCGGGGCCGGCAGCGGCAAACGAATACCGGATGGGTTGTGAGGGGCTATTGCGCCTCGTAGGCGGCCTTGAGGCGATAGAATTCGGTCACGATCTCGTCCATGGCGGCGGGGTCATAGTCACACAGGCCGCTTACTACCAGCTTCTTGGATCCGGTACCGATGGGCTCGCCGCCGGACTGGATGCGGAACTCCAGCCGACAGTCGCCGCGCTTGCCGCTCACCTCCAGGGAGGAGCGGGCCAGCTCCAGTGCCGGCACCAGGCCGTCGAGACGCTCCAGGGAAAAGCCCATGCTGTCGTAGATCACCAGCGGGCGGCGCGGATTGAACATCACACCCTTCTCCTCCATCAACGGCTTGAGGTAGTGGGGGAAGTTCTTGCCGGAGAAGGCGACGTAGCAGCGGGTGAAGGCCTCCACCACAACCTCGTCGCGGGTCGTCTCACCGCTGCGCGCCACCTCGAGGTAGCATTTGCCGCTGTCATCGCAGACGCGGATCAGGCCGTCCTCCTGCTCCTGGAAACACAGCGGCGTGCCGTCGCCCACCATGCTCAGGAAGCGGAAGTCCATTCGCTGCGAGAGCCCGAAGCGAGCCAGCACCAGGGCGAAAAGCAGGTCCCCCGGCACACAGAAGCGCCTCGCATCCGGATTGTGGATGGGGTTGTAGTCACCGGCCACTCCCTTGGCGAAGCGACTGGCCTGCTCGGCGGAGATGCAGATGCGATCGCCTGCCGGCGTGTGGAATTCATCGAGAAACATGCGTGCTGTGCCTGCCCTGCGTGTTGGCGATCCAGATCATGCCGGCGGCTGCCGGAGGGCAGATGATGCCATAAAACCCTCGCCAACGAAGCCTCAGGAGAGGCTAACATGGCGCAATGAAGACTCGGAGCGACGGCGAGATGACGAGAGTGAGGGCCCGAGGAAACCGCCTTAGGCATTGGCTCGGCTGGACAGCCGGGGTTGCCGTGCTGGTTGTGGGTGGCGCGATCCTGGCCCTGCCTGCCCTGCTGGACAGCACCTGGCTGCAGGCACGCCTCACCACCCAGGAGGGGCTGTCAATCCGCTGGGAGGGCTCGCAACCCGGCTGGGATAGCCTGGGGGTGGAGTCCCTGGTCATCGAACGCGATGATGCGGCGCTGCCGCTGGCGCTGGAGGTGGAAAGCGCCCGCCTGGAACTCACCCTGCCTGCCCTGCTCTCCCGACGCCTGGCGATCCGCTCTCTGGAAGCCAGCGGCCTGCGCCGCCTCGAGGTCGACGGCCATCGGCTGCAAGGCGAGGGTCGCCTGGCGCTGGCGGGACTCGACCTTGCCCGTAATGAGGTGGGAGTGGAACGCATGACCCTGGCGCTTGAGCAGGCCACCGTCTCTCGAGATGGCCGGCACCTGGCGGAGGACATCACCCTGACGGCCAACCTGAACGCCGCCCCCTTCGACCCGGCGACCCACCCCGGCCAGGCAGCGTTGCGCTTTCTCTCCGGAGACCTCACCCTGTCCGCCCGAGCCGATGCCTGGAGCCTCTTCAATCCTTATCTGGCTGAGCTGGGCTGGCTGAGCCTGGCCGGCCGCGGCAGCCTCGAGGGCGCGCTGTCGCTGGAAAAGGGCGTGCTCTCTTCCGGCAGCCGCCTGGTGCTCGACGCCCCCGAACTCGGCGTCACTCTGGATGAGACGGCCCTGCTGTCAGGCAGTCAGGAGGCCGACGATGCGCCCACCTGGGCGGTCCCCGGCGAAACCCATCACCTGCGGGGGGCCGGTAGCGTCACCCTGAGCGTCGACGATCAGGGCGACATGGGCCGCGGCCGCCTATCGGTGAACTTGAAAGACCTGGCGATGCAACCGGGTGACGCTTCATCACCCCTGCTGACGGCAAGGGGTTTCGACCTGGCGGCACCGCTGCCGACGGACCTCGCCGCGCCACCGAAGCCGCCCGACCTGGCCAAATTGCGCTGGGAGAGCGCCACGGTGCCAGACATTCAGGCCCTCTCCCGCTTCCTGCCCGAGAACACCCCGCTCACCCTGGACGCCGGGCGGGCCTTCCTGGATGGAAGACTCACCTACCGGGAGGGCCACCTCGCCGGTGCCTTCACCCTGGCCGGCGAGCGAGTCGCCCTGACCCTGCAGGAACAGCCGTTGCGCGGCGACCTGCGCCTCGACCTGGCACTGGTGGCACTGGATCCCGAGGCACGTCGCCTGGACCTCTCCGGCACCCGCCTGAGACTGGACGCCCACAGCGAAGCAAGCACCGAGGCCTTGGTGCTGGACCTGACGCTGGAGGAGGGCCGGCTGGCGTCTCGGGTGCCGTTGGATACGCTGCGCGACTCTCCACGACCGCCGCTGGATGGCGAGCTGACCCTGTCCGGGCGGCTGGACCGGCTGGGCTTCCTGGACCCCTTCCTGGCGGAGCTGCTCGAGGGCCGCGGCATCGGCCTGAGCGGTGGAGGTGAGGTGAGCGCACGGGCCCGGCTGGTAGATGGCCGGCTCGCCGCCGGCAGCCGGCTGGAGGTGGCCAGCGATGCCCTAGGGGTCAGCCTGCCCCACGCCCGCGCGGAGGGAAGCGGCACCTTCCAGGCCGAATGGCACGACGATGGCGACCTGCCTCTGCGCCTGGCCGCCCGCCTGGAGGAGGCCGGCGTCGTCCGTCACACCGACGGAGCGCAACTACTGGAGGGCGCACGCCTGACCCTGGTGGCCGAAGGGCATCCGCCCGAGGCAGACGAAACCCCGTCACCCCGTCGCGCCTCGGCTACCTGGGAGGGCGCTAGCCTGACAGACATCGCGGTGCTGACTCCCTACCTGCCCCCGAGTGCTCCGTTCTCGTTGAGTGGCGGACGCGCCAGCAGCGAGGGCCATCTCGACTTCGAAGAGGAGCGCATCGGCGGAGAGCTGCATCTGCGGGGCGAGCGGATCAGTGGTCGCCTCTTCGATGAAACCGTGACGGGAGAAATGACACTCGACCTGACCCTACGCGAAGCCAGCCTGGATGGCCGGCTCCTGGATGTGTCCGGAAGCCGCCTGGCCCTGGCGGCATCGGCCGGCAGCGCCGAGGCTGACCAGCGCCTGGGCAGCGTGCTGATGGCCCGGGAGGCACGCTTCACCCGACCCGGTGAGGCCGATGCCCGCCAGGGGCAGCTGGTGCTGGAGGGAATGGTTGACCGCCTGGGCTTCCTCGATGCCTTCCTGCCCGGGGAGCATGGCGTCACCCTGAGGGGCCGGGGACGGTTCGACGCCGACCTGCGCCTGCAAGGAGAACAGCTGCTGGCGGAAAGCCATTTTCGGGTGAACGCCGATGACCTCTCCGTGGGCTTTCTCGACTACCGGGCGGAGGGACGCGGCGAACTCGAGGCCCACCTGGAGGGCGAGACGTCCGCCCCCGGGGCTCGGCTAACGCTCTCGTTGCCACGCTTCGCCCTGAGCCGCAGTGCAGAGCAGGAGCGTGCCTGGGTGACCGGGCGGCACCTGACCCTGGAGACCTCCACACCGCACTTCTCCCGGGACCCCGACGCCCTGACGATCGAGGCCTTCACCACCCGGGTAGAACTGCCCATCGTCGAGGTGCCCGACCTGGCGCTCTACAACGCCTACCTGCCAACGGAGGCGGGAGTCGAGCTGCTCGGCGGACGCGCCAGCCTGGAGGCCGCGCTGGAACTTGAAGGCCTCGCTGCCAGCGGAGACCTGGTGCTGCAAGCCTTCGACAGCGAGCTGCGCCTGGCCGACCAGCACCTGGCCGGTGACCTGCGCCTGGAGGCGCGGCTGCGAGAGGGCGACCTGGTCGGCCGCCACTTCGACGCTGCCGGCTCACTGTTGCGCCTCGACAACGTGACTCGCCGAGATGCCGACGGCCGCGGTGAGGCCGGCTGGTGGGCACGCCTGGAACTGGAAGAAGGGCGACTCACCTGGACGGAGCCGCTGGAGGTGACGGCCCGACTGGGGCTCGCCATGCGCGATAGCGGCCTTCTCGCGCGACTGTTCCTGGCCGGCGCCCGCGAGCGAGATTGGCTGGGGCGGCTTTTGACGGTACCCGACATCCAGGGGGAGGCCCGGCTTGCCATGGACGCCGACGGCATCCACCTGGACGAGGCCAGGCTTTCGGGGGGAGCGCTGTCGCTGCAGGCCGACCTCGCGTTTCGCGACAAGGGACTGGACGGCCAGCTCTACGCCCGGTTGGGGCGCCTGGCGGTGGGAATTGCCCTTAAAGATGGCGAGCGAACGCTGCGCTTCTGGCAGCCCCGCCGCTGGTTTTCCGGCGACGACGAGGAGGCAGGCGATGTCCTCGAAGAGGCAACACCCGAGACGTTTCGGGAGGCACTTTCTCCAGACTAATACGGCGACTCACGCTGAATTCCCAAAGAACATCCCGTGGCCAGGAAGAGACTATCGCCGGACACCGGCCCACGCCGCGTTGACGCTAACCGCTTTACTTTGTTTTCCAGTGATGTAGCGTATGAAAAAAATGATAAGCGAAGTAGCATAGTGGTGGCGACAGAACCACCGCATGCCAATGGGTTCATTCATTCGGCCAGATGACACACGCAGGGCAGATGGCATCACGGATCCAACGCGGATCACCAAGGGAACCGATACGCAATGCTGACTCCTGTCTCGTCGCGACCTTGTGCAGCGGCTGCAAGACGCCTCCCCAGCCACTATGAGATCGTAACGTGGTGAGCCTTAGGCTTGGCCCGATGCTGGCCCTGCTCCTGCTTGGCCTGGTTTGCCCGGGCCAGGCGTTCGCCGAGAAAAATCCGGTGGTACTGGTGGCTCACCCCGACGTACAGACGACCCGCCTGACCCGTGACACCACTCGCGCCATCTTCGCCATGCGCCAGCGCACCTGGCCCGATGGCCAGGCAGTGCGGGTCTTCGTGCTGAGCAACGACAATCCCATTCATGGGCGCTTCGCCAAGGAGCACCTGGCCGTCTATCCCCACCAGTTGCAGCTGGCCTGGGACCGCATGGTGTTCTCCGGCACCGGCCAGGCCCCCACACGAGTTTTCTCTCAGGTAGAAATGCGTGAACGCATTGCCATCACCCCCGGCGCCCTGGGCTATCTGGAAAGGGAGTATCTGGATGATCGTGTTCAAGCCATCACGATGGAATGATTGCAGGGTTGCGCTGTGCCTGGGTGCCATATTGATGGCATCCGCCCCACAGGCTGTCGCCGACAGCGGCAAGCTGGATACCCTGCAGCTCCATGGTTTCCTGAGCCAGGCACTGGTCATTACCGATCGTAATGACTTCTTCGGCCCGAGCAGCAGCGGGGAGGGGAGTCTGAAGTTCACCGAGATTGGTGCAAATGCCTCAATCCGTCCTCACCAGGACGTGTTGGTCGCCGCCCAAGTCCTCAGCCGCCGCGCCGGCGGGGATGGCAGCGACGCCAGACCGGTCCTGGACTACGGGTTGGTTGACTATCAGATGGTCTCCAATCAGCAGCGCACCCTAGGTGTGCAGTTGGGCCGCTTCAAGAACCCCTTCGGCTTCTACAACCAGACCCGCGATGTGGCCTTTACACGACCCAGCATCCTGCTGCCCCAATCAATCTATTTCGACAGGACGCGTTCGTTAGGGCTCTCGGGGGACGGGGTTTCGCTGTACCACGAAGAACGACTCCCCCAGGGCTCACTGAGGACGCAGGTCGGTGTGGGGAGAGCCCTGGCGGGTGACGATCTGCGCAGAACCATGAGGCTGGAGGATGCGCCGGGGTCACTCGAGCCTCGCGACTCCGCTATTGCCCAGGTCAAGTACGAGCATGACGGCGGGAGATGGATTGCAGCAGTGAGCGCGGCCAGTGCCAAGGCCCGCTTCGAGTCCCACGCTCCGCATATGAGCGATGGTGATTTCGATTTCCAGCCCTGGGTGATTTCCCTGCAGTACAACTCGGAGCTGTGGAGCCTTACCGGAGAATATGCCATCCGAAACTCGACTCTCGAAGGCTTCGCCAACCCCTTCCTGAACTTCGATGTCACCGGAGAAAGTTGGTACCTACAGTACACCCGTCGCTTCAATGAAGACTGGCAGTGGTTGGTGCGCTACGACAGCCTGACCAGCAACCGGGACGACCGCTCGGGGTCGGCCTTCGAGGCGAGCGGCGCAGGGCCCGCCCACAGCCAGTTCGCGCAAGACTTCACCCTGGGCCTCCAGTGGAACGTCAACCCCAGGGTCATGATGGCCGCCGAATACCACCACATCGACGGGACCGGCTGGCTACCGATTCAGGACAACCCTGACGCGTCGGAAACCAGCCGCCGCTGGAACATGCTGCTTTTCCAACTCTCGCTTCGCTTCTGACGGATACCCTGCCCGGCATGAGTCTCCCGCCCTTCATCAGAATCTCTCGTCTCAGCCTGACCTGGCGCGTCGTTGCCCTCAGTAGCCTGCTGCTGTTGGGGCTGGTGGTGCTGTTCTCCTGGCTCGGCCACGCCAATTTGACTCGCCAGTTCGAGTCGAGCCGTGCCGAGCACAACGAGCGTCAGATCCGGGAAATCCGCCTCGCCCTGGACCGCTCCGAGGATGGGCTTCGGCAGCTGGCCGCCATGGTGGCCTCGGTACAGGGACTCGGCGATTCCCTTCAGGCGGGTCAGCCGGATCAACTGGTCGAAGCACTAGAAACCCAGTGGCCCACGCTGCAGCTCGAGGCCGGCATCGACGAGATCCTGGCATTCGACAGCGAAAGGGTCCAGCAAGCCGCCTGGGGCGAGGGTCAGACACTGAATCAACGACCGGTCCAGGAGTGGGTCGACCAGGTGCTGCGCGACGAGACTCCGCTCACCGCGCTGCGCTGCTCGAGCGACTGCCGACAATATGCGGCGGTACCGGTGCTTGTCGAAGGGGAAAGTGTGGGCACCATCATCCTATCGCGCTCACTGGCCGACGTTACCCGACAGGCACAGCAGGTCTCCGAGAGCCAGGTAGCCTTGTTGGTGGTCGGCAACCTGAGCGGGGTTGAGCTGCCCGAGGAAAGGACCCTGAGCGACTGGGGCGGCCATCTCATCGCCCTCACCCATCAGGAGCAGTACCTGCCGTTGCTCAGGAGTGCCGCCGCACAGGTGTCGGTTACAGAGCTGCTACAGCAGCCGCTTAGGCTGCATCATCGCGGTCGCGATATCGAAATCAGTGCGGTTCGATTGGACGAGGACAGGGACCGGCGCAGCAGCGGCTTCTTCCTGCTCGCCTCCGACATTACCCCCCAGATCAAGGCCATTGGCCATGACACCCGCATACTGATCGCCGTCGGCCTTGGCGGCTGGCTAGTGGCAGAGCTGCTGCTGCTCGCCATCCTGCTCAGCCCCATGGCGCGCCTGCGCCGGATAGCCAACGTCCTGCCGCCGCTGGCGCGTGGCGGCTTCGCCGAAGCCCGGGCGGTCATCCCGCGTCCCAGGCGCCACCTGGCCGACGAGATCGACATCCTAGAAGGTTCTACCCTGGCCCTGGCCAATCAACTGGAAACACTGGAACAGGAAGTCACGGCTCGCGGCGAGCAGTTGGCCGAGCGGGTCGAGGAGCTGGCCAGGGAGCGCGATTTCATCGGCAGCCTGCTGGATACTGCACGTGTCTTTATCGTCACCCAGGATGCCAACGGCCGTATCACCCTGGTCAACGATTACGCCCTGATGGTCATGGGTACCGAGGAAGACGCCCTCCTGAACCGGCTCTTCGAGGATGTGTTCACCCCAGGCCGAAAACCCCATGATCTGACCTCCACCATGCCACACCTTGAGGAGCATCCGCTCGTCACTGCCGACGAGCGCCGGCATACCATCGTCTGGTACCATGCGCCACTTCCCGGCAACAATGGGGCCGCCGGAAAGATCTCGGTCGGTCTGGACATCACCGAGCGCAAGGCGGCCGAAGCGCGCCTGACGTGGCTGGCCGAGCGCGATCCGCTGACCGGCCTTTACAACCGCCGCTACTTCCAGGAGGTCCTCCGCGAGAAGCTTCAACACGGCTGCAGGGGGGCCGTTTTGTTGTTGGATCTTGACCAGTTCAAGGACATCAATGAACTCAGCGGCCACCAGGCAGGCGACCACCTGTTGCGCAAGGTCGCCGACGTACTCACCGAGGAGCTTGGCCATCGCGGCGTTATCGCTCGGCTGGGAGGAGACGAGTTCGCCCTGCTGCTTAAGTACGCGGATGCCGATCTTTCGGTCCGAGTGGCCCAGCAGATCAATCAGATTCTCGAGTGCACGGCCGTCGATGCCGGGGAAAGTCGCCACCGGGTCTCGGCCAGCACCGGCATCGCTCTGTTCCCGGACCACGGGGAAAACCCCATCGACCTGATGGCCAGCGCCGATATGGCCATGTACAAGGCCAAGGCTTCCAGTACCCAGCGCTGGCACCTGCTATCCACGGCCCAGGGCGCCCGGGAGGAGCTACAGGAGCGAGTCTACTGGGAAGAGCGTGTCCATCGCGCCCTGGAGGAAGACGCCTTCGAATTGATGGTGCAACCCATCGTGCGCCTGGAAGACAGGGACGTCCGCCACTACGAGGTGCTGCTGCGCATGCGCGAAGAGGATGGCAGCCTGGTCTCACCAGCACAGTTCATCCCGGTGGCCGAACGCAGCGGACAGATTATCGCTGTGGACCGCTGGGTGCTGCATCACAGCATTGCGATACTCGGGAAACTGCAAGAGCGGGGAATCAGCCTAGCCGTCAATCTCTCGGGACAGTCGCTGCACGACGATGGGCTAAAACAGTACCTGGCCGATGAGATTGCCGCCAGCGGTGCCGACCCCGAGTATCTGATCCTCGAGGTCACCGAGACCGCGGCCGTCACCGACTTTTCCACGGCGCGCGGCGTGCTCCAGGCCATTCGCGACCTGGGTTGCCTCACCGCCCTGGATGACTTCGGCGTGGGCTTCAGCAGCTTCCACTACCTGGGACAGCTACCGGTGGATTACATCAAGATCGACGGCAGCTTCATCCGCAACCTACCGGTCAGCGCCGAAAGTCGCGTGATCGTCAGGGCGATTGCCGATATCGCCGCCGGGTTCGGCAAGCAGGCCATCGCGGAATTTGTTGACCAGGAAGCCCTGGTGCCAATGCTGAAATCCTATGGTATTGCTTTTGGTCAAGGTTTCCACCTAGGAAAACCAATGCCTATCTCGCATGCATTCGGCAAGGAAATAGATTGATATCATGAATATTCTTATCCGAACACGAACCCCTACATATCCAAAGCGGAAGGATTCAACGAAATGACGTCATGCTCTTCATCAAACCAAGAGTATGAGCAGAGCCCCTCTACTCTTGAACGTTTCATGAAGGAATTCCGGTTCAGCCTGGCACTAACCCCCCAAGAAAAGCAGAGAATCTACCGTCTGCGGCACGATATCTACTGCGTGGAGTTGGAGTACGAGGAGCCGACCGACAGGCAAAATAGACTGGAATACGATGCTTATGATGAAATAGCCATTCACTGCCTCATCGAGCACCGCAGGACCGGTCTCGCCGCCGCCTGTGCTCGCCTGGTCATGCCTTATCCGGAGTATCCTCCTCCGCTGGACAGGCTCCCCTTGGAATCCTATGGTGGCCGCAGTCTTACCCACCCCGAACTGAACCCGCAGCGGCTTCCCGCAGACAGTTATTACGAAATCTCGAGGCTTGCCGTTGCCCGAGCCTTCCGCACGAGAATCAAAGGGAACGAAGTTCCCGGAGTCTCGGACAATCCCCATGTGTTCACTCCCGAGGAACGGGAAACCTTTTCACTGCTTATCAGTGGGCTCTTCCTGGCCGGCTATGCCCTTGGAAGAATGTCAGGCAAGAATCTGGCCTTTGCCATGATGGAGCCGAGACTCCCCAGACTCCTGTCGATGGCGGGCTTTCATTTCATCAAGGTGGGTGAACCAATCAACTTGCATGGGAAACGGTGCGCTTACTGCCTTAACCGCGAGCAAGCAGAGGCCGGCATGCATCGCAAGCTAATGCCCCTTTACCAGCATATTCAGGAGGAACTGCGCCCTCAGTTGGACGCCACGCACCACCACCAGGCGCATAACCGGCTAATTTCTTAGCCCGTCAGCGGGCGGGATATAGCGGGCACGGCACATGGCCGGCAAGTCATAACGCTTCCCGAAGCTTATGCCAGTGCTCATCACATGCACGGTTAGGGTTCCCGGGGCTGGGTTCAGCGAAGGCGTAGCATTGGCGTCATGGCTTCTTCGGCCTGCGCTTCGACTGCTCCGGGCGAACCATCCTGACCCGCACCTTGGGCCGCCTGGCCTCCGTGGCTCGGCCCTCCATAGGC
>CAYWBG010000031.1:0-20967 GCA_964456005.1 uncultured Halomonas sp.
CCACGTAGAGGGTGACCTCGGCGGCCAGGCTGCCCTTGATGGTCTTGGCGTTGCGGGCGTCCTCCAGGCACTTGTTCACCGCCTGCTTGACCTCCAGCACGCGCTCCCAGAAGTCGCGCCCCATCTCGGCGTCCTCTTCCAGGGTGGCGAGGCCGTCGTAGTACTCCTCGAGCAGCACGCTGTCGCCGCGCTCGCCGGGGATGTTCTCGAAGATCTCCTCGGCGGTGAAGGAGAGGATCGGCGCCACCCAGCGGCAAAGCGCCTCCACCACGTGATAGAGCGCGGTCTGGGCGCTACGCCGCGCCAGGGAGTCGGCCTGGGTGGTGTACTGGCGATCCTTGATCACGTCCAGGTAGAAGCCACCCAGCTCCCGGGCGCAGAAGCCGTGCACCTGCTGGTAGACGTCCAGAAAGCGGTATTCCGCGTAGGCGGTTTCGATACGCGCCTGCAGCTGGGCGGCGCGGTCGACCACCCACTGGTCCAGGGCCAGCATCTCGTCGAAGGCCACGGCATCGCGGCTTGGCTCGAAGCCGTTGAGGTTGGCGAGCAGGAAGCGCGAGGTGTTGCGGATGCGCCGGTAGACGTCGGCGGTGCGCTTGAGGATCTCGTCGGAGACCGCCATCTCGCCGCCGTAGTCGGTGGAGGCGACCCACAGGCGCAGGATGTCGGCGCCGAGCTTGTCCATCACCTCCTGGGGGGCCACCACGTTGCCCATGGACTTGGACATCTTGCGGCCCTGGGCGTCCACGGTGAAGCCGTGGGTGAGCAGGCCGCGGTAGGGCGGGTGGCCGTCCATGGCGCAGCCGGTCAGCAGCGAGGAGTGGAACCAGCCGCGGTGCTGGTCGGAGCCCTCCAGGTAGAGGTCGGCAATCGGCCCGCTCTCGTGGCCGTGGGGGTGGGAGCCGCGCAGCACGTGGCGGTGGGTGGTGCCGGAGTCGAACCAGACGTCCAGGGTGTCGGTGACCTTGTCGTAGTCGGCGGCCTCGTCGCCGAGCAGGTCGGCCGGGTCGAGGCGGAACCAGGCGTCGATGCCCCCCTTTTCCACCCGCTGGGCCGCCGCCTCCATCAGCTCGAGGGTGCGCGGGTGCAGCTCGCCGCTGGCCTTGTGCAGGAAGAAGGGAATCGGCACCCCCCAGTTGCGCTGGCGGGAGATGCACCAGTCGGGGCGGTTGGCGATCATGCTGTGCAGCCGCGCCTGCCCCCAGCCCGGGGTGAACCGGGTGGCCTCGATGCCGGCCAGCGCCCGCTCGCGCAGGGTCCTGCCGTCCTTGCCGGGGATGTCCATGCCCACGAACCACTGGGCGGTGGCGCGGTAGATCACCGGGGTCTTGTGGCGCCAGCAGTGCATGTAGCTGTGGGTGATCGGCTTGTGGGCCATCAGCGCGCCCACCTCGCGCAGCTTGTCGACGATGTGCGGGTTGGCCTTCCAGATCAGCTGGCCGCCGAAGAACGGCAGGTCATCGGCGTAGACGCCGTCGCCCTGGACGGGACTGCGGATCTCGCTGAAGTCCATGCCGTGCTCGCGGCAGGTAACGAAGTCGTCGACGCCGTAGGCCGGCGCGGAGTGGACGATACCGGTGCTGCCCACCTCGACCTCGACGTAGTCGGCGAGGTAGACCGGCGACAGGCGATCATAGAAGGGGTGGCGAAAGTTGAGCCGGTCGAGGCGCTCGCCGGTGGCGGTGGCGATGATCTCCCCCTCCAGCCCGAAGCGCTCGAGACACGACTCGACCAGTTCCTCGGCCAGCACCAGCAGCCGCTCGCCGGTGTCCACCAGGGCGTAGGTGAACTCGGGGTGGACGTTGAGCGCCTGGTTGGCGGGAATGGTCCAGGGGGTGGTGGTCCAGATCACCACGGAGGCGGGCTTGTCCAGCTCGGTCAGGCCGAAGGCGGCCGCCAGCTTCGCGTCGTCGGCGCTGGGGAAGGCGACGTCGATGGCGTCGGACTTCTTGTCGGCGTACTCCACCTCGGCCTCGGCCAGCGCCGAGCCGCAGTCGAAGCACCAGTTCACCGGCTTGAGCCCCTTGAAGACGTAGCCGGCCTTGACCATATCGGCCAGGGCGCGGATCTCGCCGGCCTCGTTGGCGAAGTCCATGGAGCGGTAGGGGTTGTCCCAGTCGCCGATCACGCCCAGGCGCACGAAGTCGGCCAGCTGCCCCTGGATCTGCTCGCCGGCGTATTCGCGGCAGAGATCCCGGGCGTGCTTGGCCTCCAGGTGCTTGCCGTGGGTGGTCTCCACCTTGTGCTCGATGGGCAGGCCGTGGCAGTCCCAGCCGGGCACGTAGGGGGCGTCGAAGCCGGCCAGATTCTTCGACTTGACGATGATGTCCTTGAGGATCTTGTTGACGGCGTGACCGATATGGATGCTGCCGTTGGCGTAGGGAGGACCATCGTGCAGCACGAAGACGTCGCGACCGCGGCGCTCCTCGCGCAGGCGCGGGTAGAGCCCCAGCGCCTGCCACTGGGCCACCCGGCCGGGCTCGCGCTTGGGCAGCATGCCCCGCATGGGGAAATCGGTTTCGGGCAGGTTCAGTGTGTGCTTGTAGTCGCTCATATCCTGGGGGTCAGCCGTCGTCGTGGTCGGCGGGCGAACCCGCCGAGGAATCGGAAGTCACGGCCTCGCGCGCCACGGGCGCCGATGCCAGAGGAAGAGTATCGTCATTGTTGGGGGCAGCGGGGTGCTGTAAAAAGTAGCGCCGGGCGCGGACCTGGTCGGCGCCGATCTGCTGCTTCAGGGCGGTGAAGTCGTCGAACTTGACCTCGCCGCGCAGCTTGGCACAGGGGAACACGTCCAGCCGCTCGCCGTAGAGGTCGCCGTCGAAGTCGAACAGGTGCACCTCGAGCACCGGCCGGCTGCTGCCCACCGTGGGGCGCCAGCCGACATTGGCCACACCGGGCAGGCGGCGGCCATCGGGCAACTCGCTGACCACCGCATAGACCCCGTGCAGCGCCAGGGAGCGCATCGGCTGGGGCAGGTTGGCGGTGGGCACGCCGATGGTGCGGCCCAGCTTCTGATCCGCGACCACCCGACCACCCAGCCGGTAGGGGCGGCCCATCAGGCGGGCCGCGGCGCTGAAGTTGCCGCTGGCCAGCAGGGTGCGAATGCGGGTGCTGGAGACGCGGTCGTCGTCGATGGTGAAGGTGCGGGTGTGCTCGACGCCGAAGCCGCGCGTCTCGCCCACCTCGGTGAGGAGATGGAAGTCGCCGCGGCGGTCGCAGCCGAAGCGGAAGTCGTCACCCACCACCAGATGGCGCACGCCCAGGCCGTCGATCAGCACCTTCTCGATGAAGGCCTCGGCGGTGAGGCCACGCAGGGCGTCATTGAAGGGCAGGCAGAGTATTCGCTCGACGCCCGCCTCGCCCAGCAGGCGTACCTTCTCGCGCAGCCGGGTCAGGCGCGGTGGCGCCTGGTCGCCGGCGAAGAACTCACGGGGCTGGGGCTCGAAGACCACCACGGTGACCGGCAACTGGAGCTTGGCGGCCTGCTCGCGGCACTGTTCGAGGATCGCCTGATGCCCGAGGTGGACGCCATCGAAGTTGCCGATGGTGGCCACGCAGCCGCGGTGCTCGTCGCGCAGGTTGTGCAGTCCTCGGATCACTTGCATGGCGTCGTCGCCGCTCCGCTCGCCCAGTGGGAATTTCAGAGGGGGGCAGTATACCGGACCGCCGGCCCCTTGACAGCCGGGCCGGCCTGGACATAGGCAATCCGCCGTGATTCGTTGCAGGCTGCCCGGTGGGAACTCGGCTCTCCCGAGCGAATGGCGCCGCAGGCCTGGCGGCATCTCCGACATCAGCAACGACCGCCGAGGAGGCCTTCGGCCTCCATTCGTCGAAGCGTCGAGCCGCCGGCGGAGCCTGGCTCAGACAACGTCGGGTCAGCTCTTCATCTTGAAGTGGCGCAGGCGCACCCCGGTGGCGGCGAGCCAGGCGAAGTAGACCCCGGCCCCGGCCACCACCAGGGTCGCCAGCCAGGCCACCCGTGTCCAGACACCCCAGCCCAGCCACGCCTGCCAGTCGGGCGAGCCCCACCAGATTCCAACGCCCATCACCGCGCAGCCGCCCAGCAGCTGTACCGCGTAGCGGCCCCAGCCGGGCTGGAAGACCAGCACGCCCTCGCGGCGCAGGATCCAGCCCAGCAGGCCGGCGTTCATGAAAGCCGAGAGGGCCGTGGCCAGCGCCAGGCCGGCATGGGCCAGCGGCCAGATCAGGATCAGGTTGAACACCATGTTGGCGACCATGGCGATGATGCCGATCTTCACCGGCGTCTTGGTGTTCTGACGGGCGAAGAAGCCTGGCGCCAGCACCTTGATCAGCATGAAGGCGACCAGGCCAAACGCATACGCCCGCAGGCTCATGGCCGCCATGGCGATATCGTGTTCGGTCATGGCGCCGTAGTGGAACAGCGAGATCAACAGCGGTTCGGCCAGAATCGCCAGGGCCAGGGCCGCCGGCAGCCCCAGCAGCAGCACCGCGCGGATGGCCCAGTCGAGCATGGCACTGAAGTGCTCCCCCGACTGCGCGGCGTGACGCTTGGAGAGGGCGGGCAGGATCACGGTGCCGATGGCGATGCCAAACACCCCCAGAGGCAGCTCCACCAGGCGATCGGAGTAGTAGAGCCAGGAGACGCTGCCCGGCGCCAGCAGCGAGGCGAGGATGGTGTCGAGCAGCAGGTTGATCTGGGACACCGAGACCCCGAACAGTGCCGGGACCATCAGCACCATGATCTTCTTGACCCCGGGGTGCGCAAAGCTGGGCCAGGGCCGCGGCGCAAGCCCCAGGCGCACCAGGAAGGGTACCTGGAAGGCAAGCTGGGCGACCCCGGCGATCAGCACGCCCCAGGCCAGCGCCATGGCCGGCTCGGTCATCAGCGGGGTGAGCAGCAGCGCGGCGCCGATCAGCGAGAGGTTGAGCAGCACCGGGGTGAAGGCCGGGATGGCGAAGCGGTTCCAGGTGTTGAGCACGCTGCCGGAGAAGGCCGTCAGCGAGATCAGCAGCAGGTAGGGGAAGGTGAGCCGCAGCATGTCGGCGGTGAGCGCCAGCTTGGCCGGGTCGCGGCCGAAGCCGGGAGCGAAGGCCCACACCAGCCAGGGGGCGGCCAGCATGAATACGGCGGTGAGCAGCGCCAGCACCGCCGTGAGACTCCCGGAGACGGCATCCAGCAGCTCGCGCACCTCGCGCTTGCTGCCGCGGGTGGCGTACTCCGAGAGTACCGGCACGAAGGCCTGGTTGAAGGCCCCCTCGGCGAAGAGCCGGCGCATGAAGTTGGGGATCTTGAAGGCGACGAAGAAGGCATCCGCACCGCTGCCGGCACCGAACAGGGCGGCGATGACCACGTCGCGCACCAGGCCCATGACCCGCGAGAGCATGGTCATGGCGCTGACCACCATCCCCGAGCGCATCAGCCCGCCGGCCTTGGGGGCCGCTACCCTGTCATGTTCCGCCACCGGGGGTGGCGGCGACTGCTCGCGATCCGTCACGTCTGCTTCCTCGGCTGGCGCCCAGGGAAATGCCGGGAACAAAAAAACCGGCCGCAGCCGGTTTTCTTACAGGAGCGATGGCCCTTACCGGCACCTCACTCTCTTGGCACCCGGCCTGCTCAGGCAGCCAGGGCCTTGATACGCTTGTTCAGACGGCTCTTGAGGCGCGCGGCCTTCTTCTTGGAGAGCACGTCCTTGTCGGCGATGCGGTCGATGACCGGCTGCGCCTTCTGGAACGCGGTCATCGCCTCGGCGTGGTCGCCGCCGTTGATGGCCTTGACGACGCGCTTGATGTAGGTGCGGACCATGCTGCGCTGGCTGGCCTTCAGGACACGACGGCCTTCGGCCTGACGGGCGCGCTTGCGAGCTTGCTTGCTGTTTGCCACTGAGCTGTCTCCTTGGAGATTCTGTCGCCACCGCCCTCGGCGATGGCGTCGATAACGTATTGATCCGCCAGAAAGGTGAGAACCTTTCCGCCGGTGTGGCCATCTGGCCGACCGCTTGACATCAGCGATCGTTCACGGGCCGTGTCTGAGAGGATGGCGCATCCTATCACAGCCCGCTCCGTGCTTGCTATAGCACCAAGGCTACAACACCACCAGGTTGTCGCGGTGGATCAGCTCCGGCGCTTCCATGAAGCCGAGGATCGCCTCGATCTGGTGGCTCGGCTTGCCGAGGATCTGCGCCGCGTCCTCCGCACCATAGTTGACCAGCCCCTTGGCCACGCGCTGCCCCTGGTCATCGACGCAGAGCACCATGTCGCCGCGACGGAACTGCCCCGCCACCGCCTTGACGCCCACCGCCAGCAGGCTGGAGCCACTCTCGCGCAGCACCTTCACGGCGCCGGCGTCCAGGGTCAGGGTGCCGCGAACCTGCAACTGACCGGCCAGCCAGCGCTTGCGCGCCGCCATGGGCGCCTGCTCGGGCAGCAGCAGGGTGCCCAGGCGCTCGCCGGCCGCGAGCCGGGACAGCACCTCGGGCTGACGCCCGCCGGCGATCACCGTGCAGGCCCCGGAGCGGGCCGCCAACCGCGCCGCACGAATCTTGGTGGTCATGCCGCCGCGCCCCAGGGCGCCACCGCCGCCGGCCACCGCCGCCAGGGCCGGATCGTCCGCGCGCCCCTCACGGATCAGCCGAGCCTGGGGGTGGTGACGCGGGTCGGCGTCGAACAGCCCCTCCTGGTCGGTGAGGATCACCAGGGCGTCGGCCTCCAGCAGGTTGGCCACCAGGGCACCCAGGGTGTCGTTGTCGCCGAAGCGGATCTCGTCGGTGACCACGGTATCGTTCTCGTTGATCACCGGCACCACCCGCAGATCCACCAGGGTGCGCAGCGCCGAGCGGGCATTGAGGTAGCGCTTGCGGTTGGAGAGGTCGTCATGGGTCAGCAGCACCTGGGCGGTGAGCAAACCGTGGCGGGCGAAGTGCCCCTCGTAGCATTCGGTGAGGCCGTTCTGCCCCACCGCGGCGGCGGCCTGCAGCTCGTGCACCGCCGACGGGCGAGCCCGCCAGCCGAGACGCACCATGCCGGCCGCCACCGCGCCGGAGGAGACCAGCACCACCTCGATGCCGCGACGGTGCAGCGCGGCGACCTGATCGACCCAGCCACCGATGGCCGCTTCGTCGAGGCCGCGACCATCATTGGTCAGCAGCGCGCTGCCGATCTTCACCACCACCCGGCGGGCGCCCACCAGCGCCGCGCGGCCTGCCACCTGCTCGTTGCTTTCCATCAGCTCTCAACCTTCAAGGCGCGTATTCGACCTCGACGTCGAAATCATCGTCATCGAAGTCGTCGTCATCCTCGTCGTCACGCTTGCGCCTGCGACCCAGACGGGCCTCGGTACGGGCCACGGCTTCCTCTTCCATGCGCTGGCGCATCTCGCGAGCGCGCTCGGCGGCCTCCTCGTCCTCGTTCTCCAGCTGACGCTGCTCGGTGAGCCAGCGATGGGCGGCCTGCACCAGGGCATCGGTGCCGTCGCTGGAGATGGCCGAAATGCGAAACACCGGCCCCTCCCAGCCCAGGCGACGAATAATCTCATCGGCCGTCGACTCGCGTTCGTCCTCGGGGAGCAGGTCGAGCTTGTTGAGCACCAGCCAGCGAGGCAGCTCGGCCAGGGCCGGGGAGAACTCGCCCAGCTCATGGACGATCGCCTCGGCGGCCTCCACCGGGTCGGACTCGTCGAAGGGCGCCACGTCCAGCACATGGAACAGCAGGCGGGTGCGGGTCAGGTGCTTGAGGAAGCGCAGCCCCAGGCCGGCGCCGTCCGAGGCGCCCTCGATCAACCCCGGCACGTCGGCCATCACGAAGTGCTCGTGCAGGCCGAGCTTCACCACGCCCAGGTTGGGCACCAGGGTGGTGAAGGGGTAGTTGGCCACCTTGGGCTTGGCGGCGGAGACGGCGCGGATCAGCGTCGACTTGCCGGCATTGGGCATACCCAGCAGGCCCACATCGGCCATCACCTTCATTTCCAGGCGCAGGTTGCGGCGCTCACCCTCGGTGCCGGGCGTGGTGCGCCGCGGCGCGCGATTGGTGGAGGACTTGAAGTGGATGTTGCCCAGCCCGCGGCGGCCGGCATGGGCCACCACGACCACCTGACCGATCTCGGTAACGTCGGCGATCACCTCCAGGGTGTCCTCGTCGATCACCGTGGTGCCCACCGGCACCTTGATATGCAGGTCATCGCCAGCCTTGCCGCTCATCTGCCGGCCCATGCCGGGCTGGCCGTTCTGGGCCTTGTAGAAGCGCTGGTACTTGAAGTCGATGAGGGTGTTGAGGGCGTCGTCACCGATCAGGTAGACGCTACCGCCGTGGCCGCCATCGCCACCGTCAGGGCCACCCTTGGGCACGTACTTCTCGCGCCGAAAGCTGAGGCAGCCATTGCCCCCCTTGCCGGCCTCCACGATGATCGAAGCTTCGTCGACGAACTGCATCTGTCTCTCTCCTGACGGCATCTGCCGTCATGATGCAAGAAGGCCCCGCCATGGCGGGGCCTTCTCGCGGCAAGGGTCAGGCGCCTCAGGCAGAGACGACGCTGACGAACTTGCGGTTCTTCGGACCCTTGGTCTCGAACTTGATCACACCGTCGCTCAGGGCGAACAGGGTGTGGTCACGGCCGAGGCCGACGCCGTTGCCGGCGTGGAACTTGGTGCCGCGCTGACGAACGATGATGTTGCCAGCGGTCACGGCCTGGCCACCAAACAGCTTGACGCCAAGGCGCTTGGATTCGGAATCGCGACCGTTGCGGGTAGAGCCCGCTGCCTTCTTATGTGCCATGGAATAAACCTCCGTTCAGGGGGATGGACCGCTTAGGCGGAGATCCCGGTGATCTTGACTTCAGTGAACCACTGGCGGTGGCCCTGACGCTTCATGCTGTGCTTGCGGCGGCGGAACTTGATGATGGTGACCTTGTCGCCACGGCCGTGAGACACGACTTCGGCGGAGACCTTGGCACCTTCGACCAGCGGCGCGCCGACCGTGACGTCGTCGTCGCTGCCGACCAGCAGCACCTCGTTGAAGTCGATAGACTCGCCGGTCGGGACCTCAATCTTCTCGAGCTTGAGGGTCTGGCCTTCCTGAACGCGGTACTGCTTGCCACCGCTCTTGATCACTGCGTACATGTTTTCTCTCCAGGACTCATCAGGGTGGGCTCTTCGTCGGCCTGCTTCGAGTGGCGCCCCTTTTGGCAGCCATCTGACAGGGAGCGGGATGAGTGGGCCGCGCATTATAACGACAGCCCAGGCGCCAGGCAACCCGGGCGGCGCTTAACGCCGCTAGCAGCGCCACCGCCGGCCAGCACGACGCCACGAAGTCGGCGCCGGTGCCGAGTGGCTTGCCTTGACGCCCCCATGGGGTCCCCATAGCATGGCCCACAACCCAAGGCCAGCGACCCGCCCCGCCCGGGCCCAACCTACAGTCGAAAACGCCCCATGCCAGCCAACCCCTCGTCCACCGCCAGCGCCGCCTCCCCCTCGCCGATTCACGCCGTCGTGGCCGAGGACTTCGCCGCCGTCGACCGCACCATCATGGCCCAGCTCGCCTCGCGGATCCCGCTGGTGGAAACCATCGGCCAGTACATCATCGCCAGCGGCGGCAAGCGCCTGCGCCCCTTGCTGGTGCTGCTGGCGGCTCGCTCGCTGGGCTATACAGGCCAGCGCCATGTGACCCTGGCCACCCTGATCGAGTTCATGCACACCTCCACCCTGCTGCATGACGACGTGGTGGATGAATCGCACCTGCGCCGCGGCAAGGCCACCGCCAACGATGCCTGGGGCAACGCCCCCTCGGTGCTGGTGGGCGACTTCCTCTACTCTCGCTCCTTCCAGATGATGGTGGAGGTCGGCTCCATGCGGATCATGGAGGTGCTCTCGGGTGCCACCTGCACCATCGCCGAAGGCGAAGTGCAGCAGCTCACCAACGTGGGCAATCCGGACGTGGACGAGACCGCCTACTTCGAGACCATTCAGGGCAAGACGGCGATGCTCTTCGAGGCGGCCAGCCACAGCGGGGCCATCCTCGCCGAGGCCACTCCGGAGCAGGAAGCCGCCCTGCAGCAGTACGGCCGCTACCTGGGCATGGCCTTTCAGCTGATCGACGACCTGCTCGACTACCAGGGTGACGCCGAGGCCATGGGCAAGAACGTGGGTGACGACCTGGCCGAAGGCAAGCCGACGCTGCCGCTGATCCAGGCCATGGCCGCCGGCACCCCGGAGCAGGCCGCGGTGATTCGCCAGGCGATCCGCCAGGGCGGGCTCGACCACCTGCAAGAGGTGCTGGATGTCGTCAACAAGACCGGCGCCCTGGCGTATACCCGCCAGCGTGCCGAAGAAATGGTCGACCTGGCGCTGGCCCAGCTGGACGCCCTTCCGCCCAGCCCCTACCGGGACAGCATGGCCAACCTGGCCCGCGTGGCGGTGGATCGCCGCTCCTGAAACGCCGCACGGGGCTTGCAAAGCCCCGTGCGGCGGGTATAATCCGTCCCCGTTGAACGCAGAGTTCAGCGCATCGGAGTATAGCTCAGCTTGGTAGAGCGCTGCCTTCGGGAGGCAGAGGTCGTAGGTTCGAATCCTGCTACTCCGACCAGGAATATCAAGGGCTTGCAAGGAATTGCAGGCCCTTTTCTTTTGCTTTTCCGCTTTCCATAACCACTCTGGACGCCCTCAGTCAGCGCATGGGCCGCGGCACCGTCAAGCTCGGTGTGCCCACGGCCAACGACGCCTGGCACCTGCGTTGCGCCAACCGAACTCCGCGCCGGACGACTCGCTGGGACGAGCCGCCACAGGTACACTAATCTTTGGCTAAGGCCGGGATTTTGCGGCTTTCAACAGGTCCTTACTCATCTTTGGGAGGATTGAGGTCCTGGACACCCCATCACGCCGCTCGACATCGAAGCAGCGGTGCGACATCAGGGAATTTCGCTGTGGTCGAACGCAACAGCAGTGGCATGCCCCCCTTCGACGAGAAGGCGCGACTTGCCGAACTCCGCTCGCTCGACATCCTGGACACTCCACCGGAGGAGGCCTTCGATCGCTACACACGTCTCGCGTCGGAGATCTTCAGGGTGCCCATGGCCATGGTTTCCCTGGTCGATGAGGATCGACAGTGGTTCAAGTCATCCGTCGGGCTGGGGGTGGGTGAAACGCCCCTCGAGGCGTCCTTCTGCGTCCATGCCCTAAAACAGGACATGCTGGAGGTCCCCGATACCCTGGAGAACGACGTCTTCCGCCACCACCCCGCCGTGGTAGGCAGTCCCTTCATTCGTTTCTACATGGGTACCGTACTGCGCGGCCCCACCGGGCAGCCCCTCGGCACCCTCTGCATCATGGACACGCACTCTCGCTATCTCACCCGTTTGCAGCGTAACTGGCTGATCACCTTCGGCCACCTGGTGGAGGAGTTGATCAATCACCACCACGCTCTGAGCGTAGGCAGTCAGCAGAAGCGTTCAGACAGCGACAGCCAAAGCTACACCCACATCGGCCTCCCCGCAGAAGCGCTGTTCAAAGATACCCTCACTGACTTGCTCCGCCTGTCAGACAAGGAGGAGGATTATCTGGCCGTTCTGTATCTGCGCCTGAACCGTCTCGATGAGATTAGTCGCACCAATAGCCGCTTCACCCGGGACGCCATCTTGCACTGCCTGGCGGAGCGTCTGAGTGCGCCCAGCAACAAGGTGCTAGCCACTGGCCATTTGAGCCCGGCCTGCTTCGGGGCCGTCATATCGCTGCATTCGGTGGGCGACTTCTTCGATGTGATCATCCCCATCGTCAATGATCTCTCCAGCCCCATCGAAATGGACGAGACGACGATTCGCCTGGATGTTGATGTGGGCATCAGCCTGTCGCCGCTCGATGGCCTGACGTCTGATGACCTGCTAGAACGGGCACGTGCCGCCCTCAATGAGCCGATATCCCCTGAGGGCGTGCATGTCTTCAGTCATGAGGCCGAAAAAGCGGCGCTACGTCGGCACGCGATCGAACAACGCCTGGAACCGGCGCTGTTGAATAACCTCTTGAGCCAGTACTACCAGCCCCTGATGCTTGCCGACGGCAGTCGCATCGTGGGGTTCGAGGCACTAGCGCGCTGGCAAGATGAGGAACTGGGCAGCGTGAGCCCGAGAGAATTCGTGCCGATTGCCGAAAAGAGCCCCCGGCTGTCAGGGCTGCTGATGGAGTGGTCGCTCAGAATGGTCTGCGAAAGAGCGCAGCACTGGCCACTCCATCCCGGTGATCCCCCGCTGCGCATCGCCATCAACATTCCCGCCGGGCAGTTCTCTCAAGAAGGCTTTGTCGACCTAGTCCTCACTACCTTGAAGGAATATAGACTTTCCCCCGAGCGCCTGACCCTGGAATTGACCGAGGTAAGCCTGCTGTCCGATGTCGACAAGGCGATTCAGACCATGCGCGAACTCCAAGATCACAATATTGCCGTGGCCCTAGATGACTTCGGTACCGGCTATTCGTCACTGAGCTATCTCAAGAGCCTGCCAATCGACACCCTCAAGATCGACAAGAGCTTTATCGACGACCTGCCCGAGGATTCGCGCGCCATGGAACTGGTCAACGGAATCATCCGTATCATTCATGGCTTGGGGTTGCAGGTCGTCGCCGAAGGGGTCGAGACCGAGGCACAGCGCGCCATGCTGCAGGAACTGGGGTGCAATGTGATCCAGGGCTACCTGTTCAGCCGACCCGTCGCGGCCGATGATGCCCTGGCGTTACTCAACCGCTGGCCACCCGATATCTGGGGGTAGCGTTACCGATGCTACGCCGAGTGGCAGGCCGCCGAAGCGCACTCCACCCCATCACGGATGGAGGAGGACAGTCCGCCTTGCTGACAGACCCTTCTCATGGCCGATGCGACTCGTCATGCTGAGAGGGAGGCCAGTTGGCCAGCGAGACCCGACAACCTTAGAGGCAACCTTCTGCGTGATCGAACCCCGTCCGCCACTTCTCGATAGCCTGCGGCGCCATACACGCGCCGACCACCATGGCCTGGACAAACACCCGATGCTGGTGCGCCTGGTTCGGCCAGGGCTCGATCTCGACGACTATGCCGAGACGCTGAGCGCCATGCACCCAGCGCAGCAGGGGCTGGAAGGGCTCGCCGCTAAGGCTATCCGCCATTTGGCACTGGCGTATCCTTTCGCTCCCAGGGTGGACCGGCTCGAGGCAGACCTCGCGCGTCTCGGCTTGTCGTCACCCGCTGCGACAGGGAGGGGGCCGGAGCCACCGCCAACGCTCGCCGAACTGGTGGGCCTGCTATATGTCCTGGAAGGCTCACGCCTCGGTGCCAGGATCATCGCCGAAAGGGTCCGTGCCTCGCTGGGCGACGGCATTCCCTCGACCTTCTTCGACAACGCCGATGGTGAGCGGGCCTGGCCGGTGTTTTGTGACTTTGCCGTCGCCCATTGCCCGATGGAGGAGGCCGAATTGGCTATCCACGCGGCCCGCCGGGCATTTGGACACTTCCTTCGGCATCTCGAGACGCCTCGGGTACTGGACATGTCGCCCACCGACTGACACGACTCTGGCGCCTGCCCATGGCCACCCCCCGACCCCACCGCCTGGAGTTCGCGCATGCCCAACACTCATTACAGTGATGCCGAGATCGCCGCCGCCCTCGATGCCTGTGCCCGTGAACCTGTGCATATCCCCGGCGCCATCCAGCCGATGGGTTGCCTGGTGAGCCTGGATGCCGACCTGGGACGGGTTCGTCAGGTCAGCACCAATATCGAGGATTTCCTGGGAATCAGCGTGGCGGATGCCCTGGCCAACGAGCCCAGGACGGTACTGGGCGACGAGTTGATGGATCTCCTGAACACTGAGCGGGTCAAGCATGACGGCTCTGCTTCTGTACTCACCGCCACCGCCCAGGGCAAGGTGCAGGGCAAACGACGCCGCTTCCATGTGGTCGCCTATCCCAGTGGCGACGCTGTCGTCGTGGAACTGGAATACCAGTTGTGCCCGGAGGGGCATCGCCTGCTGGACAAGGTGAACGACTGGCTGGCCGAGGTAAGAAGAATCGACGACATCGATACCCTTCTCGATGCCCTGACCCGCCGGGTACAGGTTCTCACCGGCCACGAGCGGGTAATGGTCTACCGTTTCGACGAAAAGTGGAACGGCCGTGTGATCGCTGAGACCCGTCTACCCGTGGCGGAGAGCTTCCTCGATCACTACTTTCCGGCCAGCGACATTCCTCCCCAGGTACGCCGGCTCTACGACTTCAACAGGGTGCGCAGCATCCCCGATGCTCTGGCGCCGGCAGTTCCCGTGGTGCCGCCCCATGGCCCTGATGAGGCAGCGCCACTGGACATGTCGCGTGGGGTGCTGCGCGCCGTCGCGCCGATTCACCAGGAGTACCTCACCAACATGGGCGTCGCCGCCGCGCTGTCGATCGCCATGCACGAGGAGGAGAATCTCTGGGGCCTGCTGGCCTGTCACGGCCTGGGGCCCAGGACCCTGGAGGCCGACCTGCGCGATGCGCTGTGCGCCCTGGTTCAAATCACCATGCAGCGGCTGAGGGTATTGCGCACCCGAGCCGACACCCACCTCCTCCATGGCATCCACGACAGCAACGCAATTCTCTCCGATGAGGGCGGGCGCCTTCTCGGACCGAATGACTTGATCCAGCGTCACGGCGCGCAATGGCTCGAGCTGCTGGATGCCAGTGGCATCGCCCTGGTCAACGGGAAGGAAAGCCTCGGCACGGGCGCCCTGCCGGCCAAGGAGAATCTGATCGCCATGGCCGACTGGCTCAGCCGATACGAGCGCCGCGACGCTCGCTGGCATACCCAGGCCCTCGGAGAGACGCCCCTGGCGCCCTGGCAGGAGGGCGACCTCTGCGGGCTCCTCGCCGTGGCCCTGCCCACTGAGTCGGCCCACTGGCTGATGGTCTTTCGCCCCGAGCAGCGCCACAGCAGGCGCTGGGCCGGCAAGCCCGAGGATACCCCCATGATCCGGGACGGAGAGCTAATCCTGACGCCCCGCCGCTCCTTTGCCCAGTGGCAGGACGAGGTCAGGGGACGAAGCCGCGCCTGGCGTACCATCGAGTGCCGGGCCGCCGGAGACCTCGCCAAGAGCCTGGCCGTCCTGATCTCCAGCCATGAGATCGCCCAACTCAATGAAAAGCTCAAGAGCCTGGCCTATAGCGACGGCCTGACCGGCACGTGGAACCGCTACCGGATGGAACAGGCGATCGACGCCGAACTCAATGCCGCCGAACGCCACGACAGGCCTTTTGCCTTGCTGCTGTTCGACATCGATCACTTCAAGCACTTCAACGACACCCAGGGTCACGAGGCCGGCGATGAGGTGCTGATAACGCTGAGCCGAGTCCTGCAGAACCTCCTGCGCCCCACCGACCACCTGGGCCGCTGGGGCGGCGAAGAGTTCATCGTGCTGGCCAGCGATTGCGACCTAGTGGGGGGCCTGCATCTCGCCGAACGCCTCAGGCAGAGCGCCGAGGCACTGGACCTGGGTAAGCTGGGGGGCGTGACCATCAGCATCGGCGTGGCCGCCTGGCGCCCCGGGGAGAGTCGCAAGGCGCTGCTCGCCCGGGCCGATCGGGCCATGTACCGGGCCAAGGAAGGGGGCCGCAACCAGGTGGAAGCCGAAGAGTAGCGCACCATTTCGCTTCCCCTGGATTCACCCGTCGTGACAAACCCCGTCCCGCCATCGTCATCCGTGCAAGCGAAAGGCCACCAATCTTGGATCGGCGGCCTCGGAGAGAGGAGGGGATCAGGTCACGGTGATGACGGTGCAGTCGGCAGTATGGCTGATCTTGTGCGAGACGCTGCCGAAGACCATCCCCCGCATATCGCTTACCCCGCGGCTACCCATCACGATGGCATCGGCTCCCAGGCTCTCGGCCTCCTTCTTGATACTTGCGGCAGGACGCCCCTGGCACGTCACCTCCTTGACCTCGATGCCATCGAGGTCGACCGCAGCATAGGCCTGCTCGATGATCTTGTGAGCCTCCTGCTTCATGCCTTCGGCAAGCTTCTCGCGCTCTTCCTCGGAGAAGGGCTCGGCGATGCCGCCGGTAAGCAGGCCGATGTTGTCAGGCGGGAACTCCGCCACCGTCATCAGGCAGAGCGTCGCCGAGGAAGATCGGGCCAGGAGCGCAGCGACGCCCAAGGCCTTCTCGGCATGGCTGGAGCCGTCGATGGGAACCAGGATGGTCTTGAACATGGGAATGGTCCTTCTTGTGTGACGTGGAAGCGGGACCCAAGGCCCCTCCGCTTCAAGCCTAGACGCTCATGGACGATCGGCAATGCCCCGGATCAAGCTCCCCAGCCAAAACCCAGGATCGGCATGGCCAGGGCAAACACCACCAGGGTGATGACCACCAGCGCCGCGACACTGATCAGGGCGCCGGCGCGCATCATTTCAGCCACGCTTAGCCTGCCGCTGGCGAAGACCACGGCGTTGGGCGGCGTTGCCACCGGCAGCATGAAGGCGCAACTGGCCGCCATGGCCACCGGCACCGAGAGCAGTAGCGGGCTGGCTCCCAGGCTGACGGTGAGCGAGGCGGTCAGCGGCAGGATCGCCGCGGCAGTGGCGGTGTTGCTGGTCACATGGCTCATCATCATCACCACCAGCGCCACCATGCCCACCATGGTCCAGGTGGGCCAGCTGCCGAAGGCACCCAGCCCCTCGGCGACTACCGCCGCCAGGCCACTCTCCTCGATGGCGGTGCCTAGGCTGAGGCCCCCGCCCACCATGATCAGCACCCCCCAGGGCAGATGAATCGCACTCTCCCAGTCCATCAAAAACTGTCGCTGCGCCCAGCGAGCCGGCACCACGAAGAGCAGCAGGGCGCCGAGCATGGCAATGCCGGCATCGCTGAGCTCCACCCCTAGGGCGCCCTCCAGCAGCGGTCGAGTGACCCAGGCCAGCGCCACCAGGGCAAAGATCGTCGCCACCCGACGCTCGGGGTGCGTCATGCGCCCCAGATCCCGGGTCTGGTCGGAGAGCATCTCGGCCACGCCGGGCACCTCGTTGCGGTCCACCGGGTAGACCAGCCGGGTGAGCAGCCACCAGGCCAGCGCCAGCAGCAGCAGCGAGGGCGGCACGGCCACCGCCATCCACTGGGCGAAACCTACCTCGATGTCATAACTGTCACCCAGGAAGCCCGCCAGCAGCGCGTTGGGAGGGGTGCCGATCAAGGTGCCCATACCGCCGATATTGGCGGCCAGGGCAATCCCCAGCAGCAGGGTGAGGGCCATGTTGTGACTGGCCCCGGCCCCCCCCTGCTGATCCAGCATGGCCAGTACCGAGAGGCCGATGGGCACCATCAGCGCGGCGGTGGCGGTGTTGCTGACCCACATGCTCAGCGCCGCGGTGGCAATCATGAAGCCCGCCACCAGGCGATCCGGGCGGCTTCCCGAGATCCGCAGCACCAGCATGGCAATGCGCCGGTGCAGCCCCCAGCGCTGGATCGCTTCCGCCAGCAGGAAGCCGCCGAGAAACAGGAAGATCAGTGGGTTGGCATAGGGCACGGCCACCGAGTGCATGGTGCCCACGCCGAGCAGAGGCAGTACTGCCACCGGCAGCAGCGCCGTGACGGCGATGGGCACCGGCTCCAGCACCCACCAGATGGCCATCCAGGCGGTCAGCGCCACCACCTGCCAGGCCGCGGGCGGCATGTCGGCCGGCGCCTCCGTCAGCAGCAGGACCAGGGCGGCCAGCGGCCCCAGAAACAGCCCTACGGTGACCTTGATGCGCCAGAGGCGCGCCTGGCGCTCCTCTTGCGCCTCAGAGCGTGCCGGTGAGCTGGAAGGTGTCGAATCGGTCATGCTGGCTCCTCAACCAGGGCATCTCAAGCCCGCCGGCGGCCTCGCGGCCAGGCGCCGACGGGCACCCATCACGGCCGGACACGGCGGCGATACTGAGCAAGACTCAAGCGCCGGCCTGACCCGGCCCGTCTTCATCATCATCTTCCCCCAGCCGTTTCGCCAGCACCTTGCGCGCCCGGTTGCGTCGGTAGAGCCGCACCAGGGCAATCCACAGCGCGGCGGCCACCATGGCCGCCAGGGTCCAGCCCTGCCAGGGCCGCGCGGCGTCGCCAAGCACGGTCTCCAGGGTGATGATCAGGGTCAGACCCAGGGCCTGGCTGGCGATGGCCAGGGCACGCAGGGTATCGAAGGCTGGCTTGGCCATGGGGGCTCCCGCAGGGTGACAGCCATGCCCACCGGCAGTAGGCTTGGCGTGAACAGTTGGCACGGACATTGAGCAGGTCGCGCGCAAGCAATTGTACCCGCTCCGGCGCCGACAGCCGACCCCGCATCGCCTGCAAGGAGCCCCACCTCACCATGGACGCCATCGCTCTGGGTCCCCTGCTCGTCTCGGTTTCACGCCTCTACGCGCTGGGCGCCGCCCTGCTGCTGCTTGGCCTCAGCGCCTGGTTGCTGGGCCTGCCGCGCCATACGCATGTTCGCTGGTTCAATGGTTTGATGATCGCCTGGCTGGTGGGGGCGCGCCTGGGCCATGTGGCCCTCAACCTGGACGCCTATGCCGTCGCGCCGCTGGATGTCCTCAAGATATGGCAGCCCGGCTTTCACGGCCTATGGGGGCTGCTGGCCGCCCTGGTCTGGACCGGCTGGGCACTGCGCGACCACCTGCTGCGGCTGATCGCCGCCATGGCCCTGGTCGTGGGGGCCTCCAGCCTGTGGCTGGTGCTGGTGACCCTGGCCCCGCTGGGCAGCGGAATGTCGCTGCAATCGCTTCCCGACCTGGTCCTGGAGAACCTGGAAGGCGAGCCGGTCAACCTCCAGGCACTGCAGGGCGAACGGGTCGTGGTGAACCTCTGGGCCACCTGGTGCCCGCCCTGCCTGCGCGAGATGCCGCTGCTGGCCGAGGCCGACACCCGCGAGGGCGTCTCGGTGGTGGTCGCCAATCAAGGTGAGGAGCTGCTGCAGGTGATCCGCTACCTGGACGACCAGGAGCTGGCGTTCCGCTACCCCCTGCTGGATCCACGACAGGAGCTGATGGTGCTGCTGGAGGCGCCGGGGCTGCCTACCACGGTGCTCTTCGATACCCAAGGGCGTGCCGTGGAACGCCACGTCGGCGAACTCTCCCGGGCCCAGCTCGACGCCTGGCTCGCCCGCCACTGAGCGCCGTTCCCGACACGCTTAAGCCGCAGCGTCCTTTCCTGTAAGATGTCGCGCCCTTGGCATGCTGCCCCATCCGGGCGGCACCTTGGCGCACCGTCAGACAGCACCCTCGAGGCATCATGAGCGACTTCTCCCCCGGCCAGCGCTGGATCAGCGACGGCGAGGCCGAACTGGGCCTCGGCACCATCCTCAGCGTCGACGCCCGCAGCGTCACCGTACTTTTTGGCGCCAGCCAGGAAACCCGAACCTACAGCCGCCACCAGGCGCCGCTGACCCGGGTAGTGTTCGGCAGCGGCGATCGAATCCACTCCGCCGACGGCTGGACCCTGACCGTCGACGATACCAAGGAGGTCAACGACCTCATCGTCTATATCGGCGAGGACGCCCGGGGCGAGCTCACGGAATTGCCCGAAGCGCGGCTCGCGGATTCCATGCAGTTCGACCAGGCCCGTGACCGGCTGCTCACCGGCCAGGTGGATCGCAACGACTGGTTTGACCTGCGCTTTCGCACCCTGCACCACCACCATCGGGTGGAGCAGAATCCAGCGCTGGGTCTTGCCGGTCCGCGCATCGACCTGATCCCTCATCAGCTCTACATCGCCGACGAGGTCGCCCGGCGGCACGCCCCGCGGGTGCTGCTGGCCGACGAGGTGGGTCTGGGCAAGACCATCGAGGCGGGGCTGATCCTGCACCGCCTGCTGCTTTCCGGGCGTGCCGAGCGGGCGCTGATCCTGGTTCCCGCCAGCCTCTGCCATCAGTGGCTGGTGGAACTCCTGCGCCGCTTCGCCCTGGAGGTGACCCTGCTCGACGAGCAGCAGAGCCAGGCCCATGGCGATGCCAACCCCTTCGACGCCGGCCAGCTGGTACTCGCCAGTCAGGACTGGCTGTTCGCCAACCCCCACCGCCAGGGCCAGGCCCAGGCCTGCGCCTGGGACCTGCTGATCGTCGACGAGGCCCACCACCTGGAGTGGAGCGAGGAACGGGTGGGGCCCGGCTACGCCTGCGTGGAGCGTCTGGCCGCCGAGAGCGAGGGCGTGCTGCTGCTCACCGCCACGCCGGAGCAGATGGGCATGGAGAGTCACTTCGCCCGCCTGCGCCTGCTCGACCCGGGCCGTTACCACAGCCTGGCGGCCTTTCGCGAAGAAGAGGCCCACTATGTGGAGGTGGCCGAGGCCATCGACGCCCTGGCGCTGCTGCCCGGCACCGAGCAGGCGCGTGAGCGCGTCGCCATGGTGGTCGATGAGCCCGACAGCCTGGCACTGCTTGCCACCCTGGCTAACCACGAGGCCGACGCGGACCAGCGCGACGCCGCCCGCCGCCAGTTGCGCGACCAGCTGCTCGACCGCCACGGTACCGGCCGGGTAATGTTCCGCAACAGCCGCCGACACGTGGGTGGCTTCCCCGAGCGGCACCTGCATATCACCGAACTGGCGCCACCCTCGGCCTACCGCCGGGTGCTGCGCAGGCTGGAGCACGACGAGGACTACCTGGATGAACTGCTGATCGAGACCGGCCTCGACCACCCCGAGGTGCTGGTCTACCCGGACACCACGTACCGGGCGCTGACCGAGGACCCTCTGAACGAGGAGCCCTGGTGGCAGATCGACCCGCGGGTCACCTGGCTGCTGGAACGCTTGGCCGACGATGGGGAGGAGGGCCTCGCCGGCGACAGGGTATTGGTGATCGCCCACGACCGCGAGACCGCCCAAGGGCTGGCCGAGGCGCTGCGCGTGCTGGGCGGCTACCACGCCCCGGTGTTCCATGAGGGGCTGACGCTGGTGGAGCGCGACCGTGCCGCGGCGGCCTTTGCCGACGAGGCGTCGGGCTGCCAGGTGCTGGTCTGCTCGGAGATCGGCTCCGAGGGCCGCAACTTCCAG
>CAYWBG010000032.1:0-20789 GCA_964456005.1 uncultured Halomonas sp.
GCCGAGGGCTTCGCCTTCGCCAGTGTCGACGGAATTCCAGAGCTCGGTGCCGACGGCGAGAGCGTGGATCTCATCTTCCGGGTGGATGCCGGGCGCCGCGCCTATGTGCGTCGCATTGAGTTCGTCGGCAATACCACCACCCAAGACGAGGTGCTGCGCCGCGAGATGATACAGCTCGAAGGCGCCCCGGCCTCCACCCAGTCGATCAGCCAGTCACGCCAGCGCCTGGAGCGCCTGGGCTTCTTCCGCCAGGTAGACGTGGAGACCCAGCCGGTGGCCGGCGAGCCTGACAAGCTCGATGTCACCTACACTGTTGAGGAGCAGCCCTCCGGCTCGATCTCGGCAAGCGTCGGCTTCTCCCAGAGCGCTGGGGTGATTTACGGCGTGGGCCTCTCCCAGAATAATTTCCTGGGAACCGGCAATCGGGTGAACCTTGGCGCCCAGCGCAGCGATACCTTCACCAGCGTCAACTTCAGCTTCACCGATCCCTACTGGACCCTGGATGGCATCTCTCGCGGCTATAACCTCTACTATCGCGAGACCGACTACGAAGATTCCGACATCTCCACCTACTCCACCGACGCCTATGGCGCGGGGATCAACTTCGGCTATCCGATCAACGAGATCACCCGTCTCAATTTCGGTGCCGCGGTGGAGGATCTGACGGTCAAGACCTATAACGATACTGCCCAGGAGATCCGGCAGTACGTGGAGGACCAGGGGGCCGATGCCCAAAGCCTCAAGCTCACCGCCAGTTGGACCCGCAACAACCTCAACCGCGGTATCATGCCAACGGCGGGCAACTATCAGCGCCTCTCCCTGGAGACGGCGGTGCCTGGCAGCGACGCCGAGTACTACAAGCTGCGCGGTCAGGCCCGCCAGCTCTTCCCCCTCGACGACAACCACGACTGGGCGCTGAAATTCAGCGGCGAGCTGGGTTACGCCGACGTGGTCGGCAGCAGCGACCCCTACCCCTTCTACGAGAACTTTTTCGCCGGCGGCCTGGGATCGGTGCGCGGCTTCACCGCCAATACGCTCGGTCAGCGCACCACCCCGCCCGAGAGCGGCGGCCGCGACCGCACCTTCGGCGGCAACGTGCTGGTCGAGGGCAGCGCAGAGCTGCTTTTCCCGCTGCCCTTCATCGAGGATCGCCGCTCCCTGCAGACCTCGCTGTTCCTGGATGCGGGCAATACCTTCCTGACCGACTGCTACGCTACCGAGACGGGGACCTCCAACTGCAGTTCCGGCGTTGACTTGGGTGATCTTCGCTATAGCGCGGGTATCGGCCTCTCCTGGCTGACCCCGGTGGGGCCGCTCACCTTCAGCATCGCCGAGCCACTCAATGACGAGAGCGGCGACGACACCCAGTTCTTCCAGTTCTCGCTGGGCCAGACCTTCTGACCCGCCAACATGATATGACGGCCGCTGCATGCGGCGGCCTGCCAAGGAGCCTACCATGCGTAGATTGACCGCCGCCCTGAGCCTCGTCCTGCTGGCCGCCCTGGCACTGCCCGCCCAAGCCGCCGAGGTGGCCATGCTGGACTGGCGCCGGGCGCTGATGGAGACCAATGCCGCCCAGCGCTCCGTGAGCGAACTTGAGGCCCGTATCGGCGGCCAGCAGCAGCAGGCGGAGTCCCTTGGGCGGGAGCTGCAACAGATGCAGCAGCGCCTGCAGCAGGAGGGCGAACTGATGTCCGAGGGCGACCGCCAGGCCGCCATGCGGGAGTTCCAGCAGAAGGGTGCCGAGTTCGAGCAACTCCGTGGCCAGATCATGCAGTCCCAGCAGCGCTCCGAGCAGCAGTTCCTGCAGGAGGCTGAGCCCAAGCTCGAGCAGGCCGTGGAGCGGGTCATTGCCCGCCATGGCATCGAGGTGCTGGTAGAGCCCCAGGGCGTGTTGCATGCCGCCCAGGAGCTGCCCGACCTCACCGGCGAGGTGACCCAGATCCTCAACTCGCTCTTTTGAGACGGCTCAGCGGACTCGACCCTCATGACAAGACGCGCCCATCCGACGTTGACGCTTGGCGAGCTGGCCGAGCGGCTCGAGGCCCGTTTGGTCGGTGATGCCGACTGCCGGGTTCGTGGCCTCGCCACCCTAAGAGAGGCCGGCCCCGACCAGGTGGCCTTCATTGCCAACCGAGCCTACCTCAAGGATCTGCCGGGCACTCGGGCCGCCGCCGTGCTGTTACACCCCCAGCACAGTGACGTCTGCCCGGTCGCCCGGCTGGAACTCGACAACCCCTACCTGGGCTATGCGGCGCTGTCGCGGCTCTTCGATCCGTTGGCCTGTCGTGAGCCTGGCGGCGTGCACCCCTCGGCAGTGGTCGATCCCACCGCCACCCTGGGGGCACGGGTCGAGGTGGGAGCCAACGCCGTGGTCGAGGCTGGCGTGGTGCTGGGAGACGACGTGGTGGTGGGCCCCGGCTCGGTAGTGGGAGCCGATTCGGTGATTGGGACAGGCTCGCGTCTGCACGCCAACGTTACCGTCTGCCATGGGGTCCTGGTGGGCGAGCGTGTCATGTTGCAAAGCGGCTGCGTGATAGGCGGCGATGGCTTCGGCTTCGCGCACGACGGCACGCGCTGGCACAAGATCGCTCAGCTGGGCGGCGTCGTGCTAGGGGATGACGTGGAGGTGGGTAGCTGCTCGAGCATCGACCGCGGCGCCCTGGGTGATACCCTGATCGGCAACGACGTCAAGATCGACAGCCAGGTGCAGATTGCCCACAACGTGCAGATCGGCGACCACAGCGCCCTGGCCGGCTGCGTGGGCATCGCCGGCTCCACGAAGGTCGGCAGGCACTGCATGCTGGGCGGCGGCGTGGGCCTCTCCGGCCACCTGACTCTCTGCGATGGCGTTCAGGTCACCGGTATGAGCCTGGTCACCAACTCCATCCACGCGCCTGGGGTCTACTCCTCCGGCACCGGCGCCATGAAGAACGCCCAGTGGCGCAAGAATGCGGTACGCTTCAAGCAGCTTGACGATATCGCCAAGCGCCTGTCCCGGCTCGAGAAGGGCAGTGGTGGTTGAGGGGCTGCCGGGGGCGCTATAATCCTTGCCCGCTCGACGTTCTGCGTCGCCGGCTCTTGCCCGCCCGGAAGGCGGGCATATCGTTATTTGAGAGGTTGCTACGATGGTAATGGACATCAACGAGATTCGTGATTATCTGCCCCACCGGTACCCCTTCTTGCTGGTGGACAGGGTCACGGAGCTTGCTCTCGGCGAATCCATCGTCGCCTACAAGAATGTCAGCATCAACGAGCCGTTCTTCACTGGGCACTTTCCCCACCACCCGATCATGCCCGGCGTGCTGGTGATCGAGGCCCTGGCGCAGGCGTGTGGCATCCTCGGCTTCAAGACCGTCAACAAGCTGCCTGCCGACGGCTACGTCTACTACCTGGTGGGCAGCGATAAGGTGCGCTTCAAGCGGCCGGTGATGCCCGGCGACCGGTTGGACCTACGCGCCGACGTGATCCGTGAGAAGCGCGGCATCTGGAAGTTCGCCTGCCAGGCCACGGTGGACGCGGAGCTGGCCTGTGAAGCCGAGATCATCTGTGCCGAGAGGAAGGTCGCTTGATACATCCCACTGCCCTTATCGACCCCACGGCGCGCCTGGCCGAAGACGTCGAGGTGGGCCCCTTCACTGTGATCGGCCCCGACGTCGAGATCGGCCCCGGCAGCCGGGTCGGCCCCCATGTCGTCATCAAGGGGCCCACGGTGCTGGGGGCGCGGACCCGTATCTTCCAGTTCGCCTCGGTGGGCGAGGACTGCCAGGACAAGAAGTACGCCGGTGAGCCTACCCGCCTGGTGGTGGGCGATGACAACGTCATCCGTGAAGGTGTCACCATGCATCGCGGTACCGCCCAGGATCGTGGCGAGACCACCATCGGCTCGCGCAACCTCTTCATGGCCTATGTCCATGTGGGACACGACTGCATGATCGGCAACGACTGCATCCTGGCCAACCAGGTGACCCTGGCCGGCCATGTGACGCTCGGCGACTGCGTCATCCTCGGCGGCCTGTCGGCGATCCATCAGTTTTGCTACTTCGGTGATTACGCCATGGCCGGCGGTGGTTCCATCATTACCAAGGATACCCCCGCCTACGTGATGATCAACGGCAACCCGGCCCGGGTCCACGGCCTCAACCTGGTGGGGCTCAAGCGCCGCGGCTTCTCCCGCGAGGCGCTCAAGGCCCTCGGCGAGGCCTACCGGCTGGTCTACCGGCAGGGGCTTACCGTGGAGCAGGCGCTGAGCGAGATTCGCACGCGCTTCACGCTGGCCGAGACCGAGGCATTCGCCGCCTCCATCGAGATCTCGACTCGCGGCATCGTCCGCTAGCCATGCCGGCGGTTGAAGCAAGCGCTGAGAGAGCCCTCGAGAAAGCGGCCGGGGTGCACGCCGTGACGCGCGTCTATCTGGTCGCCGGTGAGCTCTCCGGCGACATTCTGGGGGCAGGCCTGATGCGCGCCCTCAAGGCGCGCCATCCGGATGTTGAGTTCCGTGGTATCGGCGGCCCGCGCATGCTTCGTGAGGGCATCGACAGCCGCTTTCCCCTGGAGACCCTCTCGGTAATGGGCCTGGTGGAAGTGCTGAAGCACCTGCCGGGCCTTATCCGGGTGCGGCGAGCCCTCAAGGCCGATGCCCTGGCCTGGCGGCCCGACATCATGGTCGGTATCGACGCCCCCGACTTCAACCTTGGCCTGGAGCGGCAGCTGCGCGAGGCCGGCCTCATCACGGCTCACTACGTCAGCCCCTCCGTTTGGGCCTGGCGCCAGGGCCGGGTCAAGGGTATCGCCCGGTCCGTCGACGCCATGCTCACCTTCCTGCCCTTCGAGGCGGCCTTCTACGTCCATCATCGGGTGCCGGTGGCCTTCGTCGGTCACCCGCTCGCCGACGAACTGCCTCTGGAGAATAATCGGGCCGCCATGCGCACAGCTCTGGACTTGCCTGCCGAAGGCGAGGTGCTGGCGCTGCTGCCCGGCTCACGGGCCAACGAGGTCCGCTTTTTGGGCGAGACCTTCCTCGCCGCCGCTGAGCGGCTCTGCGCCGCCCGGCCGCACCTGCGGATCGTGGTGCCGGCGGCCACACCCGAGCGGCGCGGCGAACTGCAGGCGCTATTGGATGAACACCCCGTTCTTGAGGGGCGCCTGACCCTGCTCGAAGGTCAGGCCCGGGAGGCCATGGTGGCCAGCGATGCCGTGCTGCTCGCGTCAGGCACCGCGGCGCTGGAGGCGATGCTCTGCCACCGCCCCATGCTGGTAGCCTATCGGATGGCTCCCCTGACCCACGCCCTGGCCAAAAGGCTGGTGAAGACCGAGTGGATCTCACTGCCCAACCTGATCGCTCGGGAGGCCCTGGTGCCGGAACTGGTTCAAGAGGCGGCGACGCCCGACGCCATCGCCGCACGCCTCGAGATGCTGCTCGACGACCCCGAGGGCCGCTCGGCCCTAGAGGCGCGTTTCGCCAGCATGCACGCGGGCCTGCAGCGCGACGCCAGCCGTCGCGCCGCGGAGGCCATCGAGGCGCTGGTAGCGGGCTTGCCTCTCCCGGAGAGCGTGAGACCCGAACGAGCCGACGAGGTTGCGCCATGAGGATCGCAGAGCGCGCAGGTGACCGTGCAAGCAAGAGCGAAAAAAGCCGAGCGCCCGTCGAGCTGGCGCCGCTGGTGGTGCACTACGCCGGTGACCGGCTGGCGGGGGTCGATGAGGTGGGCCGCGGGCCCCTGGTCGGCGCGGTGGTGGCCGCCGCGGTGATCCTGGACCCGGCGCGGCCCATCGCGGGGCTGAATGATTCCAAGGCGCTGACCGCCAAGCGCCGCGAAGTCCTCGATCTCGAGATTCGCGAGGGGGCGCTGGCCTTCGCCGTGGCGGAGGCCTCGGCCGCCGAGGTGGACGCGCTCAACATCTTCCATGCGACTCACCTGGCCATGCGCCGGGCCATCGATGGCTTGGTCCCAGGCGCCGAATACCTGCTGGTGGACGGCAATCGCCTCCCCGGGCATCATGTTCCCGGCCAGGCGGTGGTCAAGGGCGATGCCCGCCACCCGGCCATCGCCGCCGCCTCGATACTCGCCAAGGTGACCCGGGATGCCCAGATGGTCGCGCTCGATGCCCGCTATCCCGATTACGGCTTCGCCCGCCACAAGGGCTACCCGACCCGCGAGCACCTGGTCGCCCTGGAACGCCTGGGGCCGCTGCCGGAGCACCGCCGCTCCTTCGGTCCGGTCAGGCGCCAGCTGGCGCTGCTCTGATATTTCTTAACCCCCGAGCGTCCTATGACCACGCCCTTCGTTCATCTCCGCGTCCATACCGAATACTCCCTGGTCGATGGCCTGGCGCGGCTCAAGCCGCTGGTCAAGGCCGCGGTGGCGCATGGCACGCCGGCCCTGGCCGTCACCGACGAGGCCAACCTGTTCGGCCTGGTCAAGTTCTACAAGGCCGCCCAGGGGGCCGGGCTCAAGCCGATCATCGGCGCCGACCTGTGGCTGGCCAACCCCCACGACGAGCAGCACCCCTACCGGCTGACCCTGCTGGCGATGAACGACGTGGGCTACCGCCATCTCACCGAGCTGATCTCCCGCGGCTGGATGGAGGGGCAGCGCCTGGGGCGGGCCGAGCTCAGGCGCGACTGGGTGCTGGCCCAGAGCGAGGGACTGATTGCACTCTCCGGCGGTCGTGACGGCGAGATCGGCCGCCACCTGCTCACCGAGCATCATGACGAGGCAAGGGCGCTGCTCGACGAGTGGAACGCTGCCTTCCCCGGGCGCTTCTACCTGGAGCTGACTCGCACCGGGCGTCCTCTGGAGGAGGAGTGCGTGCACCTCTCGGTGGATCTGGCGGTAGAGACCGATACCCCGGTGGTAGCCACCAACGACGTGCGGTTCCTCGACAGGGAAGACTTCTGGGCCCACGAGACCCGCGTCGCCATTGGCGAAGGCAAGGCCCTGGACGATTCTCGGCGTGAGCGTCAGTACACCGAAGAGCAGTATTTCAAGAGCCCCGAGGAGATGGCCGAGCTCTTCGCCGATATTCCCGAAGCGCTGGAGAACAGCGTGATGATCGCCGCGCGCTGTAGTGTCGATGTGCGTCTCGGCGAGATATTCCTGCCGGAGTTCGAGATTCCCGAGGGCATGACCCAGGACGACTTCTTCCGCAAGATCTCCCACGACGGTCTCACCGAGCGCCTCGACTTCCTGTTCCCGGCGGAGCGCTATCCCCGCGACGGATCGGAGTACGCCGAGATCGATGCCCGCTACCGCAAGCGGCTCGACTTCGAGCTCGAGATCATCATCCAGATGGGCTTTCCGGGCTACTTCCTGATCGTGATGGACTTCATCCAGTGGGCCAAGGACAACGACGTGCCGGTGGGCCCCGGGCGCGGTTCCGGCGCCGGTTCGCTGGTGGCCTATGCCCAGAAGATCACCGACCTCGACCCTATCGGCTATGACCTGCTGTTCGAGCGCTTCTTGAACCCCGAGCGGGTGTCCATGCCCGACTTCGATGTCGACTTCTGCATGGAGAAGCGCGATCGGGTGATCGAGTACGTGGCCGACCGCTATGGCCGCAACGCGGTGTCGCAGATCGTCACCTTCGGCACCATGGCCGCCAAGGCGGTGGTGCGCGACGTGGCACGCGCCCAGGGGCGCCCCTATTCGCTGGGCGACAAGCTCTCCAAGCTGATCCCCTTCGAGGTGGGCATGACCCTGGCCAAGGCCGTCGAGGCCGAGCCGGCCCTACAGGACTTCATCGAGAAGGATGAGGAGGCCGCCGAAATCTGGGAGATGGCGCTCAAGCTCGAGGGCATCACTCGGGGTACCGGCAAGCATGCCGGTGGCGTGGTGATCGCGCCCACCAAACTCACCGACTTCTCGCCGCTGCTCTGCGACGAGGATGGCTCGGGATTGATGGTGCAGTTCGACAAGAACGACATCGAGGAGGCCGGGCTGGTCAAGTTCGACTTCCTGGGCCTGCGCACCCTGACCATCATCGACTGGGCCCTGGCCATGGTCGATAAGGTGCGCGCCGTGGAGGGCCAGGGGCCGCTGGACATCGACACCATCCCGCTGGATGACGCCCCCACCTTCGAGATGCTCAAGCGTGCCGAGACCACGGCGGTGTTCCAGCTCGAATCCCGCGGTATGAAGGAGCTGATCAAGCGTCTGCTGCCCGACTCCCTGGATGACATGATCGCCCTGGTGGCCCTGTTCCGTCCTGGCCCGCTGCAGTCGGGCATGGTGGACGACTTCATCAACCGCAAGCACGGCCGTGCGGAGATCTCCTATCCGCACCCGGACTATCAGCACGAGCTGCTCAAGCCAGTGCTCGAGCCCACCTATGGCATCATCCTCTACCAGGAGCAGGTGATGCAGATTGCCCAGGTCATGGCGGGATACAGCCTGGGGCAGGCCGACATGCTGCGCCGCGCCATGGGCAAGAAGAAGCCCGAGGAGATGGCCAAGCAGCGCGCGGGCTTCATGGAAGGCTGCGCGGCCAACGGCATCGACAAGGACCTGGCGGGCAACATCTTCGACCTGGTGGAGAAGTTCGCCGGCTACGGCTTCAACAAGTCCCACTCGGCGGCCTATGCGCTGGTCTCGTATCAAACGGCTTGGTTAAAAGCCCATTACCCTGGCCCCTTTATGGCGGCGGTGATCTCCACCGAGATGGACAACCTCGACAAGGTGGTGCCGCTGATCGAGGAGTGTCGCAACCTCAAGCTGACCGTGACCCCGCCGGACGTCAACGTCGGCGAATACAAGTTCAGCGTGGATACCGAGGGGCGAGTGGTCTACGGCCTGGGTGCCATCCGCGGCGTGGGTGAGGGGCCCATCGGCGCCATCGTCGAGGCACGACAGCTGAACGGGCCCTTCCAGGACCTCTTCGACTTCTGCCGCCGGGTCGACCCCAAGCGCATGAACAAGCGCACCCTGGAGGCGCTGATCCGCTCCGGGGCCCTGGACACCCTCGGCCCGAGTCGCGCGGTGTTGGCCGCGGCCCTGGATGATGCCTTGAAGGCCGCCGCCCAGACCCAGACCAACCAGAACCTGGGTATGGTCGACATGTTCGGCGAGGCTTTCGCCGAGGAGGTAGAAAGCGATGCCTATGCGGAATACCGGGGCACGCGAGAATGGACCGACAAGGAGCGTTTGGCCGGCGAGAAGGAGACCCTGGGTCTCTACCTGACCGGCCACCCTATCGACGAGTACGAGGAGGAGCTCGAGCGCTTCGTATCGACCCGTATCAGCGATCTCAAGCCGTCCCGGGAGCCCCAGCGCGTGGCGGGCCTGGTGGTCGGCCTGCGCACCATGAAGTCCAAGCGCGGCGATACCATGGCCTTCATTACCCTGGATGACCGTACCGGGCGAATCGAGGCGTCTCTGTTCGGCGAGCTCTTCGAGGCGTTGCGTGGCCAGATCGAGGCCGATCAGGTACTGATCGTCGAGGGGGAGGTCTCCTCCGACGACTACTCGGGCGGCCTGCGGCTGCGCGGCAAGGAGGTTACCCCCATGGTGGCGGCGCGCACCCGCTACGGCCAGGCGGTAGAGCTTTCCCTGGATGGCGCGACGGTCAACGGTCGGCTTGTCGACACGCTGCGCGACAGCCTCGAACCGCACCGGAACAGCGAGGGTCTGCCGGTTCGATTGCGCTACCGAAACGCCGAGGCCACAGGCTGGCTGGAGCTCGATGCCGCCTGGAAGGTCTCGCCCACCGATGATCTGTTGATTCGCCTGCGCGAGGTGCAGGGCCAGGACGGGGTGCGGCTGAAATATCGCTAAAATGCATCGGGGCTGAGTCCGGCGCCCCTCAATGTCTGTGGAGCCCGGACATGCACTGCCTTGCGCGCCACGTTGAGGGTGCGATAATGCCAGCCACTTCATTTTTCGCGCCGCGCCTGGCTTCTACGGGCAGGGCGGTGAAACACGACAAGGCATTCGGCCAATGAATCCCAACTATCTCGACTTCGAACAGCCCATCGCCGAGCTCCAGGCCAAGATCGAGGAACTGCGGCTGGTCGGCAACGATAGCCAGGTCAACCTCAGCGACGAGATCGGTCGCCTCGAGGAGAAGAGCCGTCGGCTCACCGAGTCCATCTTCAAGGACCTGTCTCCCTGGCAGGTCTCTCAGCTCTCCCGTCATCCTCTGCGACCCTACACCCTCGATTATCTTGAGCATGTCTTTACCGACTTCGACGAGCTCCACGGTGATCGCCACTTCGCGGATGATGCCGCCATCGTCGGCGGTGTGGCGCGCCTCGATGACCGCCCGGTGATGGTGATCGGCCACCAGAAGGGCCGCGAGGTGAAGGAGAAGGTGCGCCGCAACTTCGGCATGCCGCGCCCGGAAGGCTACCGCAAGGCGTGTCGCCTGATGGAGATGGCCGAGCGTTTCCGCATGCCGGTAATGACCTTCATCGATACGCCGGGAGCCTACCCCGGCATTGACGCCGAGGAGCGCGGCCAGAGCGAGGCCATCGCCTACAACCTGGCCGTCATGTCGCGCCTGCGCACGCCGATCATCGCCACCGTGGTGGGTGAGGGTGGCTCCGGTGGGGCGCTGGCCATCGGCGTCTGCGACGAGTTGGCCATGCTGCAGTACTCCACCTACTCGGTGATCTCCCCCGAAGGCTGTGCCTCCATCCTCTGGAAGAGCGCCGAGAAGGCCCCCGAGGCTGCCCAGGCCATGGGCATCACCGCCGAGCGTCTCAAGGAGCTGGGGCTGGTCGATACCCTGATCCCCGAGCCCCTGGGTGGCGCCCATCGCCAGCCGGAGACTACCGCCGAGCGGGTCAGGGAGGCGCTGCTGGCCAGCCTCGACCGCCTCGATGCCATGGATACCGACGCACTGCTGGCGCGCCGATACGAACGGCTGATGAGCTATGGGGCGCCAGCATAACAGGATGAACCTGCAAGCCCTGATCGACAGCGCCCTGGCCCAGACTCCGCCGGGGCGCATCGTTTGGGTGGCCCTCTCCGGTGGCCTGGACTCTGCGTTTCTGCTGCATCTGACCGCCGAGGCGTGTCGCCGCCATCCCCGCCCGCTTTATGCGCTGCATGTGCATCACGGCCTCCAGGCCGCCGCCGACGGCTTCGAGCGCCACTGCCGCCGGCTCTGCTCGCGACTGGGCGTGCCGCTGTTCATCGAACACCTCGAGGTCGACCTCGAGGCGGGGCAGGGGCGCGAGGGGGCGGCCCGTGAGGCGCGCTATGCGGCCTTCGCCCGCCGTGTCGCCGCCGGCGAGACCCTGTGGTTGGCCCAGCATCGCGACGACCAGGCCGAGACCTTCCTGCTCGCCGCGCTGCGTGGAAGCGGAGTGCGCGGCCTGGCAGCGATGCCGGAGCGACGCGTCTGGGGTGATAGACGCGTCGAGCGGCCTCTGCTGGCGGTATCCCGGGCCCGACTGGAGGCCGAAGCCATTCGTCATGACCTTACTTGGGTGGAGGATCCCTCCAATACGGACGAGTCGCTCGATCGTAACTTCCTTCGCCATAGCGTGTTGCCGCTGCTGGAGACTCGCTGGCCCCATGCCGCCGAGTCGCTCTCGCACAGCGCTGTCCTGGCCGGCGAGGCCGACACCTTGTTGGATGACCTTGCAGCCCACGACCTGTCTCGGCTTGGAGGGGCTCCCGAGCGCATACCTCTGGAGGGAATCCTGGCGCTCTTGCGCCGGCGCCAGCGGCTGCTGGTTCGCCACTGCTGTCAGCGCCTGGGACTGCCCGTGCCACCGGGGGCACGCCTGGTGACGCTGCTGGCGCAGCTAAACGCCCGCCGGGATGCCGAAACGCGTGTCGCCTGGGTCGGTGCCGAGGCCCGGGTGTGGCGGGGCCACCTCTACCTGATGGCCCCCCTTGAGCCGCTGCCACACGACTGGGCGGTAGAGTGGAATGGCCGGACGTTGCTGGCAACACCGCTGGGGGAGGTCGAGGTGGCGCTGGGGCCGGCCGAACCGGGCGAGATGGCTCCCGCGCTGCGGGTCGCGGTCAGGCAGGGGGGCGAGCGGTTGCGCCTGCCCGGGCGTGGCCGCCGGGATCTCAAGCGGCTGCTGCAGGAGGCTGGGATGCCGCCCTGGGAGCGCGGTCGACTGATGGTGGTATGGGACGGCGATGCGCCGGTGGCCGTACTGGACCCGCAGGCACCGCGCTGGCTGGTGCTGGCCGAGGGCTGGCGGGCGTCGCCGGTAACGCGCTGAGTATCAGGCGGAGGTCAGCCCCAGGGTCAGGTTGGCGGCCCGCTGGTAGGCTATTTCCTGCTCCAGGTCGCTCATCAGCAGGGTTGCGTCGTCGCTGGCGCTGAGCCCCAGGCGGAGCGCCTCGCCGTCCGCCACGAGGAGCGGCGTGGCCGGCGGTTGCTCCGGTCGGCTATGGTTGAGCAGCACCGCGAGGCGTAACAGGCGGGCCAGGCGGGCATGGGGTCGCTGCTCCGCGCTGGGCAGGGCCTGCCACTCCTTGACCGGAAACTTGCGGCGGTGGGCGCGCACCAGGAACGCCAGCAGGCGCTGCTCAGGGCGCGAGAAGCCGGCCAGGTCGGAGTGCTCCAGCAGGTAGGCGCCGTGGCGGTGAAACTGGCTGTGAGAGATCGCCAGGCCGATTTCATGCAGGCGGGCCGCCCAGTCCAGGAAGCGCTGCTGGTCGTCGTTGAACTCCCAAGCGTTGCGCACCTGGATGAAGAGGGCGGCGGCCGTCTTGGCAACATTCGTCGCCTGGCGGCTATCCACTCCGTAGCGGCGTTCCAGACCCTCCACGCTCTTGAGCCGGGAGTCTTCAGGCGTGTTGCGCCCCACCATGTCATAGAGCACGCCCTCTCGCAGGGCACCATCGGCGTATCGCATGGCATCAAGCTCGAAGGCCTCGAAGATGGCACAGAGTGACGCAATGCCGGCGGGAAAGACCCTGGACCGGTCGGGCTTGAGGCCCTCCATGCTCACCTTGTCGAGCCGCTTGCACTGGATCAGCCGCTCACGCAGCGCTGTCAGTCCCGCTCGGGTGATCATTCCCTCCGGTGCGTCGCCCGCCGCGTGGATGACCGCGGCAGCAGCCTTGATGGTGCCGCTGGAGCCGACCGGGTCACGCCATCCCAGGTCGCGGTAGGGGCGACGAATATTGGCCAATTCGGAAAGGGCGGCGAGCTCGGCGCGGCGGAACCGCTTTTCGCTGATCTCGCCACCGTCGAAGAACCGCCGGGTAAAGGTGACGCAGCCCATGCGCAGGCTCTCAAGCGCCAGGGGCTCGAAGCGCTCGCCGATGATCAGCTCGGTGGAGCCGCCACCGATATCGACGATCAGTCGCCGACCATTCTCGGCCAGGGCGTGGGCGGCGCCCAGGTAGATGAGGCGCGCCTCCTCGCGGCCTGCGATGATCTCGATGCGGGTGCCCAGCAGCGCCTCGGCACGCTCTATCAGCGCCTGGCTGTTGGCGGCGTCGCGCAGGGCATTGGTGCCCACCACCCGGAGATGGCCTGGCGCAATGTCGGCCAGGAAGGGGGCGAAGCGCTCCAGGCAGTCCAGGGCCCTGGCCATGGTGGTCTCGTCCAGCAGGCCTTCGTCGTCCAGTCCATCGGCCAGCTGCACCTTTTCTCCCAGGCGCGCGACTACCTGCAGGCGGTTCGACTGGTAGTTGGCCACCAGTAGGTGGAAACTGTTGGACCCCAGGTCGATGGCGGCCAGGCGCCGCGGCGAGGGCAAGGCAGCGGTCCGGACATGGGGGGTGCTGTCGGGGGCCGGTTCCTTTGGCGGGGTCATGGCGAGTCCTATAGGCATGGCAGAGGAAAGGTTGCGGCCCGAGTCCGGTCGTGTCAATTGCCATGCTTGCGTTTGCTGGCGGCGTTGACTAGTATCGAGCCGTTAGCCTGTTCCGAATGCTTTCCGACCGTTCCACGGCCATCCCGTCTCGGTCATTTCCAAGTCGTCAGACAGCCCTCTACTCTCAGCGCCGGTCTCCGTACCGAGTCCGCTGACCAGGCGATAGCGACACCGCTCCCACGATCCCGTCTTCGGTCCGGCAACCCCGTGCGGTCGCCCTCCCATGGCCAGGGGATGCAACACGACGAGTGGTAGCCTCCCCAGGGCTCTGAACGCACTCCACGCGGCGTTTCGTCTCGCCTCCCGTCATATGCGGCGCCTCGACGCCCGGCTTCCACGAGCAATCTCTGAACAAACCGATGAATCTTACCGAACTCAAGCAAAAGCCCGTGCCGGAACTTCTGGAGATCGCCCGCGAGATGGGCATCGATAACCTGGCACGTTCCCGCAAGCAGGACATCATCTTCGCCATTCTCAAGAAGCACGCCAAGAGCGGTGAGCCAATCTACGGTGACGGCGTGTTGGAGATCCTGCAGGACGGGTTCGGCTTCCTGCGCAGCGCCGACAGCTCCTACCTGGCTGGGCCCGATGACATCTACGTCTCGCCCTCCCAGATTCGCCGCTTCAACCTGCGCAAGGGCGATACCATATCCGGCAAGATCAGGCCACCCAAGGAGGGAGAGCGCTACTTCGCGCTGCTCAAGGTCAGTGAGATCAATTTCGACAAGCCGGAGAATGCAAAGCACAAGATTCTATTCGAGAATCTGACGCCGCTGTTCCCCGATGAGCGCCTGCGCATGGAGATCGGCAACGGTTCTACCGAGGACCTCACGGCGCGGATCATCGATCTGGTAGCCCCCATCGGCAAGGGCCAGCGTGGCCTGCTTGTCTCGCCGCCCAAGGCGGGCAAGACGCTGATGCTGCAGAACATCGCGACCTCCATCACCCGCAACGACCCGGATTGCCACCTGATCGTGCTGTTGATCGACGAGCGCCCGGAGGAGGTGACCGAGATGTCGCGCACCGTGCGCGGCGAGGTGGTGGCCTCGACCTTCGACGAGCCGCCGGCACGCCACGTGCAGGTAGCCGAGATGGTGATCGAGAAGGCCAAGCGCCTGGTGGAGCACAAGAAGGACGTGGTGATCCTGCTCGACTCCATCACCCGCCTGGCGCGCGCCTACAACACCGTGGTGCCGAGCTCCGGCAAGGTGCTCACCGGCGGTGTCGACGCCCATGCCCTGGAGAAGCCCAAGCGCTTCTTCGGCGCGGCGCGCAACATCGAGGAGGGCGGCAGCCTGACCATCATCGCCACGGCGCTGGTGGATACCGGCTCCAAGATGGACGAGGTGATCTTCGAGGAGTTCAAGGGCACCGGCAACATGGAAGCGCACCTGGACCGCAAGCTGGCCGAACGCCGCGTCTACCCGGCCATGAACATCCGCCGCTCCGGTACTCGCCGCGAGGACCTGCTGGCCTCCGAGGAGGAAATGCAGCGCATGTGGATTCTGCGCAAGCTGCTCAACCCCATGGAGGATACCGCAGCGACCGAGTTCCTGATCGACCGCCTCAAGGATACCAAGACCAACCTAGAGTTCTTCGAGGCGATGAAGCGGCGCTAAGCCGAGCCTGCAGAGGGTAGCCGAGCGCGGAAATTGTGCAACAGTTGTACGGAGAGCCGGGGGGTAGCATGCTATGCTGCCCCTTTCGTCGTACTGGAACCGGGAAATCCGAATGAAGTACAAGGACCTGCGAGACTTCATCAGCGCGCTGGAGGCCCAGGGCGAGCTCCAGCGCATTACCGCCGAGGTGGATCCCTATCTCGAGATTACCGAAATCTGCGACCGCACCCTGAGGGCCGGCGGCCCTGCGCTACTGTTCGAGAACGTCAAGGGCCACGCCATGCCGCTGCTCGGCAACCTCTTCGGCACGCCGAAGCGAGTCGCCATGGGCATGGGCCAGGACTCGGTGGCTGCCCTGCGCGAGGTGGGTGAGCTGCTCGCCTTCCTCAAGGAGCCCGAGCCGCCCAAGGGTTTCCGCGATGCCTGGGACAAGCTGCCGATCTTCAAGCAGGTGATGAGCATGGGCCCCAAGAAGGTGCGCTCGGCGCCGGTGCAAGCCATGGTGTATGAAGGTGACGAGGTAGACCTCGACCGCCTGCCGATCCAGCACTGCTGGCCCGGCGACGTGGCACCGTTGATCACCTGGGCACTGGTGGTGACCCGCGGCCCGCACAAGAAACGCCAGAACCTGGGTATCTACCGCCAGCAGAAGCTCGGCAGGAACCGCCTGATCATGCGCTGGCTCTCGCACCGGGGCGGGGCCCTGGATTTCCAGGAGTTCCAGAAGGCCCACCCCGGGGAGCCCTTCCCGGTGGCGGTGGCGCTGGGGGCCGACCCGGCCACCATCCTCGGTGCGGTGACCCCGGTGCCTGATTCCCTCTCCGAGTACGCCTTCGCCGGGCTCTTGAGAGGCTCGCGTACCGAGCTGGTCCAGTGCGGTCATTCTGACCTGGAGGTCCCCGCTTCCGCAGAGATCATCCTGGAAGGTGTCATCTACCCGGACGACATGGCGCCTGAGGGACCCTACGGCGACCACACCGGCTACTATAACGAGATCGACCATTTTCCGGTGTTCACGGTGACGCGCATGACCATGCGCGAGAACGCCATCTACCACTCTACCTACACCGGTCGGCCGCCCGACGAGCCGGCGATCCTGGGGCTGGCGCTGAATGAGGTATTTGTGCCCATTCTGCGCCGCCAGTTCCCGGAGATTGTCGACTTCTATCTGCCGCCGGAGGGCTGCTCCTATCGCATGGCGGTGGTGACCATGAAGAAGCAGTATCCGGGCCATGCCAAGCGGGTGATGATGGGGGTGTGGAGCTTCCTGCGCCAGTTCATGTACACCAAGTTTGTGGTGGTGCTAGACGACGATGTTGACGCCCGCGACTGGAAGGACGTGATCTGGGCCATCACCACGCGCATGGATCCGGCTCGAGACACCGTCATGGTGGAGAATACTCCCATCGACTACCTGGATTTCGCCTCGCCGGTCTCCGGCCTGGGCTCCAAGATGGGCATGGATGCCACCAGCAAGTGGCCTGGCGAGACCGATCGCGAGTGGGGAGTGCCTATCCTCATGGACGAGGCCGTCAAGACCCGCGTCAGCGAGCGCTGGGACGAACTGGGCATCGATCTCCCCAATACACACCCTGACAACCCATGAGGCAAGCATGACGCCAAGGACCCTGACCTGTCTGGTCACCGAGGTCGAGGACCTCACCCCGGACGTCTTCCGCGTTCAGCTGGAGGGCCGCCCTGAAGCGGTGGCCCACGCCCCCGGGCAATACCTTGAGCTCAGGCTCGATGACGAGACCTGGGTGCCCTTCTCCATCGCCAACGCCCACGGTGGTGATGGCGTGATCGAGTTGCATATCCAGCACTGGCCCGAGCGGGATAACTCCGAGCGCCTGCGCGAGCTGATCCAGGTGGCCGAGCGATTGACCTTGCGTTTGCCTGGCGGCGACTGCGTGCTCGACCCCGACAGCCACCGGCCGCTGCTGCTGATCGCCGCCGGCACCGGCTTTGCCCAGATGAAGGCGATTGTCGAGGCGGCGCTGCATGAGAATCCCGAGCGGGAGATCGACCTGTGGTGGGCGGCCAGGGAGCGGCGCGAGCTCTATCTGGAGCGCCTGCCCCGGGAGTGGGCGGAGGGTCACGACAACTTTCGCTTTCATGCGGTGAACGAGATTCCCCCCGAGACGCCCGTCGATGGCAAACGGATTCAGGGCCACCGTGGACGCATCGATCAGGCCCTGGCCGCGTGTCTCGACGACGTCTCGGGCCATGACGTCTACCTTTCCGGATCCCCGGGCATGGTCTATGCGTCCGTGGACGTCCTGGCGTCGCTGGGCCTATCGCCCTCGCGGGTCTTCTCGGATGTCTTCGCTTACGCACCCCGAGATCCCATCGTGCCCACCGCGGGCAGCCTGGTGAAGGAGTCTCGCCCGTGAGCGCAGCGCCCATACTGATCACCGGCGGTGCCCAGCGGCTGGGCCGGCACTGCGCCGAGCGCCTCGTCGATGACGGCCATCCTGTCATCATCAGCTATCGCCGCGAGCGTGCAGAGCTCGATGTACTGCGTGAGCGGGGTATTGTCACCTTGCCGGCCGATTTCGCCACCGAGGCGGGCATCCTGGACTTCCTCGCCAGCCTGAAGGCGGTCACGTCTTCCCTGAGAGCGATCGTCCACAACGCCAGCGACTGGGCCCCGGACTCACGCGGGACGGAGGCGGGAGCCAACTTCGAGCGGCTGTTCCGAATCCATATGCTAGCGCCTTACCTGATCAACCTGCATGCCCGCGAATTGCTGGAGGCATGCAGTGAGCCTCAGCGCGATATCGTTCACATGACTGACTATGTGGTGCAGAAAGGGTCGAAGAAGCACGCGGCCTACGCCGCCACCAAGGCCGGGCTCGACAACCTGACGCTCTCCTTCGCCGCCATGTATGCGCCCTCGATCCAGGTCAATGCCATCGCACCGGCGATGATCATGCTCAATGAGGGCGACGACGATGCCTATGCCGAGAAGGCCCGAGCCAAGTCCGCAATGCAGATGATCCCCGGCCCCGGCGTGATCTACCAGAGTCTTCGCTATCTTCTCGATAACCGCTTCATGACCGGGGTGACTCTGCCGGTGGATGGCGGCCGCCATCTGCGCTGAGTCGTGTCCCTCGACGCTCTTGCCAGCCCTCCAGCGATGGGGCAGGATGTAGGATAAATTCAGGAGATGACCATGAAGACACCCTCCCCACACATTGTTGGCGATGGCGCCGGAATCGATGGTGAGGGAATGGCGTGTCTAAACTCAGGGCACTTCTGGTATGGCGACTTTATGACCGGTGTGCCGGTGGCCATGTCCTGATCGCAAGCTGACATCGCCGAGAGGCACGCCCCGCCAGGGTCGCCTCCCGCCAGAACCCCCGGAAGGCTTCCCGCCCCGGGGGTTCTGCGTTAAGGGCCCGGCGACATCACGTCGTCACCCAGACTCACAGAGAGGAGAGGTAACATGACCGCACCCATCGCCACTTGCTCGCAGACCGGCTTCACGGGCTATGACGGCTACTGGCGATTTAGCGAGCTGCGGTCGTGCCTGTGCGCCACCTCCGGCCGTAGCGATATCGGTGGCACCCGAACGACACGATGTATGACGGCCACCCGGAGATGACGCCCATGAATGCCCCCCTTGCCGCCGAACTGAAGACTCCCACACGTCCCGCGATGCCCCCTAGCCGTGCCCTGCCCACCCCAGCAGAACTGCACCGCACTCTGCCCCTGGAAGACGATCTGGCGCGACAGGTCGAGGATCAGCGTCGGGCCATTCGCGACATCCTCGCTGGCCGCGATGACCGTTTGCTGGTCGTGGTCGGCCCCTGCTCCATCCATGACCCTGGGGTAGCCCTGGAGTATGCTCGTCGACTGGCTGAGCTTGCGCCGAAGGTGGATGATCGCCTGCTGTTGGTGATGCGTGTCTACGTAGAGAAACCGCGCACCACCGTGGGTTGGAAGGGCCTGGCCTATGACCCGGGCCTGGACGGTTCGGGCGATATGGCTCGAGGCCTCGAGCTCGCGCGTCGGCTGATGCGCGACGTGGCCGCACTGGGTCTGCCGGTAGCGACCGAGCTGCTGCAGCCGATGCTCGCCCCCTACCTGGAGGACCTGCTGGCCTGGGTGGCCATCGGCGCCCGCACCACCGAGTCCCAGTTGCACCGCGAACTGGCCAGTGGCCTCGACGCCGTGGTGGGCTTCAAGAATGCCACCAGCGGCGAGATCGGCGTGGCGCTTGATGCCATGCGGGCCGCCGCCCATCCGCACCAGCACTTCGGCCTCGACCCCGAGGGACGGCCGGTGATGCAGACGACTGCCGGCAACGGCCATTCTCACCTGGTGCTGCGCGGCGGCCATGGCGAGCCCAATTACCAGGCCGCACACGTTGCAGCGGCGCGTCGCGCCCTGGAGGAGGCAGGGCTCATCCCGCGGCTGATGGTGGACTGCAGCCACGCCAACGCCCGCAAGGACCACCGCCGCCAGAGCGAGGTGCTGCTCGATGTGCTGGCCCAGCGCCTGGCAGGCGAATCCTCGCTGGCCGGTCTGATGATCGAGAGCCATCTCAACGAGGGCAAGCAGGCGCTTGCGTCCGGCGGACTGCGACACGGCGTCTCGGTCACCGATGCCTGCATCGGCTGGGAGACCACCGAGCATCTGCTGCTCGGCGCGGCCGAGCGCCTGCGCTAGTTAAGGATGACCCACCAGCGCGAGGGGCGCCGGGGGCAGGTCGCAGCGAGGGTCTTATTCCATGGAAGGAAAAAGTACCGTACAGGGAAGTATTGACAGCGCCCTCGTGGAGGCCTGTCGCCGGGATGGCCCCGCCTCCATGCCGGCGTCTCTGGTCGCCTGTCGCCGAGAGCCACCCTGTACCCCGGGGGGCCGAGTCGGGATAATCATCTCGATTTCCGACTCGCCACCCAGGAGGCCCCATGTCATTCCGCTTCGAAGAGCACGACCCAGAGACCTACCGCCGCAAGGCAAAGATGATCAGTCTGGCCATGGCCGGCCAGCTGGTCGTCTTCGGGCTGGTCTTCGCGCAGCTGCTCCAGGCCGCCTTCGACGGTGGCTTCTGGCTCAATGTGGTGGGGGTGCTGCTGGGCCTGGTGGCCACCAGCCTCACCTTTGCGGTGCTGCGCGAACGGCCCTGGATGACCGAGATGCGCTACGTTTGGCAGCTCAAGCATCATCTCTCCCGGGTCAGTGGCTACCTGCCTGCGCTGCGCCGGGGAGCCGAGGAGGGCAACGGCACGGCGCTGGCCATTCTCGCCTTCTACCATCAGGGCATGGCCCAGCTGGCCGAGCTCAACGGCCGCACCCTGGATGATGACGCCGAGCTGCTCGCCGAGCGCCAGAAGCTGCGCCTGCTGCGCCAGGAGCAGGGCCTGTCCGAG
>CAYWBG010000033.1:0-14263 GCA_964456005.1 uncultured Halomonas sp.
CGTCTTCCTGACCTGCGACATGTCCGGCGTGCTGCCGCCGGTCTCCGTGCTCTCCAAGGAGGCCGCGGCCTACCACTTCCTCTCCGGCTACACTGCCAAAGTGGGCTCCACCGAGATGGGCTCCTCCGAGGGGCTGGCTGCCACCTTCTCTACCTGCTTCGGTGCGCCCTTCTTCCCGCGCCCGGCGCGCGAGTACGCCGACCTGCTGATCAAGCGTGTGGCCGAGAAGGACGCCCAGGTCTACCTGGTCAACACCGGCTGGACCGGCGGTGCCTACGGCGAGGGCGGCGCACGCTTCTCCATCCCCACCACCCGCGCCATCATCAGCGCCATCCAGTCCGGCGTGCTGCGCGACGTCGAGACCAAGCTCATCGACGGCCTCAACCTGCAGGTGCCCACCGCGGTGCCGGGCGTCGACTCCCGCCTGCTCGATCCGCGCGGGACCTGGGAAGACAAGGACGCCTACGATCGCAAGCGCCAGGACCTGGCCGAGAAGTTCGTCGATAATTTCAAGAAGTTCGACGGCGTCAGCGAGGCCATCGTCAAGGCAGGGCCCAGCCTGGTCTGAGAACCGCAGGCCAACACGAGAGTCAGAACGGGGGAGCGGCAGTGCCGCTCCCCCGTTCTGCTGTGTGTTCCCCTGATGGAGAAGAGGCATGAAACGACGGCACTTCTTGGGTCTAGCGGCTGCTACCGGCGCGGCGAGCCTGCTGCCCGGCGCCGCCTTTGGGTTTCCCCGGCTGAGTCTCGAGGCGGCCTCGGGGATCGAGCGCCTGGAACTCTCCCGCGACGAGTGGCGGGAGAGGCTCACCCCCGAGCAGTACTGGATCTTGCGTGACCACGGCACCGAGGAGCCCTGGTCGAGCCCCCTGGACAAGGAGTGGCGCGAGGGCGAGTACCGCTGTGCCGGCTGCGACCTGCGCCTCTTCGAGAGCGCCATGAAGTACGACTCCGGCACCGGCTGGCCAAGCTTCTTCGACCATGTGGAGGGGCACCTGCTCAGCCGGCTCGACTTCAGCATGATCTGGCCACGAGTCGAGTACCACTGCGCCCGCTGCGGCGGCCATCAGGGTCATGTTTTCAGCGATGGCCCCGACCCCACCGGCCTGCGCTGGTGCAACAACGGCCTGGCACTAAGCTTCGTGCCGGCCTGAGGCGTTCAGGAGTGTGCCGCGCTGTCGAGCCGGGCAATCGCAGTTGCAAGTCCGAGGGGCGCCGGGGACAAGCCGGAGAGGGGGTCCGTGGACCAGGGACGGTCTAGGTAGCCCCCAAGGAGGGGTTCATGGCGCCCGCTCGCAGGCTTGTCGACGGAACAGGCCCGAGTGACTCATCTATCGGCGAGAGGCCAGGGCTTTCGACGTCAAGCCTGCCGCGGGCGGGGCGCTTGTGATACCTTGTCGCGATTGATTCTCGAGCATCAGCGAAGGGGTTACATGGACGCCACCAGCCGCATCATTACGCGCCTCGCCGAGGAGCTTTCCGTTCGCCCGCAGCAGGTCTCAGCCACGGTGGAGCTGCTCGATGGCGGGGCCACCGTGCCTTTCATCGCCCGCTACCGCAAGGAAGTGACCGGCGGGCTCGACGACACCCAGCTGCGCCAGCTCCACGAGCGCCTGGGCTACCTGCGCGAGCTGGAGGAGCGCCGCGTCGCGGTGCTCGCCGCCATCGACGAGCAGGGTAAGCTGAGCGACGAGCTGAAGGGGCTGATCCAGGCCGCCGACACCAAGCAGCGCCTGGAAGACCTCTACCTGCCCTACAAGAAGAAGCGCCGCACCAAGGCCCAGATCGCCCGCGAAGCGGGGCTCGAGCCGCTGGCCGAGGCGCTGCTGGCTGACCCCACCCTGGACCCCGAGGCCGAAGCCTCCCGCTATCTCCGCTCGGCGGAGGGGGATATCCCCGCCGTCGAAGATACGAAAGCGGCCTTGGATGGCGCCCGCCAGATCCTGATGGAGCGCTTTGCCGAGGACGCCGAGCTGGTGGGTCGTCTGCGCGAGCGGTTGTGGAGCGAGGGCGAGCTTAGCGCCCGGGTGATTCCCGGCAAGGAGCAGGAAGGCGCCAAGTTCTCCGACTACTTCGAGCACGACGAAAAACTCGCCAGGGTACCCTCCCACCGGGCGCTGGCCATGTTCCGTGGCCGCAACGAGGGGGTGCTGACGCTCGTCATCCGCCTGCCCGGCGAGGAGGAGGCGCCGATTCATCCCGCCCAGGTGGCCATCGCCCGCCACTTCGACATCCGTGACCAGGGCCGCGCGGCGGACAAGTGGCTGCGCGACGTGGTGCGCTGGACCTGGCGGGTCAAGCTCTACACCCATCTCGAGACCGAGCTGATGGGCCGGCTACGCGAGTCCGCGGAGCTTGCCGCCATTGAGGTCTTCGCCGCCAACCTCAAGGACCTGCTGCTGGCCGCGCCGGCGGGGCAGAAGGCGACGCTGGCCATCGACCCGGGGCTGCGCACCGGCTGCAAAGTGGCGGTGGTGGATGCCACCGGCCAGTTCCTCGAGGACGCCACCCTCTATCCCCACGCCCCCCGAAACGCCTGGGACGCCTCCCTGACCGAGCTGGCCCGGCTGGTCGAGAAGCACGATGTGGCGCTGATCGCCGTGGGCAACGGCACCGCCAGCCGCGAGACCGACCGCCTGGCCGGCGACCTGGTCAAGGCCTTCTCTTCCAGGACCGGGGCCGGCAAGCGGGCGCTTTCCAAGGTGATGGTCAGTGAGGCGGGCGCCTCGGTCTACTCCGCCTCGGAGTACGCCTCCCGAGAGCTGCCGGACCTCGACGTCACCATCCGCGGGGCGGTCTCCATCGCCCGTCGTCTGCAGGACCCGTTGGCCGAGCTGGTCAAGATCGAGCCCAAGTCCATTGGCGTGGGCCAGTACCAGCACGACGTCTCCCAGGTGCAGCTGTCGCGCAGCCTCGAGGCGGTGATCGAGGACTGCGTGAACGCCGTGGGAGTCGATCTCAATACCGCCTCCAGTGCACTGCTCTCACGGGTGGCGGGGCTCTCGCCGGCCCTGGCCGAGGCGGTCGTGGCCCGACGCAACACCCAGGGGCCCTTCACTCGCCGCAAGGAGCTGCTGGACGTCAGCCGTCTCGGCCCCAAGACCTTCGAGCAGTGCGCCGGCTTCCTGCGCATCATGAATGGCGCGAGCCCCCTGGACGCCAGTGCCGTGCACCCCGAAGCCTACCCCCTGGTGGAGCGCATCGCCCGGCAGAGCGGCCGGGACGTCGGCAGCCTGATCGGCGACACCGCCACCCTCCGGTCGGTGAAACCCGCCGACTTCGCCGACGAGCGCTTCGGCGTGCCCACGGTCACCGACATCCTGGCCGAGCTCGACAAGCCCGGCCGCGATCCGCGCCCGGAGTTCAAGGCCGCCGAGTTCCGCGAGGGCGTCGAGACCCTCAAGGACCTGGAGCGGGGCATGGTGCTCGAGGGCAGCGTCACCAACGTCACCCACTTCGGCGCCTTCGTCGATATCGGCGTCCACCAGGATGGCCTGGTGCATATCTCGGCCCTCTCCGATCGTTTCATCGAAGACCCGCGTAGCGTGGTCAAGGCCGGCGACATCGTCCGGGTCAAGGTGATGAGCGTCGACCTGGAACGCGCGCGCATCGGCCTGACCATGCGCCTGGACGACCCGCTTGACGAGGAGGGCGATAGCCCCCGCCGCGCAGGCACCGACAGTCGCCAGCCCGGGGGCCAGAAAGCCGGGGGGCACAAGCCGCCCCGCAAGGATGCCGCTCGGGGCTCGAAAGACCCACAGGGGCAGATGGGCGCCTTGGGCGCCGCCCTGATCAAGGCCAAAAAGAAGCGCTAACCCGACACTAGTAAGGGGTGTTCATCTTGTCCGATTCACTCGCCAGCCTGATCGCGCGCCTTGAGGGGCCCGCTCGCCAGGGACAGTTCGGCCGCCTGCGTCGCGGCATCGAGAAGGAGGGCCTGCGCGTCGACCGCACCGGGCGTATCGCCGCCACGCCGCATTCGACCGCGCTGGGCTCCAAACTGACCCATCCGCATATCACCACCGACTACTCCGAGGCGCTGCTGGAGTACATCACCCCGGTCTACTGTCGACCCGGCGACGCCATGGCGTTTCTGGGCGACCTGCACCGCTTCAGCTACCGCTACCTGGGCGACGAGCTGATCTGGCCGGCCAGCATGCCGGCGCGTCTCGACGGTAACGACAGTGTGCCCATCGCCGACTACGGCTCCTCCAACGTGGGGGTCATGAAACGGGTCTACCGAAAGGGCCTGGACGTGCGCTACGGACGCATCATGCAGGCCATCGCCGGGGTGCACTACAACGTCTCGCTGCCCGACGACCTCTGGGCACTGCTGCGTGAGCTGGAGGGAGCGGTCGGTACGCCCATGTCCGACTATCGCTCCCAGCGCTACTTCGGGCTGATCCGCAACTTCCGCCGCCACAGCTGGCTGCTGCTCTATCTGTTTGGCGCTTCCCCGGCCCTGGATCGCAGCTTCCTGCCGGATGGCCGGGTGCCCGACAAGCTCGAGCCCCACGGCGAGGAGACCCTGGTCTCCCGCTACGCCACCAGCCTGCGCATGTCCGACCTGGGCTACCAGAACAAGGTGCAGGAGCAGCTGAAGATCTGCTTCAACTCGCTCTCCAACTATGTGAATACCCTGCGTCACGCCATCTCCACCCCCTGGCCCGCCTACCAGGCGAAGGGCGTTCATGAGGACGGCGAGTGGCGTCAGCTCAATGCCAATATTCTGCAGATCGAGAACGAGTACTACAGCGACATCCGTCCCAAGCGGGTGGCCCGCCACGACGAGACGCCCAGCCAGGCGCTGGAGGCGCGCGGCGTGGAATATATCGAGCTGCGCTGCCTGGACCTCAACCCGCTGCTGCCGCTGGGGGTGGACGAGACCCAGATCTACTTCCTGGACGCCTTCGTGATGTGGTGCCTGCTCGCCGAGAGCCCCTGGATTCCCGACGAGGAGTGCGAGCGCCTCGACGACAATCGACGCCTGGTGGTGGAGCGCGGCCGCGACCCCGAGCTGCGCCTCTGCCAGGGCAAAACGCCCCGTCGACTGACCGACTGGGGCGAGGAGATCCTCGCCGAGATGGCCGGGGTGGCCGAGCTGCTCGACCTGCTGGAGGAGGGCAGCCCCCACCATGATGCCGTGCTCGCCATGCGGCCGCGCCTCGAGGATCCCGCCCTTACCCCCTCTGGGCAGCTGCTGGCGCGGCTGCGTGAGACGGGTGAGGAGTTCTCCGACGCCATGCTGGCCATCGCCCGGGAGCAGGCCGAGCGGCTGGCTCATGAGCCCATGGACCCTGCCCGCGAGGCGCTGTTCGAGCAACTGGTGGCGTCCTCTCACCGTCAGCAGGCGGACCTCGAGGATGCCGACCTCGAGGCGTTCGACGACTTCCTGGCGAGCTATTTCGCCCGAGCCCGGGAAACCCGCCTGGGCCAGGAGACGATTTCGTGACCACGACCCTTGCGCGCCTCTCCGTGCGCCAGTGGAGCCTGGCCGGCCTGGCCTTCTGCGCGCTGATGATGGCCGTGGCCCTGGGCCTGGAATTCGTCGTCGGGCTCGAGCCCTGCCCGCTGTGCATCTTCCAGCGGGTGGCGGTGCTGGCCGCCGCCGCCGTGTTCGCCGTGGCGGCGCTGCATAACCCCCGGGGGCGCCTGGGGTCGGCGCTCTATGGCCTACTGGGCCTGGTCGCCGTGGCCGGCGGCATCGCCGTGGCCTGGCGGCACCTCTGGCTGCAGTCGCTGCCGCCGGAGCAGGTGCCCAGCTGCGGCCCGGGGCTCGACTACATGATGGAGCTGCTGCCCTGGCGCGATGTCGTCGCCATGGTGCTCTCCGGCTCGGGGGAATGCGCCGAGATCGATTTCCTGCTGCTCGGCATTTCGCTGCCGGGCTGGACCCTGATCGGCTTCGTGGTGCTGGCCGTGGCGCCGCTTGGCATGCTGAGCCGCACCATTCGAGGAGCCTGAATGCTCTACCGTGACTTTGCCTCCCAGGAGGCGATCGATGCCGCCTACGACCCGATGCGTGGCCAGGACCCCGCGGCCCTGCTCGCCGGTTGGCGTGCCCGCAGCGCGGCGTCTCGTGATCGCCATCGGGTGACGCTTGATGTCCCCTACGGTCCGACCCTCGTCGAGTGCATGGATATCTTCCATGCCGAGGGGGTGGGCGAGGGTCAGCAAGCCCCCTGTCATCTGTTCTTCCATGGCGGCTACTGGCGCTCGCTCAGCCACAAGGAATTCAGCTTCATCGTTGATGACCTGGTGGCCGCTGGCATCAGTGTGGCGGTGGTCAACTATGCCTTGTGCCCGACGGTGCGCTTCAGTGAAGTGGTTCGCCAGAGCCGCGCAGCGCTGGCCTGGGTCCATCGCCATGCGGCATCATTGGGAGTCGACCCGCGCCAACTCAGTATCTCTGGACACTCCGCGGGTGGGCACTTGTGCGGCATGCTGCTGGCCACCGACTGGGAAGGAGAGTATGGCCTGCCCCAAGACCTGATCAGGGGGGCGCTGTGCGTCAGTGGCCTATATGACCTCGGGCCATTTCCCTGGTCATGGCTGCAGCCCAAGCTGCAGCTCGATGGCCGCGACGTGGTGGAATTCAGCCCGCTCAACCAGGCGTGTCGGGTGCCAGCCGCTGTTCAGCTCGCCGCCGGTGGCAGGGAGTCTGCCGAGTTCGCACGCCAGATGCAGGCCTATGCCGAGCACTTGAGCGGGCAGGGCGTAAGCGTTGCATCGGCAATGTTCGAAGGCGATGACCACTTTACGATCCTCGAGCACTATTTAGAGGAAGGGCGTGGTCTGGAAGAAACGTGTGGCACAGGCAGCTTCAAGCGCCGGATACTCGCCTTTCACGCCTGAAGCCATTCCCCCGTTGGCTGGCCGGAACTATCGCCCGGTACTTTACCCATCGCGTAGCCGGGCGACGAAGTGTGATGTAAGGCGTGATTCAGCCCGAGTGCCAGCTCAGTCCGGTACCACCGCGGTTGCCTCGATTTCGACCTTGGCCTGATCTTCCACCAGGTCGGCTACCTGCACCATGGTCATGGCCGGGAAGTGCCGGCCCAACACCTCGCGATAGGCTCCACCGACCTCCTTCAGGCGTGCCAGATACTCCCTCTTGTCGGTCACGTACCAGGTCAGACGCACAAGGTGTTCAGGCCCTGCGTCCGCCTCCTTGAGTATTTCGACGATATTGCTCAGTGCCTGATGCACCTGGGCGACAAAGTCGTCGCTCTCGAACTGCTGTGCGGCATTCCAGCCGATCTGGCCGCCGACGAACAGCGTACGCCCACTCGCCAGGATGCCGTTGGCATAGCCCACGGCGGTTTTCCAGTGGGAGGGGTGCAGTATCTGGTGGGTGGTGGCGTCACTCATCTTGGGATCCTTGTTGGGTCGTCATAGGGAAGTGTTGGCGCATGGAATCGGGCCAGGGAACGGGAGTTCCGTTGCTCAAGTCGACGAATACGAGGGTGGAATCGGACGTCAACCGATGTTCATCGCCACAGTGGGCGGTTATTCTGATCGAAAGGCTTGTGCGTCCTGTTTTCAGGGGCGTGAGACGGAAATCGAGCCACTCGCCGAGCCGACTGGGTGCGTGGAAGTGGGTCTCGATGGCGGCGGTGGGTACCCCAGTGCCCAACGTCACATGCAGCTGATTGAAGTCTTGCCCGACCACCTCGGCAAACCAGTCCTCGACCACCGAGTTGATCATCTCGAAGTAGCGCGGGTAGTAGACGATACCGGCCGGGTCGCAGTGGCCGAAGCGTACCTTGCGGCGAGTCATGAACGGTGAGGGACGGGTATGCCCGGCCTCATGTGTCGTGTTATGGGTCATGTCTCAAACACCCAGGTAGCGATCGCGGATGGTGTCGTCGAGGTCTTCGGGCGCGCCCTCCCAGGCATTTCGCCCCTTCTCGAGGATCGTGCAGCGGTCGGCGATGGGTAAAAGTTCGCTGAGTGACTTGTCAACGATCAGGATCGACTGGCCCTTCTGCTTTAGCACTCGGATGGCGGCCCATATCTCCTTGCGGATTACCGGGGCCAGTCCTTCGGTGGCCTCATCCAGGACCAGCAGACGTGGGTTGGTCATTAGGGCTCGGCCGATGGCGAGCATCTGTTGCTCGCCACCGGAGAGGGTGCTGGCCATCTGCTGGTGGCGCTCGGCCAGGCGTGGGAATAGCGTCTCGACCCGGTCAAGCGTCCAGTCACCGGGGCGGGCGGTGACGAGAAGGTTTTCCTGTACGGTGAGGTTGGGAAAGCAGCGCCTTCCTTCAGGCACCAGGCCCAGACCCGCCATGGCGATGCGAAAGGCAGGCAGGCGGCGCAGGTTCCGGCTTTCGAACTCGATAGTGCCGCGTGCGGCAGGGGTGAGGCCAAAGATCGAGCGGATGGTGGTGGTCTTGCCCATGCCATTGCGTCCCATCAGCGCGACCATTTCGCCTGCCTTAACGTCGAGGCTAACCCCGAATAGTGCCTGGGAAGGTCCGTAGAAGGTTTCGATATCGGCGATCTTGAGCATCTCAATCTCCCAGGTAGGCTTCGCGGACACGCGGGTCCTGACGAATGGTGGTGCTGTCGCCATGGGCGATCACGGCACCCGCGACCAGCACCGAGATGCGGTCGGCGAGCCGGAACACGGCGTCCATGTCATGCTCGATCAACAGTATCGGTACCTCATGCTTGAGAGTTTCGAGCAGTTCGGTGAGGTGTGCTGTGCCTTCGGGACCGAGCCCTGCCATGGGCTCGTCGAGCAGCAGTGCCCGAGGTTTTAACGCCAGCGCACAGGCCACTTCAACCTGGCGGCGTTCGCCATGAGAGAGCTCCGACACCGCTGTCCAGGCGCGGTGGGTCAACTGCATGCGCTCAAGCACCTCAAAGGCGGGCTCGAGCAGGTTGCGGTCGCGGTTGACCGGCTTCCAGAAGCGGAAGCTGTGGCCCTGCAGGGCCTGCACCGCGACCATCACGTTGCGCATCACCGAGAGGGGTTCGGCCAGCGACGAGACCTGGAAGCTACGGCCAAGCCCCAAGCGCGCACGCTGCGCGATGCTCATAGAGGTGAGCTCCTGGCCAGCTAGCTTGATGCTGCCTTCGTCAGGGCGCAAATTGCCGGCGATCTGGCCGATCAGCGTAGATTTTCCCGCTCCGTTGGGGCCGATGAGTCCGTGGATCTCTCCGACATGCAGATCCAGAGAGACATCCTGGGTGGCCTTGAGCGCGCCGAAGGACTTGTTCAGATGGTTGAGCGACAGCACGACTTCACTCATCACGTTCCCTCCCGGCCAGCCAGCCCATGACACCGTGCTTTGCAAACAGCACCACCCCCAGTAGCAGCAGCCCGAGGAAGAACTGCCAGTACTCGGTCAGGCCCCCCAGCAGGGTTTCCATCATCACGAACAGCACGGCGCCGGCAAGGGGTCCGTAAAGCCGACCGACGCCCCCGAGAATCACTATCACCATCAACTCGCCGGAGAAGTGCCAGCTGAGCATCGAGGGACTGACGAAACCGTTGAGGTCGGCGTAAAGGGCGCCGGCAAGTCCGGTGATCATCGCCGAGATGACGAAGGCGACCAGGCGGATCGGATAGGGACTGATGCCGGCGGTGGCGAGCCGCGTGTCATTGAGCCGCGCCATGGTCAGGGCGGCGCCGAAGCGTGATTTCATCATCCTTGAAGTGATCGCCATGGCAAGCACCAGGCCGGCGAAGCTGATCAGGAAGAAGGTCAGCGCATCGTTGGTATCGAGCCCCGGTAAGCCGTTGCGCAGGTAAATCGGCAGGCCGTCCTCGCCGCCATAGGAGGGCCAGGAGTTGGCGAAGTAATAGACCATCTGCGCGAAGGCCAGCGTGATCATGATGAAGTAGACCCCGGTGGTGCGCAGCGAGATGGCACCGATCACCAACGCCAGCAATCCGCACAACACAATGGCGGCAAGCCAGATCACCAGCATGTTGTCGCTGCCAGGAATACTGATCGGCCAGTTCATGAACGCCGTGGCGTCGAAGGCGTGATAGGCACTGATGCCGGCCACGTAGCCGCCCAGCCCGAAGTAGGCGGCGTGGCCGAAACTCACCATGCCGCCGTAGCCGATGGCCAGATTGAGTCCCACGGCGGCCATGGCGATCAGCGTGATCTTCGACGCCAGATTGACGTAGTACACGTGACCGAGCAGATGCAGGGCGATAGGCACCAGCAACAGGCCTGCCAGCAGAGCCATCTGCACCAGGCCCTTGCGGTCTAGCCAGCCTGCGCGATGTGGCGCTAGGCCCGGCTCCACGGTGGAGGTAGTGTCGAGGTTAGGCATGGGCGGCAAACAGTCCCTTGGGCTTGAACGCGAGGATCACGGCCATGAGGATGTAGATCAGCATGGCGGCGAGTGCGGCACCGATGGCGGTGGCTTCGGAGGCGGGCATGAAGTTATTGAACAGCACCGGCAGGTAGACCCGGCCCAGGGTGTCCACCACCCCGACCAAGATGGCGCCGAACAGTGCCCCCTTGATGGAGCCGATACCGCCGATCACGATCACCACGAAGGCCAGGATCAGGACCGGTTCGCCCATGCCCACCTGCACCGACTGGAGGGCGCCGACCATGGCTCCGGCGAGCCCGGCCAATGCCGCCCCCATGGCGAATACCAGGGTATAGAGCTTGGCGATATTGATCCCCAGGGCGCCGATCATCTCGCGGTCGCTTTCCCCGGCCCGGATGCGCATGCCCAGTCGCGTGCGCGAGATCACCACGTAAAGGCCTGCCGCAACAGCGATACCCACGCCGATGATGACCAGACGGTAGATCGGGTAGCGTGCTCCTCCCGGCAGGGTGGCGTAGCCGCTGAGCCAGCTTGGCGGGCTCAACCACAGCGGCGAGGAACCAAACAGCCAGCGCGTGCCTTCAGAGAAGATCAGGATCAAGGCGAAGGTGGCCAGCACCTGATCGAGGTGCGGACGATGATAGAGGCGTCGAATCACGATCAGCTCGACCAGTGCGCCGGTGGCGGCGGCAGCGATGACGCCCGCGGCCAGCCCCAGCAGAAAAGAGCCGCTTGCGGCACTCACTATGGCGGTGGCATAGGCGCCGACCATGTAGAAGGAGCCATGGGCGAGGTTGATCAGCCCCATCACGCCGAATACCAGGGTCAGGCCACTGGCCATCAGAAACAGCATGGTGCCAAGCTGAAGACCGTTGATGAGTTGCTCGATAAGCAGAGTCACGGACACGTCGGGCATCCTCTGAAAAAGCGTGAGAAGTGAGTGGCCAGTCTTCAGCCAAGAACGGTCAGCGCCGGGCTACCCGCAGCCCGGCGCCGTAGCGTCACATCTGGCACTGGGTGTGGTAGATGTCCTGAATGTCTTCCACGGCCACGCCCAACAGGCGGTTTGTCGGCTGGCCATCGTCACCCTCGACCACTTCACGGACATAGATGTCCTGGATCGGGTGGTGGTTGGGTCCGAAACGGAACTCGCCGCGCACCGAGTCGAAGTCAGCCTCGCGCAGCGCCTCACGGAAGGCGCCCTGATCACTGGGATGTGCCTTGTCCAGTGCGCTGAGGATCAGGTTGGCGGTGTCGTAACCCTGGGCGGCATACAGCGTCGGCATGCGTTCATAGGCCGCCTGAAACCCCTCGACAAAGGCATGGTTGGCATCGTTGTCGAGGTCGTAGGCCCACAGAGAGGTATTCTTCGCGCCGATCGCCGCACTGCCCACCGCCTTGATCAGCGTTTCGTCAAACGAGAAGGCGGCACCGAACACCGGCATCTCAACCCCCGAGTTTTCCCACTGCTTCATGAACGAGATGCCCATGCCACCCGGCAGGAAGAAAAACAGGCTGTCTGCCTCGCTGGCGCGGATCTGGGCGATCTCAGCCGCGTAATCGGACTGGCCGATCTGGGTGTAGAGCTCACCGGCCACCTCGCCTTCGAAGAGGTTCTTGAAACCAGCCAGGGCATCGGTGCCCGCAGGATAATTGGGCGCCAGGATGATGGGATTCTCGAAGCCCTGCTCACGCATGTAAGCGCCCATGGCTCCATGCAGGTTGTCGTTCTGATAGGCGACGTTGAAGTAGTTCTCATGGCACATGCGCCCGGCGAGATCCGAGGGGCCGGCATTGGGCGAGAGGTAAAAGGTGCCCTGGCGCACGGCGGACGGCACCACCGCCATGGCGAGGTTGGACCAGATGATGCCGGTCAGGATATCGACGTTGTCGCGCTGCATGAATTCGTTGGCAAGCGTACGGGCCAGGTCGGGGCGCCGGGCATCATCCTGGATCAGCACCTCGATATCGTCGCGGCCAGCCTGGTCCATCGCCAGCATGAACCCGTCACGAACGTCGACGCCGAGGTGTGAGCCACCCCCGGAGAGGGTGGTGATCATGCCGATCTTGACCTCGTCGGCATGAGCGGTGACGAGGCTTGAGGAGAGCAGTAGGCCAAGGCCGAGTCGAGTGATGTGGTTCATGGGTGTCCCTCGTGTCGATAGCGGTATTGTTGTGTGGCAAGAGTGGTATTGCGGTGTCTCTCGTCTGTTGTTTTTCGCGGTTCCCCCACGCCGGGTTTTCGGATAATGGGTGCTACGGATAATACTCATGACGCAACCGGAAGCGTTGTACCTTGCCGGTTGCTGTCTTGGGTAGCATATCGATGAATCGTATCGAACGGGGATACTTGTAGGGCGCAATTGTCTGCTTGACATGCTCCTGCAGCTGGCTCTTGCAGGCGTCATCCCCGTCGACGCCGTCCACCAGCACCACGAACGCCTCGACAATCTGGCCCCGTTCTTCGCTTGGCGAGCCGATCACTGCGCATTCGCTCACCGCCGGATGGGCCAGCAAGGCCGCTTCCACTTCAGGACCGGCGATGTTGTAGCCTGCCGAGTTGATGATGTCGTCGTTGCGGGCGGCAAAATGGAAATACCCCTCCTCATCCTGGTAGAACGCGTCGCCGGTGAGGTTCCAGCCATCTTTCACATAGCCCAGCTGGCGATCGTCATCCAGGTAGCGGCAGCCGGTCGGGCCACGCACCGCCAGGCTACCTACCTCGCCGCGCGGCAGTTCATGCATCTCGGCATCGACGATGCGCGCTTCGTAGCCGCGGACGGGTTTGCCGGTGCAGTCGGGGTGGTGGTCGTCCAGGCGGTTGGAGATAAAGATATGCAGCATCTCGGTGGCGCCTATGCCGTCGATGATCGGTGTGCCGGTGCGCTCGATCCAGTCGTGGTAGGTTGGTGATGGCAGCGTCTCACCGGCGGATACCGCCACCCGTAGGCTTGCCAGATCATCGCGCCGCTCGAAATGGTTGAGCATGGCGCGATAGGCGGTTGGGGCGGTGAACACGACCGTGGCTCGATGGTCACGAATGATGTCCATCATGTTGGGCGGTGAGGCGTTTTCCAGCAGCACCGCCGTGGCACCGAAGCGCAGCGGGAAGATGGCCAGTCCCCCCAGGCCGAAAGTGAAGGCCAGCGGTGGTGAGCCGACGAAGACATCGTCCGGCGTCACCTGAAGCACCTCACAGGCATAGCCGTCGGCGATGATCAAGAGGTCCCGGTGGAAATGCATGGTGGCCTTGGGCAGGCCGGTGGTGCCCGACGTGAACCCCAGCAGCGCGACATCGTCGGCGGCGGTCGCGACGGCTTTGAAGGTGTCGGGCTTGTCGAGCGCCAGGCGGTCGAGTTCGGCGTCGTGGTCGGCGCCGCCATCGAAACCGACCACGCGGGTCAGTACGTCGCACTGAGCCTGACAGACCTGCATGTCGTCCAGCAGGCGGGTGTCGCACAGCGCCAGTGTCACCTGGGCCTTGTCGACCACCTTGGCCAGTTCGCTCGGGCGCAGCATCGGCATGGTGTTGACCACCACGGCGCCCGCCTTGGTAGCGGCCAGCCAGCAGGCAACCATGGCCGGGTTGTTGGCGGAGCGAATCAGGACCCGATTACCGGGGCGCACACCGAGTTCCTCGACTAGCGCATGGGCGAGGCGGTTGGTCCAGCTTTGCAGTTCTGCGTACGTTCGGCTGCGACCGTTGCCGACCAGCGCCACCCTGTCGCCATGGCCGTTCTCGACCTGGCGGTCGCAGAGCTCTACCCCGGCGTTGATGACCTCGGGGTAATCGAACCCCGACAGCAGCAGGTCGGGCTGCCGCTCGGCGGGCGGTAGATGGTCCCGCGGGAAGGTATCCACATGGGCCGATGGGCTGTACATGACCAATCTCCGTACATTGTTGTCGTTGTTAGTTGCTACACCTGAGAGTGTCGGCGGGGGATACGGTGTCAGGTACTAT
>CAYWBG010000033.1:14363-20405 GCA_964456005.1 uncultured Halomonas sp.
CACCTGAGAGTGTCGGCGGGGGATACGGTGTCAGGTACTATCGGCCAACACGCTGCGGGCGATCACCACCTTCTGCACGTCGGACGCTCCCTCATAGATGCGCAGCGCGCGAATCTCGCGGTACAGGCTCTCGACGATGTGTCCCTTGCGCACGCCATCCCCGCCGTGCAGCTGCACGGCCTTGTCGATCACTTCCTGGGCGCGGTCGGTGGCGTAGAGCTTGGCCATGGCCGCTTCACGGGTGACGCGTTCAGCGCCCTGGTCCTTGGTCCAGGCGGCGCGATACACCAGCAAGGCGGCGGCATCCACGTCCAGCGCCATCTCGGCCAGGTGCCCCTGCACCATCTGCAGGTCGGCTAGGCTCTCGCCAAACAGTTCGCGGCTGCGGCTGCGCATCAGCGACTCGTCGAGCGCGCGTCGCGCGAAGCCAAGCGCCGCGGCACCAACCGTGGATCGGAACACGTCCAGCACCGACATGGCGATGCGAAAGCCCTGGCCTGGTTTGCCGATCAGGGCCTCCTTCGGCAGATGCATGTCATTGAAGCCGAGCCTGGCGAGTGGGTGGGGTGAGATCGTCTCGAGGCGCTCGCGAATCTCGAGCCCCGGAGTCTCGGCCGGCACCAGGAACGCCGACAGCCCCTTGGCGCCCGGGCCTTCTCCGGTGCGCGCAAACACCGTGTACAGATCGGCGATACCGCCATTGGAGATCCAGGTCTTCTCGCCATTCAGCCGATAGCCGTCGCCATTTGGCTCGGCGATGGTGTCGAGCTGTGCCACGTCGGAACCCGAGCGTGGCTCGCTCAGGGCAAAGGCCGAGAGCGCCTGGCCGTGCCGGGTCTTTTCAAGCCATTCGCGTTGCTGGCGGCTGCCATACAGGCTGATCGCACCGGTGCCGAGCCCCTGCATGGCGAAGGAGAAATCGGCCAGGCCATCATGTCGGGCGAGGGTTTCGCGGATCAGGCATAGGCTGCGGACATCGATATCATCACCCGCCGTTCCCTCGAGGAAGCCGGCCTTGCCCAGGTCGCGCACCAACTGGATGCAGGTGGCATCGACGTCACTGTGATCGCGCGGCAGTTCTGCGGCGCACCAGGCCTCGAGTGCCTCGGAAAGCTCACGGTGGCGCGGCTCGAAAAACGGCCAGTCAAGATAGCGTTTATCGCTCATCAGTCCCCCTCGAACGCTGGGCGTTGCTTGGCTACGAAAGCGTGGTAGGCCCGTTCGAAGTCACGGCTCTGCATGCAGATCGCCTGGGCCTGGGCCTCGGCTTCGATGGCCTGGTCGAGGCTCATCGACCACTCCTGGTTGAGCTGGGTCTTGGTGATGCCATGGGCAAAGGTTGGCCCCTGGGCGAGGCGGGTGGCGTAGGCGATCGCCTCGCTCTCGAGTGCGTCGGGATCCACCAGGCGGTTGTAGAAGCCCCAGTGGTGCCCCTCTTCGGCGCTCATGCTGCGTCCGCTGTAGAGCAGGTCGGCGGCGCGGCCCTGACCGATGATGCGCGGCAGGATCGCACAGGCGCCCATGTCGCAGCCGGCAAGGCCCACGCGGGTGAACAGGAAGGCGGTGGACGCACGCGGCGTCGCGAAGCGGATGTCCGAGCTCATGGCAATGATCGCGCCGGCACCCACGCAGATGCCATCCACCGCGCTGATCACCGGTTTGCCACAGTGGAGCATCGCCTTGACCAGATCGCCGGTCAGGCGGGTGAATGCCAGAAGGCCCTTCATGTCGCGCCCCACCAGCGGAGCGATGATCTCATGCACGTCGCCGCCAGAGCAGAAGTTGCCACCGTTGGAGGCGAATACCACGGCCTTGACGTCATCGGCGTCGGCAAGCCCCCGAAAGGTGTCGCGCAGTTCGGCGTAGCTGTCGAAGGTCAGCGGATTCTTGCGTTCGGGGCGATTGAGCTGGATGACGGCGACATTGCCCTCCATGCGCCACAGGAAGTGCTCGGGTGCCAGGTCGGCCATGGTCATGACGGGTCTCCTTTTTGGGTCGGCAAGCGGTGCAGCACCTCGCCGATGTGATGGGCATCCTCGGCGCTGACACCCTCGAACAGGTCATTGACCCACTGCTCGTGTGCCTCTGCCATGAGGGTGAAACCGTCACGACCGGCCGGCGTCAGGCGAACTCGGGTCGCGCGGCGGTCGCCTTCGATGGCGATGCGCTCGACGCTGCCATCCTCGACCAGCCGGTCGATGATGCCCGTGACATTGCCGTTGGAGACGCGCAGGCGCTTGGATAACTCATTCATCTTCAGCCCGTCCGGCACCTGCAGCAGCGCGGCCATGACATCGAAGCGTGGTAGCGTGGAATCGTATTCAGTGCGTAGCTTTTCGCGCAGCGCCGCCTCCACCTGGCGGGTGACCCGCAGCATGCGCAGCCATAACCGCAGGCGCTCCTTGCTGGAGGCGTCCTGCTGCTTCGCTGGGGCCGTCATGTCTCACCTCCGGAAATCGAGATCGCCTGGCCGTTGATGGCCCCGCTGTGCTCACCACACAGCCACAGCGCGGTGGCTGTGACCTCGGCTGGCTGAACCAGGCGGCCGCTCGGGTTGACCGAGCGAAAGTGAGCGCGTGCCTGCTCTCTTTCCTGGCCGGTCTTGCTGACGATGGTCTCGACGCTGGCCTCGAGCAGCGGGGTCTCGGTGAAGCCGGGGCACAACGCGTTGACGGTGATCCCGCGAGTGGCAGTCTCCTGGGCCAGGGCGCGCACCAGACCCACCACGCCATGCTTGGCGGCACAGTAGGGCGCCACGTAGGCGTAGCCCTTCAGCCCGGCGGTGGAGGCCACGGCGATCAACCGGCCGTGGTCGGCGAGGTGGGCCAATCCCTCACGCAGGGTCAGGAACACCCCGGTGAGATTGACATCCAGCATGCGCTGCCACTGCTCAAGAGAGGTGCGGGAGAGCGGCGAGCTCTCGGCGGCTCCGGCGTTGGCGATGACGATGTCGAGCTCGCCCAGTCGCGTGAACAGCGCAACCATGGCGGCCTCATCGGTGACATCGACCACCTCTCCGTGAATGCCCGGGTGCTGATCGGTCATCGCGGCAAGCGGCACCTCGCGGCGCCCGGTGATGGTCACCTCGGCGCCGGCTTGGGCGAACGCCAGTGCCATGTCGGCGCCGATGCCGCTGCCGCCGCCGGTGATCAGCACGCGTTTGCCGCTGAGCGGTTGATTCCCAGGCTGCTTGTCGCTTGATTGGCTTATGTGATGGTGTTCCATTGGCCTAGACCCATCCTTCGCCGCGTTCGGCCAGCCGCTTGAGCTGGTCGGCACCGGGACGGTAGGGCGCGGGCCACTGGGTATCATGGTCCCCGAGAGACGCGGCCACGTGCAGTGTCCAGTACGGATCGGCCAAGTGCGGGCGTGCCAGGCAGACGAGGTCGGCACGGCCAGCCATCAGGATCGAGTTGACGTGGTCGGCCTGATAGATGTTGCCCACCGCCATGGTGGCCATGCCCGTTTCATTGCGGATGCGATCGGAAAATGGCGTCTGGAACATGCGTCCATACACGGGCCTTGCCTGGGTCGAGGTCTGGCCCGCCGAGACATCGACGATATCCACATCGGCCGCCTTGAGATGATGGGCGATTTCCACGGCGTCGTCCGGGGTGATGCCTTCTTCGCCTACCCAGTCGTTGGCCGAAATACGCACCGACAGCGGCTTGCCCGCGGGCCATGCTTCGCGCACCGCATGAATCACCTCCAGCGGATAGCGCAGTCGGTTGTCCAGGCTTCCACCGTATTCATCATCACGGCGGTTCGTGAGTGGCGTAATGAACGACGACAGCAGGTAACCATGAGCGGCGTGCACCTCGAGCATGTCGAACCCGGCGCGGTCGGCCATGCGTGCGGCGTCAACGAAGGCATCGCGTACCGCGTCCATGTCGGAACGGTCCATGGCTTTCGGTACCTGGTTACGCGCCGACCAGGGCACGGCCGAGGCGGCCAGAATCGGCCAGTTGCCTGACGGTAGCGGGGCATCCATCTCCTCCCAGCCGAGCTGGGTCGAGCCCTTGGGGCCCGAGTGGCCGATCTGTGCGCACAGCTTGGCGGGCGTCTCGTTGTGCACGAAATCACACAACCGTTTCCAGGCCGCCTCATGCGCTTCGGTATAGAAGCCGGGACATCCGGGGGTGATACGCCCCTCGGGCGTGACGCAGGTCATCTCGGTGTAGACAAGCCCGGCACCGCCCTTGGCGCGCTCCGCGTAATGGGCGAAATGCCAGTCCGTCGGGCAGCCGTCGATGGCCTTGTACTGCGCCATGGGCGAGACCACCACACGGTTGGCCAGGGTCAGCTCGCGCAGCGTGAAGGGCGCGAACATCGGCGGGCGCGTGCTGCCCGGGTTGCCGGCCTGGGCCTGGAACCAAGCTTCCGCGCTCGCCAACCACTTGGGGTCGCGCAGGCGCAGGTTCTCGTGGCTGATGCGCTGGGAGCGGGTCAGCAGCGAATAGTTGAACTGCACCGGGTCGAGGTCCAGGTAGCGTTCCACCTGTTCGAACCATTCGGTGGAGTTACGCGCCGCTGACTGCAGGCGCAGCACCTCGGTGCGCCGCTCCTGCTCGTAGCGGGCGAAGGCGGCGGGCATGTCGGGCTCGCTATGCAGATAGTCGGCCAGCGCAATGGCACTCTCAAGGGCCAGCTTGGTGCCGGAGCCGATGGAAAAGTGCGCGGTGGCCGCGGCATCGCCCATCAGCACTACGTTGTCGAAGCTCCAGCGCTCGCACAGGACACGGGGGAAGTTGATCCACGCCGAACCGCGTATGTGGTTGGCGTTACTCATCAGCGCATGGCCACCCAGATGGCCCGCGAAGATACGCTCGCATACCGCAATGGATTCCTGCTGGCTCATTTCGCCGAAGCCGAAGGCCTGCCAGGTTGCCTCGTTGCATTCGACGATGAAGGTCGCGGTGTCGTCATCGAACTGATAGGCGTGGGCCCATACCCAGCCATGCTCGGTCTTCTCGAAGATGAAGGTGAAGGCGTCGTTGAAGGTCTGGTGAGTGCCAAGCCATACGAATTTGCAGGCACGCACGTCGATGTCGGGCTTGAAATGCGCGGCATGCCGTGTGCGGGTGCGGGAGTTGAGGCCATCAGCGGCCAGTACCATGTCGTATTCATGGTGCAGGGAATCGATCTGTTGTCCGTCAAGCTCGCTGCCGAAGCGTAGCTCCACCCCCAGCTCACGGGCGCGCTCCTGAAGGAGCAGTAACAGCTTGTGCCGGCCGATGCCGCAGAAGCCATGCCCGGTGGACACCGTCTTCACGCCCTGGTGGATTACCGCGATGTCGTCCCAGTAGGCGAAGTGCTCGCGAATGCGCTCGGCGCTTGGCGCGTCGTTGGCGGCCAGGTTGTCCAGCGTCTCGTCGGAGAGCACCACTCCCCAGCCGAAGGTGTCGTCGGGCTGGTTGCGTTCAAGCACCACGATTTCGTGGGAAGGGTCGTGACGTTTCATGCTGATGGCGAAGTAGAGCCCAGCGGGTCCTCCCCCCAGACAAGCGATTCTCATTGTTTTCTCCAGACTGACGTGGCTCCAGACCGACCTAGCTCCAGACTGATTCAGGCGTTTCAAAGAGATTAGGAAAGCGCTAGTGAAAATTCAAGTATAAAAAGTTTATACTTGAATTATCATTTGGAGTCGGACTCCATGTCTCAGTAATCGCCTGTTTTTATTTATTATATTGGTCGTGAGCTGGGTTCAGCTAAATATCCAGGCGGCCGACATTACGGCGACCTGAACGCTGAAGGACTGGCCCTATCTGTCGTCGGCGCTCGACCTCCACGACCTGCAGTCGGCGAGTTGGGCGATGGCCTGATGAGCGCCTACCCGTGGATTGGCGGCGAACGTTTCCAAGCCGCACGAATCGCCCCTGAGCCTTGCGAATGGCGGGGATTGACAGCCGCGACGGCAGGGGAGACTCTGAGGCTATGGCAAAGCGCCGGCTGACACCGGCCCGATGGAGCAACGGAGGTTTCCATGCTGGAAGACTGCAAGAGCGCCCTGGAACGCTGGGGTGGCGTGCACCAGCTGATCGA
>CAYWBG010000034.1:0-20364 GCA_964456005.1 uncultured Halomonas sp.
CTTACGGACACTAGCACCTGAAGCTAGCGCGTCTACCAATTCCGCCATCTGGGCAGGCGAGGCGCATGATACCCGATTCACTCACCAATGCAAGCGCCATAGGCGTCCCGTGGTGCTGATTTTTAGGTCGATTGCCGTGGCGGCGAGGGTCGCCATGGTTGGGTGCTGGACGGCGCGGCGCTATACTAGGCGGATGACAATCGAAATGATACGCCAGACTTCATGCCCGCGGCGCCCGTGCGCCATCTCACTCATGCCGTCACCGACCCTGCCAAGGATGCTCAACGCATGACCCACTGGACGCTCAGCGACGACCCGCACGCCAGCCGTGAGGCACACAAGTACGATAATCCCGCCCCCAGCCGCGAGTACCTGCTTGCTCGCCTGGAAGAAGCCGGCAAGCCGCTCACCCACGAGAAGATGAGTCGTCTGCTGGGCCTCGATGACGAGGACCTGCAGGAAGCCGTGCGGCGTCGCCTGGCGGCCATGGAGCGCGACGGACAGGTGCTGCGCAACCGTGCTGGCGCCTATGCACTGATCGACAAGCTCGACCTGATCCGCGGCAAGGTGCTTGGCCACCGCGATGGCTTCGGCTTCCTGCTCCGCGAGGACGGCAAGAAGCCAGACCTGGTTCTGCCGCCCCGTCAGATGCGTCGCGCCTTCCACGGCGACTACGTCCTGGCGCGCGTCAGCGGGCGGGATCGCCGCGGCCGCGACGAGGCGACCATCGCCGAGGTGCTCTCCCACAACACCCAGACCATCGTCGGCGTCTACCGCGAGAACACCCCCGAGTTCGGGGTGCTGATTCCCGAGAACCCGCGCATCACCCAGGAGGTGATCATCCCGCACAGCGCCTGCGGCGGGGCGAAGGACGGTCAGGTGATCTCGGCGAAAATCGTCAAGCAGCCCGGCACCCGGGTGCAGCCGGTGGGTGAAGTGATCGAGGTGCTCGGTGAGCGCATGGATCCGGGGATGGAGATCGACATCGCCATCCGCAGCTACGAGATCCCCGCCGAGTTCCCGCCGGAGGTGCATGACCAGATCGCCAGCATGTCCGCCGAGGTGGCCGACGAGGACAAGCAGCGCCGCATCGATCTGCGAGATGTGCCGCTGGTGACCATCGATGACGAGAGCGCCAAGGACTTCGATGACGCCGTCTGTGCCTGGAAAACCAAGTCCGGCAGCTGGAAACTGCTGGTGGCCATTGCCGATGTCTCCCACTACGTCCGCCCGGGCAGCGCCCTGGACCAGGAGGCGATTCGCCGCGGCAACTCGGTCTACTTCCCCGGCCAGGTAGTGCCCATGCTGCCGGAACTGCTCTCCAACGGGCTATGCTCGCTCAATCCGGCCGTCGACCGCCTGGCCTTGGTCTGCGAGATGAACATCTCCCAGAGCGGTGCCATCAGCCGCTACCGGTTCTACGAAGCGGTCTTCCAGTCCCATGCGCGTCTGACCTATAACAAGGTGGCGTCGATCCTCGATGACGAGGGTCAAGAGGGCGATGCCCTGCGCGAGGAGTACCGGGAGTTGGTGCCGTCGCTCAAGAACCTGCACTCCCTCTACCGACTGCTTCGGGAGGCCCGGGTGGAGCGGGGCGCCATCGACTTCGAGACCACCGAGACGGCTATCATCTTTAATGAGGAGCGCAAGATCGAGAAGATCGTGCCGCGCTCGCGTAACGACGCCCACAAGGTCATCGAGGAGTGCATGCTGGCGGCCAACGTGGCCACCGCACGCTTCCTCGACAAGCATGACCTGCCGGCCCTGTACCGCATCCACGAGAAGCCTTCCCCGGAACGCCTCGACAAGCTGCGTCTGTTCCTCAACGAGCTGGGGCTCTCCCTGGGGGGTGGCGATGACCCCAGTCCCCAGGACTATCGGGATCTGGCCGAGGTCATCAAGGATCGCCCCGACGCCGATGTCATTCAGACAGTGATGCTGCGCTCCATGAGCCGGGCGATCTACTCGCCCCAGAACGATGGCCACTTCGGCCTGGCGTACCCGGCCTATGCTCACTTCACCTCGCCGATCCGCCGCTACCCGGACCTGCTGGTCCATCGCGCCATCCGTTCGGTGATCCGCGGGCCGCGTCAGACCGCCACGGTGCTGCGCGCCGACGACGCCAAGGTTGAGCCGCCCAGCAAGTGGGCGCCTTATACCTTCGAGCAGATGCTCGAACTTGGCGAGCATTGCTCGATGACCGAGCGCCGCGCCGATGACGCGACCCGCGATGTCGAGGATTGGCTCAAGTGCGAGTTCATGTCCGACAAGCTGGGTGAGGTCTACGACGGCACCATCGCCTCGGTGACTCAGTTTGGTATCTTCGTACGCCTGGACGATTTCTATGTCGAGGGACTGGTGCACGTCACCTCGCTGCCTTCCGATTACTACCACTACGAGCCGGAGAAGCACCGCCTCAAGGGTGAGCGCAGCGGCATGAGCTATCGCCTCGGCGATGGCGTCACTGTGCAGGTGGCCAGGGTTGACCTCGACGATCGCAAGATCGACTTCGCATTGGCCGACGACAAGCCTCGCCCCAAGCGCACCCCTCGTCGTCGCCGTGCCGTGGATGACGCCCCCGATAAGGGTCGTGCCCGGGCCGGCGGCAAGTCGCCCAAGGCCGAGGCTACCCCGGCAGCCAAGGGGGGGGAGGGCGACGGCAAGAAGCGTGGCGGCCGTCGCCGTCGCTCGCGTCGCTGAGGGTGATCCATCTTTGAGGGGCGCCGTCTCGGCCATGCGCCCCGCCTCGATCTTGCCCGTGGATGACTGCCATGAAGCATAAACGACCCCGCCGCTCCGCCGGTGGTATCCCCGGTAATTCCGGTGTTCCTGGTGGGCTGGACGCCGTGTTCGGCGTGCATGCGGTGCGTGCCCTGCTTGAGCGGGGCGAGACCCCCCGCGAGCTTTGGGTCCAGGACGGGGATGCCGGGGGGCGTCTGACCGAGCTGGTAGCGCGCGCCCGGGCCGGCGGTGCCCGGGTCCAGGCGCGCCCACGTGATGACCTCGACCGGCTTGCCCAGGGGGCGGCTCACCAGGGCGTGGTCGCCTTCGCCACGCCGCTGGCCTTCGAAAGCGAGGCCGCCCTGTGGTTCAGGCTCGAGGCTTGGTCTCATGAGGCACCGCCTCTGCTGCTGATACTCGATGGCGTCACCGATGTCCACAACTTCGGCGCCTGTCTGCGCAGCGCCGACGCCGCCGGGGCCCATGGGGTGATCGTACCCAAGGACAAGGCGGCGCCACTCAATGCGACGGTGCGCAAGGTGGCCTGCGGTGCCGCCGAGAGCGTGCCGGTCTACCAGGTCACCAACCTGGCCCGGGCCCTGGCCAGACTCAAGGGTCTGGGCGTCTGGATCACCGGCACCGCCGGGGAGGCCGAGGTCCTGGTTCACGACGCCGACCTTGCCGGCCCCGCCGCCCTGGTGATGGGCGCCGAGGGCAAGGGCATGCGCCGCCTCACCCGAGAGGCCTGCGACCAGCTGGTCAAGCTGCCCATGGCGGGCAGCGTGTCGAGCCTGAACGTCTCGGTGGCCACCGGCATCTGCCTGTTCGAGGTGGTGCGCCAGCGCCGAGGCTGACGCGCGCAGCCCTTGCGCACCCGGTGCATAATCCTTAGAATACCTGCGCCCGCTCGCCTGTCGAGCGGGCACGGCTATTTCAGCCAATGTCATCGAGACATTCACTCCTTGCTTCTCCGGAGGGCCTGACTCCCGTGGAAGCTGCCAAACCGCAAGGAGATCCCATGCGTCATTACGAAATCGTGTTCATGGTCCACCCGGACCAGAGCGAGCAGGTTCCGGCCATGGTCGAGCGCTACACCAGCCTCGTCACCGAGAACGGCGGCACCCTGCATCGTCTGGAGGATTGGGGCCGTCGTCACCTGGCCTACCCGATCAACAAGATCCACAAGGCTCACTACGTGCTGATGAACGTCGAGTGCAGCGGCGAGACCCTCGACGAGATCGAGAACATCTTCCGCTTCAACGATGCCATCATTCGCAGCCTGGTGGTTCGCTGCAAGGAAGCGATCACCGAGGCGTCGCCGATGATGAAGCCGACGGAAGAGAAGCGCGCCCGTCGCGACGACAAGCCTCGCGATGAGACGCCCCGCGCCGAAACTGCCTGATCTTACCCATCGCACGTCCGAAGGAGTCTTCACATGGCACGCTTTTTCCGTCGCCGCAAGTTCTGCCGTTTTACCGCCGAGGGCGTGAAACAGATCGACTACAAGGATCTGGATACCCTCAAGGCCTACATCACTGAAACCGGCAAGATTGTTCCCAGCCGTATCACCGGGACCAAGGCCCGTTACCAGCGTCAGCTGGCCAGCGCTGTCAAGCGTGCCCGCTACCTGGCGCTTCTGCCCTACACCGATAGCCACCAGTAAGCGTCTAACGTGATGCTTGCGATCGCCCGCTGGATGATGCGGGGCACGCCCTACGCCATCGGCGGGGCTGCCCTGTCCACGCTCATTCCCTGGCTGTTCTGGCTGGGGGCGGCCATCGCCGCCCTGGTCACGCTGCGTCGCGGCCTGGCGCCGGCCCTGCCGGTGATCGTGGCCGCAGCCGTGCCGGCGGGCTGGTGGTGGACTCAGGGAGACGTCATCCCGCTCTCGAGCGTTCTGCTGGTCAGCCTTATGGCCGTGGTGCTGCGTTCACGCATGCGCTGGAGCGAGGCGCTGATTAGCGGCGCCCTGGTGGGCGCCGGCATGATCCAGCTCGGCGTCTTCCTGCCACCCGGCGGCGCGGGTCCCATGCTGGAGCAGCTGCGCCAGTCTCCCGAGGTCAATCGACTGCTCAACGAGCTCTCCGACCAGGGCCTCGATACCGAACAACTGGCCGAGGTGCTGATCGGCGGGATTACCGGGTTGGTGGTGCTGATCGCCGCGGTGGCCTGTCTGGCGCTGGCGCGCGGCTGGCAGGCGGGGTTGTACAACCCCGGAGGCTTCCGCGAGGAGTTTCACGCGCTGCGCCTGGAGCCCCGCGAGCTTGCCGTGCTGGTCGTGGTCGGGGTGGTCGGCATGCTGCTGGGGCTTCCCGCCCTGGGCATGCTGCTCTGGATTCCCCTGCTGGTCGCGGGTATCGCGCTGGTTCATGGTGTTATCGGTTTAAAGGGAATGAACGGGCTGTGGCTGGTGGCCTTCTATGTGTTGCTGATCACCACCTGGCCCACGATTCTGATCGTGCTGTTGCTGGCCTTTATCGACGTCTTCGCGGATTTCCGCGGACGCATGGCCAGCCGCGACTGACAAGAGGTTTACGAGATGGAAGTCATTCTGCTCGACAATATTGGCAAGCTGGGCGGTCTCGGTGACCAGGTCACCGTCAAGCCCGGCTATGGCCGCAACTATCTGGTGCCCTTCGGCCTTGCCGTGCCGGCAACCAAGGACAACATCGCTGCCTTCCAGGCCCAGCGTGCCGAACTCGAGGCCCAGGCCGCAGAGCGCAAGGCCGAGGCAGAAGCCCGTGCCGCTCAGCTCAACGAGATCGAGCTCTCCCTGGTGTCCAAGGCCGGCGACGAGGGCAAGCTGTTCGGCTCCATCGGCCCGCGTGACTTGGCCGAGGCCATCGCCTCTGCCGGCATCGACGTCGTCAAGAGCGAAGTGCGCATGCCGGAAGGCCCGATTCGCGCCACCGGCGAGTACGACATCCGCATTCAGCTGCACGCGGACGTCGACGCCACTGTGCGTGTGGTGGTAGTGGCCGAGTAAAGCGGTCCTGCCATCGCCCCTTCTGGGGCGCGATTGCCCAGGGGCGCGAGGAGAGATTCCTCGCGCCCCTGCATCGTTATGGGCCGGTGGTTCTGCCACCAGCCTGGGGTAGAATATTCCCCCAGTTTCACCCAGGGGCCGCACTGCCATGAACGAGATGCTCGACCACGATCAGGAAACCGCCGCCCTCAAGGTGCCACCCCACTCGCTGGAAGCCGAGCAGTCGGTGCTGGGCGGACTGATGCTCGACAATCAGGCCTGGGATCACATTGTCGATCACCTGGTGTCGGACGATTTCTATCGCTATGAGCATCGACTGATCTTCAACGTCATGGCCGAACTCGCCGAGGGGGGGCGGCCGCTGGACGTGGTCACCCTCTCCGAGGCACTCGAGGGCCGCGACCAGCTCGACACCGTGGGCGGCCTGGCCACGCTGGCCGAGCTGGCCCGCAACACCCCGTCAGCCAGTAATATTCGCGCCTATGCCGATATCGTCCGCGAGCGAGCTACCCTGCGCAAACTGATCCGCGCCGCCGGTCAGATCGCTGACGGTGCCTTCAGCCCCCAGGGTAGGCCTGCCGATGAACTGGTGGACGAGGCCGAGCGCCTGGTGTTCCAGATCAGCGAAGAGCGTCCCAAGTCGGGCGGCCCCATCGGCATGAGCCAGCTTCTCGCCAAGGCGGTGGACCGCATCGACGAGATGTTTAACATGCAGGGGGAGATGACCGGTCTCTCCACGGGGTTCCGCGACCTGGACGAGATGACGTCCGGCCTGCAGCCTTCGGACCTGGTGATCATTGCCGGCAGGCCCTCCATGGGGAAGACCACCTTCGCCATGAACCTGGTGGAGCACGCGGTCATCTCCGGCGACAAGCCGGTGATGGTGTTCTCCATGGAAATGCCGGCCGACGCCCTGATGCTGCGCATGCTCTCCTCGTTGGGGCGCATCGACCAGACCCGGGTACGCACCGGCCAGCTCGAGGATGAAGACTGGCCGCGGCTCACCTCGGCGGTGAACCTGCTCAAGGACAAGCAGCTGTTCATCGACGATACCGCGGCGCTGTCGCCCAACGAGATGCGCGCACGGGTTCGTCGCCTGGTACGCGAGCACGGCAATGTCGGCCTGATCATGATCGACTACCTGCAGCTGATGCAGATTCCCGGCTACTCCGAGAACCGTACCGGGGAGATCTCCGAGATCTCCCGCTCGATGAAGGGGCTGGCCAAGGAGTTTGGCTGTCCGGTGCTCTGTCTTTCTCAGCTCAACCGTTCCCTTGAGCAGCGTCCCAACAAGCGCCCGGTGATGTCCGATCTTCGAGAAAGTGGTGCGATCGAACAGGATGCCGACGTCATCGCCTTCGTCTATCGCGACGAGGTATACAACCCCGACAACCCCGACAACCAAGGGCTGGCCGAGCTAGTCATCGGCAAGCAGCGTAACGGCCCCATCGGCACGGTGCACATGGCGTTCATTGGCAAGTACACCCGCTTCGAGGACCTGGCGCCCGACAGCTACGGCGAGGCCTTCGGCGGTCAGGGCCGCTAGCGCCTGGGTTTACGACTTGAGCGGGGAGCACAGCACCGTATAATGCCCACCCTTCAACTCAGCAGCTTGACCGACAGGAAGGAGGCAGCATGGCAGGCGGATTCCGGCGCGGCTACCGTCAGCGCACCCCCAAACTCGAGGCTCGCGGTGAGCTCCAGTCCGCGGAGCGGGAAGGCCCGTTCAAGGAGTGGCTGGGCATGCCCGACCTCTATCGTTACCAGCTGGTGGTGGATGGCGAGAGCTACAGCTACCAGACCGAGGACGCCGAGCTTCCGGTTAAGGTCGGTGACCGCGTGGTGTTTCGTTACAAGGAGACCAAGGCGGGCAAGTGGGTGGACCGCAACTCTCTGGGCAAGGCCATCGATCCCTCGACCTATCAATGACTTCCGGAACCCTCCGTTGGCATCATGGTCACAGACCTGACACGCAACGTTAACTTTTTTGCCATGGGGTAAAGTCAGTCTCTACCCAGTGGCATCACAACCCATACCGGGGGAGGGAGTAATGGACTTCAAGGAACTCAAGGCCTTCGTGGCCACCCACGACAATTTCGAGATTCGCGTGATCGGCCACGCCGGCAGCCGCTTCTATCAGGTCGAGCTGGAGGACATCGAGGGCGTGCGCCACATGCTCGCGAATCGCGGCAAGCCGGTGCTGTTCCGTTCGCTGGACGACGTCTACCTGGAGCTGAAGCGGGCCGGTATCCACCGCGCCTATCTGGTGCAGCAGGTACCCCACGACGAGGTGATCGGTCGCGATGCCCACTATCAGGACCCTTTGACCTCGCGCATGCCGCTGGTCTTCTGATTCCGTCGGCGCCCTCCTGGCGCCTCGACGTCTCCCGCGTCCCTTTCAGGATATTGTCACGTCCGTGACGTGTGCCTTCTCTCCATCCAGCGCCCCAGGCGTACCCGGCGGCGGGCAAACCAGCGGTATCCCGCATCCATTATCCCCGCCAGCCCCGGCAGGCAAGTCAGCCATACCAGCTTCCTGTAGCCCAGCACCGCATAGAGCGCGCGGCTGGCGTCCATGCCGATGAACCAGCGTCCCTCGGCGTCGTGCAGGTGCAGCCTGCCCATCATCGCCTCGAAGCTTTTCCCGAGTGCCTCGGCCTCGAAGTCGGGTGCCTGTATATCCACCAGCATGACCCGGTCCCGACGCGGGTGCTGCGTCAGCCAGGCTACCTCCCGCTGGCAGAGCGGACAGTGGCCGTCGTGATAGAGGGTCACGGGCGCCAGGGCGCCCAGGGTGTCGCGTCGTCGGCTCATGAATGGCTCTCCCGTCGGTATCCGGTCAGATGGCGGGCTCTCTCGTCGTCGGCCCCGTCGCCCTTTCCCCAGGTGGGGGCAGTGGTCAGCCCCTCCAGGAAGTGTTCGGCCTGTTGCCGCATCGCCATGCGCTTCTCGTCGCTCATCTTCGCTAATGAGCCGTAGATCAGCTTCATGCGCGGATTACCCGAAAGGGTCTCGGCGTTGCGTTCCAGGAAGTGCCAGTAGAGGCTGTTGAAGGGGCAGGCGTTCTCGCCTGTCACCCGCTTCGGGTCGAAGCGGCAGTGGCGGCAGTGGTCCGACATGCGGTCGATGTACTTGCCCGAGGCGCAATAGGGCTTGGAGCCCATCAGGCCACCATCGGCGTGCAGCACCATCCCCAGGGTGTTGGGGAGTTCCACCCACTCGCAGGCGTCGGCGTAGACCGCAAGATACCAGTCGCAGAGCGCCTCCGGGGCCACACCGCAGAGCAGGGCAAAGTTTCCGGTGACCATGAGCCGCTGGATGTGGTGAGCGTAGGCGTTATCTCGCGTCATCTCGATGGCACGTCGCAGGCAGCGTAGCTCGGTGTCGCCCGTCCAGTAGCATTCAGGTAGGTCGCGTTGGGCACCCAGAGAGTTCCCCCGCTTATAGTCGGGCATACGCGTCCAGTAGAGGCCGCGGACGTACTCTCGCCATCCCAGTACCTGACGGATGAAGCCTTCCACCGAGTTGAGAGGGGCTCTGCCTTCTCGGTACTCGCGCTCGACCGCCTCGCACACCTCCCGTGGCGAGATCAGGCCCAGGTTGAGTGCTGCCGAAAGACGCGAGTGGAACAGGTAAGGCTCCTCGTCGCTGATGGCGTCCTGGTAGCGGCCGAAGTCCGGCAGCAGGTGGTCGAGGAAGTGGCGCAGGTCGACCCGTGCCTGACGGCGAGTCACCGGCCAATGGAAGCCGTCCAGCGTCCCGAAATGGTCGCCAAAGTGTTCCGCCACCAGTGCCAACACCTCCCCGGTGATGGCATCCCGATCATGGCGCGGCGGCTCGGGAAGGGTGGCGGATTTGGACAGCGGCTCGCGGTTGTCGTGGTCGAAATTCCACTTGCCACCGGCCGGGTCGCCACCCTCCATCAGCAGTCCGGTGCGACGGCGCTGCTCACGGTAGAAGTACTCCAGGCGCAGCGCCTTACGACCCTGGGCCCAGGTGTCGAAATCATCCGGAGTGGTGAAGAAGCGGTCGTCCTCGATCAGCCGCCAGGGCGGGTCGGCCCGTTCGCGCTCGCGCATGGCATGCCACAGCCGCCACTCGCCGGGTCGCACTGCGCGGATCTCGTCGCAGCCGTACAGGGCCGCCAGGCGCTCGGCCTCGCAGATCAACCCTTGAGTATTGTCGGGGTCGTCCAGGGCGCTGTAGTGAACACGCAGCCCTCGCTCCCGCAGTTCCTCGCCGAAATGGCGCATGGCGGCGAATATCAGGGCGATCTTCTGTGGGTGATGGGGCACATAGCCGCCTTCTGCGGCGACTTCGCAGAGCACCACCACACTGCCTTCCGGCAGATCGGCGAGGCTCGCCAGGTCGGGGCTGAGCTGGTCGCCGAGTATCAGCACCAGGGGGCGGGACATAGGCTTGCCTTAAGTTGTACAACAACTTTAAATAGTACAACTTAATGCCCGCCCCGGCGAGGGCCTGATACACTGGTGTCATCTTTTATCGACGAAGGAGCTCCCCCATGACCCCGACCCAGGACAAGGCTCACGCCGGTCTGCACCACCCCGGCAGCGGACGCCTGGCCCACGCCCCTGAGGATCATCCTCCCGTCCCCCGGGCCAGGGTGGGCGTGCTGCTGGCCAACCTGGGAACGCCGGATGCCACCGACTACTGGTCGATGCGGCGCTACCTGAGCGAGTTTCTCTCCGACAAGCGAGTGGTGGACTATGCGGACTGGAAGTGGCAGCCGCTGCTGCAGTTGATCATCCTTTCCCGCCGACCCTTCAAGTCCGGCGAGGCCTATCGGAGCATATGGAACACGGAGAGGAACGAGAGTCCGCTGTTGACCACCACGCGTGAGCAGACTCGCAAGGTCGCCGAGGGGTTAAAGACGCGTTTCGGCGACGAGGTGATGGTGGACTTCTGCATGCGCTACGGCAACCCTTCAACCGATAGCGTGCTCAAGAGCATGCAGGCCGCAGGCTGCGAGAAGATCCTGTTCTTTCCACTCTACCCCCAGTACGCTTCGCCGACTACCGCCACGGCCAACGACCAGGCCTTCCGTACCCTGATGCAGCTCAAGTGGCAGCCCGCTTTCCGGACAGTGCCCGCCTACTTCGATCACCCCGACTACATCGCCGCTCTGGCTAGCTCGGTGCGCGAGGCCTACGCGGCCGCCGATACCCCTCCCGAGGTGCTGGTTGCCTCGTACCACGGGGTGCCCAAGCGGTACCTGATGGAGGGCGACCCCTATCACTGCCAGTGTCAAAAGACCACCCGACTGCTGCGCGAGTCGCTGGGCTGGGAGGGCGAGGCGATCCAGACCGCCTTCCAGTCCCAGTTTGGCCCCGAGGAGTGGGTGGGGCCGGCCACCGTGGAGCACGTGGCCGAACTGGCTCGTCAGGGCAAGAAGCACATTGCGGTGGTCTCGCCGGCCTTCTCTTCCGACTGTGTGGAGACCCTCGAGGAGATCGAAGAAGAGATCCGCGACGCCTTCCTCGAGGCGGGCGGCGAGACCTTCACCTATATTCCCTGTCTCAATGATCGTGACGACCACATTGCCGCCCTGCTCGCGGTGATCGAGAACGAGCTGGGTGGCTGGGTCCCGCCGAGGCCCTGATGCACGAGCCTGACGGAAACTCCATGACAGTCGTTACAACCGACGGCGGCGTTGCCGGGTGCGCCAGGGGTGACGCGCCTTGGCGGGGCGCGCCACTCGGCTCTGGCCTACATCCTCATTGCGAAACTCGGGTACCGACCCGCGAGTGCCGGTGATGAAACGCAGGTGCATGTGCAGGCCGGTCTTGGCCAGCATGTGACCGGTCACCGGTGCGGTAATGAACAGGAACAGGGTGATCAGCAGCTCCTGAACGTGGAGCTCTCGCTGGGTGATGGTGAAGTAGAGCATCGAGGCGATCAGCACGCAGCCGATCCCCAGAGTAGTGCCCTTGGTGGGGCCGTGCAGGCGCATGAAGAAGTCCTTGAACTGCAGCATGCCGAGCGATCCGGTAAAGGCGAAGATGCCGCCGGCCACCAGCAGGAGGGAGATCACCCCCTCGGCGATCACATAGAAGGTCATGTCTTGCTCCTCACTCGATGATGTCGCCGCGCAGCAGGTAACGGCAGATGGCCATGGTGCTGACAAAGCCAAGCATGGCGATCAGCATGGCCGCCTCGAAATAGGTCTTGGTGTTTAGCCACAGGCCCAGCAGCACGATCAGCGCGATGGCGTTCACGTACATGGTGTCCAGTGCCAGCAGCCGGTCGGGAATATCCGGGCCGACGGCCAGGCGATAGACGTTCATGGTCATGGCGAGCACGATCAGCGACAGGCTGATCATCAGCGCGGTATCTAGCATTCGAAGATCTCCTTGAGAGGGCGCTCGTAGCGCTCGCGAATCTCCTGCACCAGGGCCTGTTCTTCGCGCATGTCCAGCACATGGATCAGCAACGATGAGCGATCCAGACGAATGTTGGTCGAAACGGTGCCCGGCGTCATGGTGATGGTGTTGGCCAGCAGGGTGATGGTCAGCGGCTCCTTGACCTCGAGGGGGTATTCAACGAAGCCGGGGTGGGCTTCTCGACGGGGGCTGAGGATCAGCAGGCTGACCTGAATGTTGGCCTTGACGATGTCGAAGAGTACCTTGATCACGAACAGGATCAGCTTGATCGGGTGACGCACCCGCGGGAGCGGCTCCCAGAAGCCCTGGGTCAGCAGCGGAATGCCCACGGCGAGTATCCCGCCCAGCAGCAGCTGGCCCGGGGCGATGCTGCGCGCCATCAGCAGCCAGGCCGCCAACAGGACCAGTGACAGGGTGGGGGTGGGTAGCAATCGACCCAAGGCCTTCATGGCGATTCTCCCTCGGGGGTGGCGACCCGGCCCAGCTGGAGTGCCGGGCTCTCGCCGAGCAGGCGAGTCATCTGGGTCTGGGGGTCGGCCAACTGCTCGGCGGTCGCACGGGTGTAGTCGCTCACCGGTCCGGCGAAGATGACCAGCAGCGGCGCGCTGGCCAGTAGCCAGAGCACGCCGGCCAGCTGCGGCCTGGTGACCTTGCCGCTCGTTCCCTTGCCCTTGTAGCTGGCCCAGAAGAAGACCGAGCCGGCCCGCGACATGGCGATCAGCGCACAGAGCCCGGCCAGCAGCAGCAGTGGCCACAGCCACAGCCGCGCCGCCCCCTCGGCGGCCTGCATCAGCAGCAGCTTGCCCAGAGCGCCGGCTAGTGGCGGCAGGCCGGCGACTGCCACGGCTGCGATCAGGAACATGCCGCCCAGCAGGTGACGCTGATAGAGACGCCGGGCGCGCACCAGACGGGTGCCGGCCTTGCCACGCTGCTGGCCGATCAGCTCGGCGATCAGATAGAGGGCGCCGCACACCAGGGTGGTGTGCGGCAGGTAGTAGAGCAGGGCACCGATGGCCTCGGGCGATCCCAGGGCCGTCCCCGCCAACAGGGTACCCACCGAAACCAGTATCAGGTAGGCCACCAGGTTGCGCAGGTCGCGGGCGGCCAACACCCCAACACCGGCCAGGGCGATGGTGGCCAGCCCCGACCACCACAGCCAGGTGGTGATCGCTTCCCCCGCCGCGGTGTCGACGAAGATCAGTGACTGTACCCGCAAGATGGCGTAGAGCCCCAGCTTGGTCATGATGGCGAAAAGCGCTGCCACCGGCGCGGGGGCGTTGGAGTAGGTGCGTGGCAGCCAAAAGTAGAGCGGTAGCAGGGCAGCCTTGAGGCTGAAGACCACGACCAGCAGCAGGGCGCCGGCGGTGACCAGTGCTGCTTGGTCACCACCCATCTGGGCGGTACGCCTGGCCATGTCGGCCATGTTGAGGGTGCCGGTGGCGCCATAGAGCACCCCCAGGGCCACCAGGAACAGCGCCGAGCCGGCCAGGTTGAGGATCACGTAGTGCAGGCCGGCGCCGATGCGCTCCTTGCCGCCGCCGTGCATCAGCAGGGCGTAGGAGGCGAGCAGCAGGATCTCGAAGAAGACGAAGAGGTTGAACAAATCGCCGGTGAGGAAGGCGCCGTTGAGCCCCATCAGCTGTAGCTGGAAGAGGCCGTGGAAGTGGCTGCCCCGGATGTCCTCACCGGCGCAGGCGAAGAGCACACAGCCCAGGCCCAGTACCGCCGTGAGCACTACCATCAGCGCCGCGAGCCGGTCGACCATTAGCACGATACCGAAGGGGGCCTGCCAGTTGCCCAGCGCATAGAGGATCAGCTCGCCGCTGCCGGCGCGGAACAGCAGCAAGCCTGCCACCAGCAGCTGGGCGACGCACAGCGCCACGGCCAGTTGACGATGGCGGCGATCGCCGGCCCTGCCGGTGAGCAGCAGGATCAGCGCGCCGATCATCGGGATGAGGATCGGCAGAACAATCAGGTGCTGGCTCATCGGGCGTCCCCCGACTCGCCCTGCTGTCCGTCGACATGGTCGCTGCCCAGTTCGCTGCGGGCGCGGATCGCCAGGATCACCACGAAGGCAGTCATGGCAAAGCCGATCACGATGGCGGTCAGCACCAGCGCCTGGGGCAGCGGGTCGCTGGGGGTGATCGACTCGCCGATCACCGCCGCGGCGTGGGTATTGAGGCCACCGGTGGAGAACAGGAAGAGGTTCACCGCATAGCCCAGCAGCGCCAGGCCGACGATCACCGGAAAGGTGCGCCCGCGTAGCAGAAGGTAGATGCCGCTGGCGGTCAGCACGCCAACGACCAGGGAGAAGAGGGCTTCCATCAGCGTTCCTCCAGGCGGGGGCGGTGGATGGTGGTGATGCCGCCCAGGTTGATCAGAATCATCAGGGTAGCGCCGACCACGGCCAGATAGACGCCCAGGTCGAACACCATCGCCGAGGCGAGCTCAAATTCGCCGATCAGCGGGAGATGGAAATGGCCGAAGGCGGAGGTCAAGAAGGGGTAGCCAAAGAGCCAGCTGGCAAGGCCGGTGGCCACGGCGATCGCCAGTCCGGCGACCGCTACCACCGGATAGGAGAACGGTATCCGCTCGCGGGTCCAGTCGTGGCCGCGGGCCATGTACTGCAGGATCAGTGCCACTGAGGTGATCAGGCCGGCGATGAAGCCGCCGCCGGGCTGGTTGTGGCCGCGCAGGAAGATGTAGACCGATACCAGCAGCGCCAGGGGCAAGAGTATCTGGGCGACCACCGAGAGGATCAACGGATAGCGGTGGCGTGACCAGCGGATGCCCTCCAGGTTGCCCGACGGCATGAAGAGTTTCATGCGGTTGAGCAGCTTGAAGGTGGCCAGGCCCGCCAGGGTCAGCACGGTGATCTCGCCCAGGGTGTCGAAGCCGCGGAAGTCCACCAGGATGACGTTGACCACATTGGTGCCGCCGCCGCCGGGCACCGCCTCGCGCAGGAAGTAGTCGGCGATGGTCAGGGTCTCGCGGGTCAGTAGGGCATAGTTGAGCATCGCTACCACCAGTCCCAGAGAGGCAGCCAGCACTAGATCTCGCACGATGCGACGGCCAGAGACCATCAGCGGCGGGCGCTGGGGCAGGAAGAACAGCGCCAGGATCAGCAGGATCATCGACACCACCTCCACCGACAGCTGGGTTAGCGCCAGATCGGGGGCGGAGAAGCGGACGAAGGTCAGCGACACCGACAGGCCCACCACCGAGAGCATCAGCAGCGAGACGAGGCGCCAGCGGTGGCTCAGTGCGCTGCCGATGGCCCCGAAGATCATTAGCGCCGCGCCCAGTACCAGCATGCCGTCCAGCGGCTGCAGGCCACGCTCGCCGGTCAGTGCCTCGAGGTTGGCCAGGCCGATGGCGGCCATGACCAGGGCACAGAGGATCAGCAGCGCCTGATAGCGCTGCAGGGAGCCATTCTCCAGGCGCAGGGTGAGCCAGAGTGCCGCCTTGACGATCCGCAGCACCGCCGCCTCGAAGAGGCGTCCGGCGTCGCGCGCCGGGAAGAGGGCCGCGACCCTGGCCAGCCGCCTGTGCTGGCGCAGCACCAGCACGCCGGCGACCACCGCCACCAGGCTCATGGCCAGCGGCAGGTTGAAGCCGTGCCACAGGGCCAGAGAGATCAGGGGAGTGGTGTCACCCTGAACCGCCAGGCTGGCGGCGTTGACCAGGGGAGCAGCCAGGGTCATGGGGAACAAGCCGACCGCCAGGCTCGTGGCGGCCAGGAAGAGGCCAGGGGCCAGCATGCCGCGGGCCGGATCGTGCACCTTCATGGGCGGCTGGGCCTTCTGCTCCCGGGTCAGCTTGGGGGCAGCGAAGAACAGGCTCCAGATGAGTCGCAGCGAGTAGGCCACCGAGAGGGTGGCCGCCAGCATCACCAGCAGCGGGATAATGGTGCTCAGCGCCCCCAGCACATTGTTGAGCAGGCTCTGCTCGAAGAGCATCTCCTTGGAGAGGAAGCCGTTGAAGGGCGGAAAGCCGGCCATGGCGGCACCGGCCAGGATTGTCATGGTGCCGGTCAGTGGCATCATCGCCCAGAGGGCACCCAGGCGGTCGATGTCCCGAGTGCCGGTCTCGTGGTCGATGATGCCCACGCTCATGAACAGCGCCGCCTTGAAGGTAGCATGGTTGAGGATATGAAAAACCGCGGCGACGATGGCCAGCGGGCTGCCCAGCCCCAGCAGCAGGGTGATCAGCCCTAGATGACTCACGGTGGAAAAGGCCAGGATGCCCTTGAGGTCACGCTCGAGCAGGGCGAACCAGGCGGCATAGAGCATGGTGGCCAGGCCCACCAGCGACAGGGTGATGGCCCACAGGGCAGTGTCGCCCAGCGCCGGATTGAGGCGTGCCATCAGGAAGACGCCGGCCTTGACCATGGTGGCCGAGTGCAGAAAGGCCGATACCGGCGTGGGGGCGGCCATGGCATGGGGTAGCCAGAAGTGGAAGGGGAACTGGGCGGACTTGGTGAAGGCGCCGAACAGCACCAGGGCCAGGATCAGCGGGTAGTGGGACGAGGCGCGGATCAGGTCGCCGGCGGCCAGCACCTCGTCCAAGGCGAAGCTGCCCACCGTCTGGCCAATCAGCAGCAGGCCGGCGAGCAGTGCCAGGCCACCAGCGCCGGTTACCACCAGCGCCATACGCGCGCCCCGCCGCGCGTCGCTGCGGTGGCCCCAGAAGCCGATCAGCAGGAAGGAAGTGATGCTGGTCAGCTCCCAGAACAGCCACAGCAGCAGCAGGTTGTCGGCCATGGCGATGCCGATCATGGCGGTCATGAACAGCATCATGTAGGAGAGGAAGCGACCGTCGTCCTCGTCGGCGCTCAGGTAGTGGCCGGCATAGAAGAGGATCAGGCTACCGATGCCCAGGATTAGCAGGGCGAAGAGCAGGGTCAGGCCGTCGATGCGCAGCGCCAGGTCGAGGCCCAGAAGCGGCATCCAGGGGATCGAGACGCTGGCGATATCGCCACCGATCACCGCCGGGGCATGGGCCAGTACCAGGCCTAGAGAGAGTAGAGGCGCGACGAGGGTGGCGAGGGTGCAGGCGCGGCGGCCGTGGCGAGAGGTGAAGATCGGCACCAGGGCACCGAGCACGGTCAGGAGGGGGATCCACAGCAATGCCATCGGTCTGCTCTTCCACGCTATGGCGGGAGCGCAATTGGCCAGGCCAGACACCTGGGCGGCGCCTTTGGCCCGGGCAGCCACGTTACCGCCCGGCTCATCTTCATCCTAACGGCGAGAATGCGCCGTCGGTCGCAGGCGTGCGACAACAGGGCGCAGAAAAAATCGCATGATAATCATTAACTAATGATAAAATGGCGACTTCCGTTTAAGGTGTGGGAACGCCCCCGTCTTGCCACTCGCCGGCGAGAGTCTATAGGCTTTCTCTATTGATAAAAAGGCTTCGGGTGCTGCGGCGCATCATTCATTAGGCGAATGCCGGCCAATGCGGTCCTGCCATTATCCCCCTGTCCACCCGTGGGCGATCGAGATCAGGAGAGCTTCGTGTGATGCAATTCGCCGTGCTATTGGGATTCCTGCTGGCCGCCTTCGCGCCTCTCTTCCATCGCTGGTTCGGCGATCGTGCTAGCTTCGTGCTGGCAGCCTACCCGGCGCTGTTGGCCCTGTGGTTCCTGGGGCAGGTACCCGAGGTGATGGCCGGCGAGACGCTGGTACTATCGATGGAGTGGGTGCCCTCGCTGGGGATGAGCCTGACCTTCGTCATCGACGGCCTGTCCCTGCTTTTCGCCCTGCTGGTCACGGTGATCGGTACCTTCGTACTGATCTACGCCGGGGGTTACCTCAAGGGGCACCCGGATCTGGTGCGCTTCCATCTGACGATCCTGGCCTTCATGGTCTCCATGCTGGGTCTAGTGCTGGCTGACGGCCTGATCACGCTGTTTGTCTTCTGGGAATTGACCAGTATTACCTCCTACTTGTTGATCGGTTTCAATCACGCCGATCTGGAGGCGCGCAAGTCGGCTCGGCAGGGGCTCTTCGTCACCGTAGCCGGCGGGCTGGCGCTGATGGCAGGTCTGGTAATGCTGGGTGTGGCCGGAGGCAGCTGGTCGCTGGCCGAGCTCAACGCCATGGATGATGTGCTGCGCGAGCATGATCTCTACACCCCGCTGCTGATCTGCCTGCTGCTCGGCGCCTTCACCAAGTCCGCCCAGTTCCCCTTCCACTTCTGGTTGCCCAACGCCATGGCGGCGCCGACCCCGGTGTCGGCTTACCTGCACTCGGCCACCATGGTCAAGGCAGGCATCTACCTGCTGGCGCGCCTGCAGCCGAGCCTGGGCGGTACCGAGCTGTGGGTGGTGACGCTATCGGTGGTGGGGGCGCTGACCATGTTTACCGGTGCCTTCCTGGCCATTCGACACACCAACATCAAGAAGCTGCTGGCCTACTCCACGATGATGGCGCTGGGCACCCTTACCATGCTGCTGGGCATCGGCACCGAGGGAGCCCTGATCGCCTTCGTGACCTTCCTGCTGGCCCACTCTCTCTACAAGGGGGCGCTGTTCATGGTGGCCGGCATCCTTGATCACGAGACCGGCACCAAGGACGTCACCGCCATGGGCGGCCTGAGGGCGCTGATGCCGATCACCGCCCTGGTGGCCCTGGTGGCGGCACTGTCCCTGGCCGGGGTGCCGCCGCTGTTCGGCTTCATCGGCAAGGAGCTGATGTTCGAGTCGATTCTCGAGGCCAGCGCCTGGCGGTGGCTGATCGTGCTGTTGGCCTTTGCCGCGGCGGTCCTGACCATTGCCGTGGCGGCCATCGTCGCACTGCGCCCCTTCTTTGGGGAGCGCCGCCAGACCCCGCGGGTGGCCCATGAGGCGCCGGCATCCATGCTGCTGGGCCCGGCGATACTGGCGGTTCTCTCGCTGCTGCTGGGACTGGTTCCGGTTCTGGCGGGTACCGGGCTACTGACTGCGGCAGCATCGGCGGTGGCGGGCGTGCCGGTGGAGGTCAAGCTGTCGCTGTGGCACGGCATCAATCTGCCGCTACTGATGTCGCTGGTGAGTCTGGCGCTGGGTTACCTGCTGTTCCGGCGCTGGGATCGCCTGCGAGCGCGCCTGGCGCGTCTCGATCCGCTCATTGCTCGCGGCCCGGAGGCTGGCTACGAGGCCTTCATGGAGGCCGTGGTAGTGGTCTCCGACTGGCAGACCCGGGTGCTACAGAACGGCTACATGCGCAACTATATCCTGGTGATGGTCCTGACCCTGATCGTCCTGATCGGCAACTCGCTGCTGCTGCGTCATGCGCCCCAGTTCCACGTCTCTCTGGACGTGCAGTTCCACGAGGCCATCGTGGTCGGCACCATGGTCATGGCGGCACTGTTCGCGGCGATCTCCCGCTCGCGGCTGGGAGCCGTGGTCTCGGTGGGCATCATGGGCTTTTCCATCGCGCTGACCTTCATCCTGTTCAGCGCGCCTGACCTGGGCATTACCCAGCTGCTGGTGGAGACCCTCACCGTGATCCTGCTGGTTCTGGTGCTGTTCCGCCTGCCGCGCTTCTCGAACCTCTCTACCCCGATCGAGCGGGTGCGCGACGTGGCGGTGGCTGGCAGCCTGGGCGGGCTGGTGACTCTGCTAGTGCTCACCTCCTGGAGCATCGATCAGTTCGTGCCCATCTCCGAGTACATGATCGCCCACAGTGCGCCTCTCGCCCATGGGCGCAACATCGTCAACGTGATCCTGGTGGATTACCGCTCGCTGGACACCCTCGGCGAGATCTTCGTGCTAGCGCTGGCCGCCATCGGGGTCTTCGCCATGCTCAAGCTGCGCGCTCAGGATAAGCCGAAGAAGAGTGCCCCGGCCAAGGAGAGCCACGATGGTTAAGTCCGGCACCATCATCCTCAATACGGCGGCGAGTCTGCTGATGCCGCTGCAGCTGCTGTTCTCGATCTTCCTGCTGCTGCGCGGCCACGATGAACCCGGCGGGGGGTTCATTGCCGGCCTGGTGGCCGCCGGCGCCTTCACCCTCTATCTGTTTGCCTTTGGGGTCAGCGCCACCAAGGAGGTGCTGCGCATGATCGACCCCCGCGACCTGATCGGCATGGGCCTGCTGCTGGGAATGATCTCGGTGTTTCCGGCCTGGTTCATGGGCGAGGCCTTTCTCACCGCCCAGTGGTGGGAGATTCCTGGCATCGACTTCAAGGCCTCGACGCCGCTGATCTTCGACGTCGGTGTCTACCTGGCCGTGCTGGGCTCGGTGCTGACCATGGTGATGACGCTGATGGAGG
>CAYWBG010000035.1:0-20212 GCA_964456005.1 uncultured Halomonas sp.
GACCCTGGTGGATGCCCGCGACGAGGTGCGTCGGCTGGGGCGGCTGGCGGAGGAGTTGCTGCTGCTGGCCAGGATGGATGCCGGCGGGGTGTCGCAGCGCCGTGAGCGCCTGGCGCTGGACGAAGTGGTAGAGCGTCAGGTGCGTCTGCGCCGGCCCCAGGCCGAAGCGCGGCGGCAGTGGCTAGACGTGGAGCTCGCCTCAGGTGTTGGCGTGATGGGCGATGCCGATCTGCTGGCCCGGCTGGTGGGGGCCGGGCTGGATAACGCCCTGGCCTATACCCCGCGCGAGGGCGCCATTACCGTCGGCCTGTGGCCCGAGTCGGGGCGAGCGCAGCTGGAGATTTCCGACAACGGCCCGGGGATGGGCGACGAGCAGCGCCGGCGTGCCTTCGAGCGCTTCTATCGCGGCGATCCCTCCCGGCAGCGCCATCAGGGGGGCGCCGGCCTCGGGCTTGCCATCATCGAGGAGGTGGCTCGCCAGCATGGCGGTGAGGCCCGGCTGTTCTCCGCCCCGGGGGAAGGAACCCGCCTTGTGGTGACGTTACCTCTGGCTCCGTGAGCGCCTTTCAGTTGGATTTCAGGAAGGCGCGCTAGGGTGAGGCATCGGCATCATGTGATGCCATGGCCAACAAGGAGAGTCCGATGACCCTTACCCCGCGCTTTACCCCGTCCCTGCTGCGCCGCGCCGTGGCCGCCGGCATGGGCAGCCTGGCAATGGCCAGCCTACCGGCCCTGGCAAGCTACGGTACCCTGCCTGAAGCCGCCGGCGTCGACCTGCCGATCCCCGCCCAGGTGGGCGATGACGGCGAGGCGCTCTTCTATCAGGAGGCGCTCTACCATCGCGATATCTCGGCCGTGCAGCATGCCATGGCCAGCGTCGGGCGCATCATGCGCGACAGCGAGATGGGCCACGAAGGCTATGACGCCAGTCTGGCCGAGGCGCCCATGGCGGCCCAGGGCCAGGCCTGGCTCGACCTGCAGCACCAGGCGGCGGCCTTCTTCACCGACGAGGGTGTCGTGGGCACCATGGTCCAGGAGGAGGGTGAATGGGTCCCGGGTCGCGAGATGAACCTGGCTGACCTGGCTCAGGCCGCCTTCAGCTACCACATGCACCACAGCGGCGGCCGCTGGGCCGATCACGGCCTCGAGAACGCCATCACCCACGGGCCGGCCGGCTACCTCGGGGCCATCACCCAGCGTCTCTACCAGGACCACTATGGCCAGAGCGGCTTCCAGGACATGGGCAGCGAGCGCGATGCGGCCAGCCTGGCCCACGGACTGGATGTGCTGCACAGCCTCGCCTACTCCTGGGTGCGCTGGGACAAGCCGGGCGGCGCCGACGACATGGGCCAGCTCAGCGAGGAGCGCATGGAAGCGGCCCACGGCATCAGCCTGGAGCGGCTGGTCGACATCAGCCGCAACCTCGCTGGAACCCTGGATGAGGCCTGGGACGACGAGCGGAAGGTCTACGACCTGGACAACGACGGCGCCTACCATCTGGATACCCTGGGAAGCCTGGTGCGCGGCCATAAGGCGCTCTACGAGATCCTTCAGGTCTTCGGCGACGAGGAGGATCGGGCCCTGGCCGAGCAGCTCTTCGAGCGCAAGGCGGACATGACCCTGGCGCTGCTGGACAGTGACGAGGCGGTGCGCGACTGGGGCATAGCCGAGCGTGTCGTCTACACCGAGGAGGGGGTGCAGGCCGACGGCGAGCGGATCGATACCGAGAGCCAGTGGCGCTTCCTCAACCACTTCGCCGGCGGTTTTGGCACCCTGCGCGAGCGCGAAGGAACCTCAAGCTTCCTGGAGACCCGCCCCGAACTCGGCGAGCGGATCGGCGAACTGAGCGATCGCCTGCTACAGGCGGCCCTGGACTACCAACTGGGCGAGGACGGCCTGATGCAGCGTCGCCTGGCAGTGGCCGATGGCGAGGTGATCGACGAGCGTCGCCAGGTCGCGGCCATCGCCTGGTTCGCCACCGCGGCGGGCAATGCCTATCGCAGCGGCGAGGCCTTCGAGCGCCCCGGCGACTGGGGCGATGACGCCGAGCTGGAAGCGCGCAGCCGCGAGCTCTACGGGGCCATCCGCACCAACAACGACTGGCTGATGACCCTGCTCGACTGAGTGACTTTCCCGCCACAGAATCACGAAGAGCGCCCCGCGGGGCGCTCTTCGCATGTTGGGTCATCGGCCATCCGCGCTTGTGTCGCGTCGAACGCTTCCTCGGCGTCAGTGCGCCGTAGGCTGCGGGTCGATGGTGCGGTAGAGCAGCTGCAGCTCGTCTACCGACAGGTGCTCAAGGCGGCCCGAGAGGAGGTCGCTGACTTTCTGGGCCGGCATGCCGGCGCGGCGGGCGATCTCCCGGCAACCAAGATCTGACGCGGCAATCAGCCGGGTCACGATGCGCATGAGGCGTGTACGTTTTTCCAGGTCCCTGACATCGAGGTCAGGGCTTGTTCGCGGGGGGTCGATAAGGTCCGCGCTATCATTACGACGTGCAGTGCTCATGATGCTCCAGTGGGCAATTGCGACAAGCACATCATGGGGTCTCTTTGGCGATTTTGCCAGTGTCGATTCGATGATGCTTTCGTGGCATCGTGCCGGTCTGGCAACCAGGCGGCGACTCTTGCGCCGAGCGAGGCAAGATGCACGATTTCATTATCATCGGTGGCGGTATTCTGGGGATGTCCACGGCCATGCAGCTAAAGCGGGCCTATCCCGACAAGCGCATGCTGCTGTTGGAAAAGGAAGCGGGGCCGGCGGTGCACCAGACCGGCCACAACAGCGGGGTGATCCATGCCGGGGTCTACTACACTCCGGGTAGCCTCAAGGCGAGCTATTGCCTGGCCGGCAATCGTGCCACCGTCGAGTTCTGCGACGAGCATGCTATCCCCTACGACACCTGCGGGAAGCTGCTGGTGGCCACCAATGAGCTTGAAATGGAGCGCATGGAGGCCTTGTGGGAACGCACCGCTGCCAACGGCCTGGAACGTGAATGGCTGTCGGGCGGCGAGTTGGCGGAGCGTGAACCCAATATCACGGGGATGGGCGGTATCTTCGTGCCCTCCAGTGGCATCGTCGACTATGCCGAAGTGACCCGTGCCATGGCCGCCGAGTTCGAGCGAATGGGCGGCGAGATTCGCTACGGCTGCGAGGTCACAGGCCTCGAGGAGCGCCGCCAGGACGTCGTGGTCACCTCCGGCGCGGGTGAGTTCACGGGGCACTATCTGGTGACCTGCTCGGGACTGATGGCTGACCGGGTGGTACGCATGTTGGGGCGCGAGCCGGGTTTCACCATCTGCCCCTTCCGCGGCGAGTATTATCAGCTACCGGCGCAGCACAACCGCATCGTCAATCACCTGATCTACCCGATTCCCGATCCCTCCATGCCGTTTCTCGGCGTGCACCTGACGCGCATGATCGACGGTAGCGTGACCGTGGGTCCCAATGCGGTGCTGGCGTTCAAGCGCGAGGGCTATCGCAAGCGCGACGTCTCGGTCTCTGACCTGGCGCAGATGCTCACCAACCCGGGCATTCTCAAGGTGCTGGGCAAGAACCTGCGTCCGGGCCTGGTGGAGATGAAGAACTCCCTGTACAAGCGCGGCTATCTCGAGCTGGTGCGCAAGTACTGCCCCAGCCTGACCCTCGAGGATCTCGAGTCCTATCCGGCCGGAGTGCGCGCCCAGGCGGTTTCCAGGGACGGCAAGCTGGTGGATGACTTCCTGTTCGTCAACACTCGGCGCACCGTCAATGTGGGCAACGCCCCGTCGCCGGCCGCCACCTCGGCGATTCCCATCGGCGCTCATATCATCGAGCAGGTGAAGACCATGGTGGAGGGCTGAAGCGGTTGACGGTCTGGCTATCGCTATCCCGATACTCGATAGGGGGAGAGCGTAGAAAGGGAGACGTTGACCTCACACGCAGTGGCCATGCTAGTTTTCCTGCAGGCGCTCCGACCTCGCGCGCCGATAACAATCACACAAGATAATCGGGTTTCAGCCCGGAGGATTGCCATGAAAGCCTTCAAGTACGCCGTCGCCGCCTCGCTGCTCGCCACGGCACCGCTCGCTGCCGCCCAGCAGCTCTCCATCGCTACCGGCGGCACGGGTGGCACCTACTATCCTCTCGGCGGCGGCCTGGCCGAGATGATCAACAACCATATCGAGGGTGCCAGCGCCGTTGCCGAGGTCACCGGGGCCTCGGTGGAGAACATGGGCCTGGTGTGGCGCGGTGACTCCGACCTGGCGCTGGCGCTCGCCGACACCGTCTATCAGGCTCACTACGGCACCGGTGACTTCGAGGGCCGCCAGCTCGACAACATCCGCGCCCTGGCCTCGGTCTACCCCAATGCCGTGCAGCTGGTCACCCTCGCCGACTCCGGTGTCGAGAGCCTTCAGGACCTCAAGGACAGGCGCGTCTCCGTGGGGGCTCCGGGCAGCGGCACCGAGCTCAACGCCCGCGCGCTGCTGGAGGCCAACGGCATCAGCTACGACGACTTCACGCCTCAGCGCCTCAACTTCAACGAGACCGCCGACGCCATCCGCGATGGCGACATCGATGCCGGCTTCTGGAGCGTGGGGCCGCCCACCAGCTCGATCCTCAACCTGGCCACCACCCGTGACATCCGCCTGGTGGCCCTCTCTGACGAGGAGGTGGCAAACGCCCGCGAGGCGGAGCCAGTGTTCGCCCCCTACAGCCTGCGCGCCGACCTCTACGAGGGCATGGATGAAGCCGTGCAGACCATCGGCATCCCCAATGTGCTGGCGGTGAGCAGTGAGTTGGATGACGACATGGCCTATGAGATCACCAAGCTGCTGTTCGAGCGCACCGATGAGCTGATCGCCGTGCACCCGGCGGCGAACGACACCACCGTGGAATTCAGCATCGATTCCACTCCGATCCCCTTCCATGCTGGCGCGCTGCGTTACTATGACGAGATCGGTGCCGAGGTCCAGGACCACCAGCGCCAGTAATCTGAACGAGCCGGGCGCCTCGATGCGTTCCGCTATCCTGACCGCAAGCCGCCGTGCCCTCGGGCCGGCGGCTTTGCTGCTGTGCCTGCTATTTTCCCTGCCGGCGCTGTCTGCTGACGGCTGGCTGGAGGTTCACGCCGACGATGGCCGCCTGATTGTCGCGCTGCCGATGCCGGAAGGGGCGCCCTGGTGCCTGGAGTGGAACCACTCCGTGACCGGCATTCGGGTGCAGGACTGCTATCGCCACCGCAAGGGCCGCATGGTACTGGAGCGCAGCCACCAGCCCGATTTCGCCGCGGGCCTCGGTCATGTGCCGGGACGGGGTCGCCAGGTCTCCGATGGCGAGGGCGGCTATTGGATCGAGGAGATCGACGAGCCGGTGCCCGGCAACCGCTACCGTCTCCGGGTCGGATCCCCGGAGGTCAACCATCGACTCTTGCACGAGGGGCGTCGGCTGAGCCTGAGCGATCAGGTTGCCGGCGAGCGGGTGACGATCCACCTGCAGACCTCGGCGACCACACCCTGACGAGACGCCCATGAGCGAATCTGACAAAACCCCCGTCATCGTGCCCGGCGGCAACGCCATCCAGCCACGTCCCATCCTCTGGCTGATCACCCTGGTGGCGGTAGGGCTCTCCCTCTTCCAGCTCTACTCTGCCGGCATCCAGCCGCTGGGGCTCTTCTACCAGCGCAGTATCCACCTGATGTTGATCATGCTGCTGGCCTTCCTGATCTTCCCGGTGTTCGGCCCTCGCCGCCGTCGCGGCCTGCTGGGCTGGGCCATCGACTGCGTGTTTCTGGCCGGTGCGCTTCTGACGGGGGCCTATCTGGTGGTCTACCTGGACGATATATTCAGCCGCGCCGGGTTCTGGAGCCAGACCGACATCGTGGTCGGCTGCATCGCCACGCTCACGGTGCTGGAGGCCAGCCGCCGGGCGGTGGGGCTGGGCATGACCATCATCGGTGCCGTTGCCATCCTCTATGCCTTCGCCGGCCCCCGGGGTGAGCTGCCCTGGCTGGGCCAGTTCCTGCCCGGGATCCTCGAGCACCGCGGCTACAACATCGACCGCGTGGTGGGTCAGCTCTACCTGGGACAGGAGGGTATCTTCGGCCTGCCGCTGGGCGTGGCCGCGACCTACATCTTCATCTTCGTGCTGTTCGGTGCCTTCCTGGAGATCACCGGCGCCGGCAAGTTCTTCATCGACCTGGCCTACGCTGCCACCGGGCGCCAGCGCGGCGGGCCGGCCAAGGCGGCCGTCATCGCCTCGGCGGGCATGGGCTCGATCTCCGGCAGCGCCATCGCCAACGTGGTGACCACCGGCGCCTTTACCATCCCGCTGATGAAGCGCCTGGGCTTCAAGCCCAAGCAGGCCGGCGGCATCGAAGCCGCCGCCTCCACCGGCGGGCAGATCATGCCGCCGCTAATGGGCGCCGGCGCCTTCCTGATCGCCGAGTACACCGGGGTCTCCTACCTGGAGGTGGTCAAGGTCAGCGTGCTGCCGGCGGTCATGTACTTCGCCACCGTCTATCTCTTCGTGCATATCATCGCCCTCAAGCAGGGCATGCAGGGCATGGCCCGCAGCGAGCTGCCCCAGGTGCGCGAGGTGATGAACGAGGGCTGGCACTTCCTGCTGCCGCTGGGCGTGCTGGTGTGGCTGCTGGTGATGCACATGTCGCCCATGCGGGTGGGCTACTATGCGGTGGTCACCATGATTGCCGTGGCGGTGTTGCGCTACTCGGTATGGTTCCTGTTCATCGCCCCGCGCCAGGGCCAGCGGGTGACCCTGGCCGGTATCGGCACGGCGCTGTGGGCCGGTTGGACCAAGCTGGTGCAGGGCCTGGAGCTCGGCGCGCGTAACGCGGTGGCGGTCTCCATGGCCTGTGCCGTGGCCGGCATCATCGTCGGGGTGGTGGGCCTGACCGGCCTGGGCCTGAAGTTCTCGGCCATGATGATGGCCTTCTCCGGTGGCAATATCGTGCTGGCGCTGATTATGGTGCTGCTGGCCAGTCTGGTGCTGGGCATGGGCCTGCCGGTCACCGCCAGCTATATCGTGTTGATCGTGCTGGTGGGCCCGGCGCTCACCGCCGAGTTCGGCATTCCGCTGCTGATCGCGCACCTGGTGGTGTTCTGGTACTCCCAGGACTCCAACGTGACGCCACCGATCGCGCTGGCCGGCTTCGCCGGGGCGGCCATCGCTGGTAGCAAGCCCATGGAAACCGGCTTCCAGGCCTGGAAGTTCGCCAAGGGGCTTTATCTGATTCCGATGTTCATGGTCTTCAACCCCGAGATCATCATGGGCGGTCCCTGGCCGGTGGTGATCTGGAACGGGGTGATCGCGATCTTGGCGCTGGGCGCCTTCGCCGCGGCCCTGGAGGGCTACCTCTTCACGCGGATGTCGTGGCTGCCCAGGCTGGCCATCGTGCCGGCGATCGTGGCGGTCTTCTATCCGGACCTGCGCTTCGAGGTGATCGGGGTGGCGATCATGGGGCTGGCCATCAGCGGCAACTGGCTGGCCAGCCGGCGGGAGGCGGCACTGACCGGATAGTCAAGGTGACGTGGAATGGCCGCGCGGCTAGAATGTGCGGCTTTCCTTCCCGCACTCTTTACCGTATTCAGGCAGTCGCCGAGGAGCATCGATGCAGTCCGAACAGTCGCCGAAGGTCGGCGTGATCATGGGATCGAAGTCCGACTGGCCGGTGATGGAACACGCCGTGGCGATGCTCGAGCGCCTGGGCGTGCCCTTCGAGACACGGGTCGTTTCCGCCCACCGTACCCCCGACCTGCTCTTCGACTACGCCAAGGGCGCGGCCGAGCGGGGCCTTCAGGTGATCGTCGCCGGTGCCGGTGGGGCGGCCCATCTCCCAGGCATGGTGGCTTCCCAGACGGCGCTGCCGGTGCTCGGCGTGCCGGTGGAGTCCAAGGCGCTCAAGGGCCTGGATTCGCTGCTCTCCATCGTGCAGATGCCCGGCGGTATCGCCGTGGGCACGCTCGCCATCGGCAAGGCCGGCGCCACCAACGCGGGCCTGTTGGCCGCCCAGATCGTCGGCCTGCAGGATGATAGGGTGCGTGCCGCCGTGGAGGCCTTCCGAGCCGAGCAGACCCGCACGGTGCTCGACAACCCAGATCCGCGTCCCGACGAGTGAGGAGCCAACCATGAATATCGGCGTCCTGGGTGCCGGCCAACTCGGCCGCATGCTGGCCCTGGCCGGCTATCCCCTGGCCAATCGCTTCACCTTCCTCGATACCACCGGACACCCCAGCGCCGGCATCGGCGATGTGATGATCGATACCGATCGCAGGCATCTCGAGGCCTTCCTGGAGAAGGTGGAACTCGTCACCTATGAGTTCGAGCACCTGCCGGTATCGTTGGTCCAGACCATCGAGGAGGTCATGCCGGTCTATCCGTCCAGCGAGGCGATCCGCGTCTGCCAGAACCGCGCCGAGGAGAAGGCGCTGTTCGGCCGCCTGGGCATTCCCACCCCTGCCTATCGCCTGGTGGAGCACGCCGATGAGCTGGAGGCCGCGGCTCGGGAACTGGGGACGCCGGTGGTGGCCAAGTCGGTCACCGAGGGCTATGACGGCAAGGGGCAGGCGGTGCTGAAGGATCCCAGCGAGGCCGCGGATGTCTGGCGCTCGATCAACCACCCGCAGCTGATCGTCGAGACCTTCGTCGACTTCGTGCGTGAGGTGTCGATCATCGCCGTGCGCGGCCGCGACGGCGAGGTGGTCTTCTACCCCATGGCCGAGAACCAGCACGTAGACGGTATCCTGCGCTACTCCATCGCGCCCATGCCGGACCTGGACGACAGCGTTCAGCATACCGCCGACGGCTATATCCGTGCGCTGCTCGACGAGCTCGACTACGTGGGTGTGCTGACCCTGGAGCTGTTCCAGACCCGCGACGGAGATCTGCTGGCCAACGAGATGGCCCCCCGAGTGCACAACTCCGGCCACTGGACTCTGGACGGCGCGGTGACCAGCCAGTTCGAGAATCACCTGCGTGCCATCCAGGGCCTGCCGCTGGGCGACACCTCGGCACGGATGCCCAGCTGCATGGTCAACGTGATTGGCCGCGAGGGTGATGCCGCCGCGATTCTGGCGATTCCCGACGCCCACTTGCACCGCTACGATAAGAGCGAGCGTCCCGGCCGCAAGCTGGCCCACGTCAACCTGATGGCACCGACCCACGAGGCGCTGCTTGCGAAGGTGCGAGCCTGCGCCGTGCTGCTGCCCGAGGCGCCTGAGCCGCGCTTCAGCTTCGAGTAGTCACGCTGTCTGGCAACGCAAACGGCCCCGCCGGATGGCGGGGCCGTTTGCGCTGTACGCTGAGATGGTGCGCGGGTCAGCCGGTCCTGCGCTGGCTCATGATGCCAAATGCCCCCAGGGTGAGGCCGATGAGCACCATGACGGCAATGACCCAAAGCGGGCTGTAGAAGGTGGTGTATACCTCCCAGCCGAGCAGATCGATGATCAGCGAGAAGGCGGTGGAGGAGCCCAGCAGGTGGCCACCCAGGGTGCCGGCGGTGGCGAAGAAGAGACCACCGATGAGCGCCAGGATCACCAGCGCCCAGCGACGGGCGCCGTCGAAGGCGGCCTCCCCGGCCCGCCACACCAGGGCGGTGAGCATGACGAAGATGCCCAGCGACCAGAACGCCATCAGGATATGATTGCGGGCCAGCGGACTGTAGAGGTTGGCCTCCAGCGGCCAGATCAAGAAGCCGCTGACGATACCGGCCAGGGCGCCCAGCAGGCTGAGTACCAACACTGGCAGCAGGGCCGCGCGGCAGAGTTCCGCCAGTCGGCCGGTCATTACCGCGCCGTAGAGGATCATCAGGGTAGCGAGCGCCCAAAAGGCCAGCGGGAAGTGGATGAGCATATGGTGTGTGGCGGCCATGTCAGCGACCTCCCTTGCGGTGGCGGGTGAAGCTCGGCAGCAGGCCGAGGGTGACGCCGAGCATGGCCAGCAGCCCGGCGAAGAGGGTCAGCCCCCACTGGCGAATGATGGCGTCGTTGAACTCCATCTCCACGCCGTAGAGGGCTAGCTGCTTCTCGCTGTGACGGCTGCGTACCGGCGAGCCTTCGGCGATATCCTCGGCACCGGCGTGGGCGCGGCTGACTAGCAGAGGCCAGTTGACCTGTCCGGGATAGAAGAGCGTTACCTCCTTCCAGTCATTTGACCAGTCAGGCGAGCGGCCTTGGAAGCGGTTGGCGGTCAGGTCGGAGTCCTCGCGCCCCATGCCCAAGGAGTAAGGGTGCGAGACCTTGTGCCAGCGTCCGCCGGTGGCGTCGCGGTGCACCGCGAAGGCCACCGAATAGAGGCCCTGATCCCGCAGGATCTTGTCGTCCAGCGGGCTGCCGGTATCGAGTGCCCTTGCCAGGGTCACATCCCAGTAGCCGTCGGCCCAGCGCCCCTCTCCGTGGACCCGGATGTCGCCTCGCGAGCCGGCCGGCTCGCGCAGCAGGCGCCGCGGAATCACGTCGCCCTCCTGCCAGTCGTGCTCCGGGTCGAAGGGAACCGCGAAGGCCTCGGCCAGATAGTAGCGGCTGTCGAAGTCCAGGGCGCCGGATTCGATGTCCTCCCAGCGCATGGCCGTCATGTCAGTGAGCTCTTGTGAGAACATCCACAGCGGCTCGCCGGCATCGCCGTCCCAGTTAGTGGAGTAGGGGCTGCGGCCCTCGTCGCCGCTACGCGCTTCGCCGACCCATTGATCGTCGGAAACATCCAACGGGTTGGAGCGGTGGGCGCGCCAGTGCCAGAGATCCAGGAAGTAGCCGGCCTCACGCTGGGCCTGGAGGGTCTCCGGCGCCTGGCGGCTGGCCCAGTCGCCCAGGTCCATGCGGGTCGCCGGCAGCGACTTGGTGACCTCCTCTGGTGCTTCGTCGGTGAATCCGGCGGCGCCGGCACCTACGGTTAGGTAGCCGCCGTAGCGGCCGAACTGTGGCACGCTGCCGTCGTCCATCAGCATCGTGACCCGATCCTCGTGGAGGCCATCGGGCTCGGAGCCCGGCACGCCACGGCCCTTGCGGACCCACTCGTTGCCCTCGCGGACCAGCACGTCGTGATGAATGCCGGGTCGCTCGGCCGGCCAGCGGTAGCGGAAGAAGACCTCGTTGCCATTGTAGGCGGCCTGGACCTGCAGCGGCATGGTCAGGTCATCCGGGATCGAGATATTGCGCTCGGGATCGTTCTCGACCACCCCGGTGCCCTGGGTGACCCAGGCCAGCCCGAGGGCAATCGGCAGCCCGAGAACCAGCCATGGGCCGGTCCCGTTGTCGTGACGTGCCATGTGCGAGCTCCTACTTCAGGAAAATTAATCTTGTTGTCCGGTTCAGCATAGCCCTTCTCGATGAAAGTTCCCTGATGCAAGTCAATTTGAGTGCGACAACCGGCCGCAGGGCTTGCAGGCTGATGCCGATAGGCGAAACTATCGGTGTTTACGGGAAAGGGGAGGTGTGATGCGACGAATAGTGCGGCCGGGCGATATCGCCCTGATGGTTCTGCTGCTGCTGCCGCTGTTGGTGGCGCTGCCGCGCCTGGGTGGGCTCGGCGGGCCACCCGAGCTGTGGCTGACCTGGGTCGGGCGGGTGACCGGCATCCTGGGGCTGGCCATGATGCTGCTGGCCGGGGCGGTGAGCTGCCGGGTGCCGGGTTTCGATCGGCCCTTCGGCGGGCTGGCCCGGCTCTGGCATCTGCACCACTGGCTGGGCTTTAGCGCCTTCATCCTGGTGATGGTCCACGCCCTGGCCCTGGGGCTCGCGGCGGTACCGACCTCCCTGGACGCCGCGCTGGCGACCCTCTTCCCGCCGCTCTCCCACGGGGCCGTGTGGCTCGGCTGGCTGGCCTGGGTGGCGCTGGTGATATTCCTGGCGCCCACCTTCGACTTCTTCGGCCAGCCCCACTATCAGCGCTGGAAGCGCCTGCATCTGGTGTCGGCGGCGGCGCTGCTGCTGGGGCTCTGGCACGCCCTGCTGCTGGCCGGTGAGGCCTGGCCCTGGTGGCTGCTGGGCATCGCCGGGCTCGGCGCCATCGCCTGGCGCAAGGGCGTGGCGCCGCGGCGGCGGCATGCCTATCGGGTCGAGTCGGTGGAGCCGCTGACCCGCGGGGTGGTGGAGCTGGTGCTGCGCCCTGAGGGGGGCGGCATTCGCCATGAGGCGGGGCAGTTCGTCTATCTCTCGCCCCTGGACGAGTCGCTTTCCGCCGGGCGCGGCGAGGAGCACCCCTACACCATCGCCTCGGCGCCGTCGGATTCTCGCCTGCGTATCGGCATCAAGGACCTGGGAGATGCCAGCCATGCCCTGCAGACGGTCACACCGGAGACCCGGGTGCTGGTGGAGGGGCCCTATGGTGAGTTCTTTGGCCGCCGCTTCCCCGAGCGTGACATGCTCTGGCTAGGTGGCGGCATCGGCATCACCCCCTTCGTCGGCGGCGCCCGCGACCTCGCCGCCGGGGCGAGTGTGGATGGCCACGTCCATCTGTTCTACCTCGCCAGCGACGCGGTGCGTGCCTACTATCGGGAAGAACTCGAGGGTATCGCCGAGGCCCATGAGGCCTTCGCCTTCACGCAGCACTATTCCAGAGAGCGGGGTCGGCTGGACGAGGCCTTCCTGCGCGAGCACTGCCCAGACTTCACCGAGCGGGAGATCTACCTCTGCGGCCCGCCGGGCATGAATGACCACCTGCAGCGCCTGCTGGTCGGGCAGGGGGTACCCGCGTCACGCATTCACAGCGAGGTCTTCGATTTCCTATGAACTTGAACAAGATCGCCTACTCCGTCTTCATTGCCTTCGTGGCGAGCCTGCTTACGCTGATCTCGGTCAGCGCGCTCTCGAGCAGTGAGCGCGACGAAGCCGATGACGAGGGCCTTGACCCTATTACCCTGGACGATCTGGCCGAGCATGACGGCGCCGAGAGCTGCTGGAAGGCCATCCACGGCCGAGTCTACGACATCACCGACTATGTGCCCGAGCACCCTACCGATGATGAAGTGATCCTCGAATGGTGCGGCCGGGAGGCCACCGAGGGCTGGGACAACAAGCGCCCCGACGTGCCTCACAGCCCACGGGCCGAGGAGATGCTCGAGGAGTACCTGATCGGACGCCTGGTGGACGAAGACGGTGAGCCGGTCAAACCCGAGGCAGTCACCGAGGCATCCGATGACGGTAACGCCGACACCGACACCGACACCGACCAGGCGCGACTCTCGCCCGCCGAGGACGAGCGCCTGCACCGGGCGTTGCTGAACCAGCCGCTGGATGGCCGTTACCGCGGCGTGTTCGGCGATGGCGGCGAGATGCAGGTCAATGTTCAATTCGACCTGCGTGATGGCCAACTCTCCAACATCAGCTATCGGCACCTGGCCTATAGTGACGTCGACTACCGCCGGCTGGACGAGGGCGACGACCTCTACCCGGTGTGGGTCCAGCACCAGCAGCTGGTCGAGGGCCTCGAGGGTCAGCCGCTGACCGCCATCTTCGCCCTCTACGAGCCCGAGCGGCTGGCGGAGGACATCGACGGCTACAGCGGTGCGACCCTGCGCGGCAACAAGGTCCACTCGGCCTTCCGCGACGCTCTCAACCGCGGGGTCTACAGCTGGCCCTGAGGCCGATTTAGCCAATCCCGCCGAGCCCACCGGCCACCAGGGCCAGAGGGCCATCAGCGTGAAGTGGCCGGGGTGCCAGGTCAGCCACAGCCGGCGCGGCATGGCGTTCCGAGGCCCCGGGAGCGGCCGGGAATCATCACACCGTCGGGCGAGGCGCCGCTGCTGGCGCGGGACGTAGCAGTCTCAGGCCGTTGGCGACCACCATCAGGCTGGCGCCCATGTCGGCGAAGACCGCCATCCACAGGGTGGCATGGCCGGTGAAGGCCAGGACCATGAACACCGCCTTGATACCCAGGGCCAGCACGATGTTCTGCACCAGCACCGAGCGCGTGGCGCGGGAGAGATCCAGGAAGGTCACCAGACGGCGCGGGTCGTCGTCCATCAGCGCCACGTCGGCGGTCTCGATGGCGGCGTCGCTGCCCAGGGCGCCCATGGCGAAGCCGATGTCGGCGCGGGCCAGGGCCGGGGCGTCGTTGATGCCGTCGCCCACCATGCCGGTGGGGCCCTCGGCGACGCGGGCCTCGATGATCGCCAGCTTCTCCTCCGGCAGCAGGGCGCCGTGGGCCTCGTCGATGCCGGCTTGGCGGGCCACGGCGGCGACGCTTCGGGGGTGATCGCCGCTCAGCACCAGGGTGCGTATGCCGCGCCGGTGCAGCGCCTCGATGGCCTCGCGGCTCTCCTCCCGGAGCGGATCGGCCACGGCGAACAGCGCCAGGGCGCGCGCCTCCTCGCCGATGATCACCAGGGTCTCTCCCTGTTCCTGGGCGACCTCCAGCCGTTCCCTCAGGGCCGGGCTGGCGGCGCCGAATTCCTCGGCCAGGCGCAGGTTGCCCAGCCAGGCCCGACGCCCCTCCCGGGTGGCGATGACGCCGCGGCCGGGACGTTCGTCCACCTCGGTGACCGCCAGCGGGGCGATGCCCTCGGCCTCGGCCGCGCGGGCCAGCGCCGCGGAGATTGGGTGGCCGGAGCGTGCTGCCAGCCCGGCGGCCAGGGCGCGCAGCGCGAGGCGTCCGGCAGCGTCCAGCGCCTCGTCTAGGGGCTGCCAGTGGCGCTGGGCCGGCTCGCCCCGGGTCAGGGTGCCGGTTTTGTCGAAGGCCAGGGTGCGCAGGCGGTGGCCCTGTTCGAGGAAGGTGCCGCCCTTGACCAGGATGCCGGCGCGAGCCGCGGCGGAGAGCCCGCTGACGATGGTCACCGGGGTGGAGATCACCAGCGCGCATGGGCAGGCGATCACCAGCAGCACCAGGGCGCGGTAGATGCCCTCGAGCCAGCCGACCCCGAACCACCAGGGCCAGGCGAGGCCCACCAGCAGGGCGATGGCGAACACCACCGGGGTGTAGATGGCCGCGAAGCGGTCGATGAAGCGCTGGGTCGGGGCACGCTGCCCCTGGGCCGCCTCCACGGCGTGGATGATGCGCGCCAGGGTGGTGTCGGTGGCCGGGCGGGTGGTGCGGCAGGTGAACTCGCGGCCCTGGTTGACGCTGCCGGCGAACACGCTGTCGCCGGGCGCCTTGTCCACCGGCAGGCTCTCGCCGGTGATCGGCGACTCGTCGAGGGTCGGGTAGCCGTCGACCACTTCGGCATCCAGCGCCAGCCGCTCGCCGGGACGCACCCGCAGCAGGCTGCCCGTGGCGACCTCGCCGGCCGCCTGCACCACGACGCGGCCATCCTCCTGGAGCACGCCGGCAGTCTCCGGGGCCAGGGCGAGCAGTTCGCGGATGGCATTACGTGCCCGGCCCAGGGAGCGTGCCTCGATGCGCTCGGCCAGGGTGAACAGCACGATCACCATGGCGGCCTCGGCCCACTGGCCGATCAGCAGGGCCCCTGTCACCGCCACGCTCATCAGGGCGTTGATGTTGAGGGTGCGGTGGCGCAGCGCGATGAAGCCCTTGCGCCAGGTGGGAAGGCCGACCATGGCGATTGCCGCCAGGGCCAGCAGGGCGGGCAGCCAGGGCGTGCCCAAGCCGAACCAGTCGCTGCCCTCCGCGACCAGGGCGATCACCGCGGCGCCGCCGAGCTTCCACCAGTTCTCGCCGCTGCTGGGCGCCTCGCTGCGCCGGGCCGTGTCCAGGGGCTCCGGGGTCATGCCGGTGGCGGCGATGCGCCGGCGCACCTGCTCCTCGTCGGCATCACGGTGGTGGACCGTCAGCACGCGTCCCATGAGGTCGAACTGCAGCGCCTCGACGCCGGGGGTGCCCGCCAGGGCGCGGCGCAGCAGGGCCTCCTCGGTGGGGCAGTCCATGGCCTCGATGCGCAGTCGCAGGGCGCGGGTGCCCGGCGGTGGGACCCGGGGGCCGGTGGCGGAGGGCTCGCTGACGCTGCCGCAGCAGCGGGTGCAGGGCGTCGGTTCGCTCATGTCTGACCTCGGCGGCGGGGGAGGACCCATCTTACGTCGCCCGGCCGGGCGGGATGAAGCGGCGCCGCGGGCGACGAGGCTCAATCGCCCGGGCTGCGAGGCGTTGGCATCGAGGAGAGGATGATGCGCCAGGGATCGATCCGGGCATGCAGGGCACGGGCGTGCCGTGGCGGCTGCCGGAGAAGGCTATTCGTCGAACCATTCGCTGAGGGTGAAGCTGTCGAAGTCACAGCCGTAGGCCTCGAGCGACTGGCGATGCGTGAGGGTGCTATCGATCATGGACGTTGTCCCGATGCGATGGTGAGTCTTTACACGCCTTCATGGTAGGCGGGATGTCAACGCCTCTCCCGGTAGCCGGGAGAGGCGTGTTCACTCACTCCTCGCCGAAGTAGCGCTCGAAGATCTCGTCGTAGGTGCCGTCTTCCTTGAGGGTGGCGAGTGCCTCGTTGAAGCGCTCGGCAAGGGCACCGTCGCGCTGGCGGAAGGCGATGCCGAAGCCTTCACCGAAGTACTCCTCCGGCTCGCTGACCATCTCCCCCACTACCCGGTAGTCGTCGTCCGGGTTGTCGAGCAGGGTGGCCTGGCCGACCACGAACTCCAGGAAGACGATGTCCAGGCGTTCGGCTTGCAGGTCCAGCACCATGTCGTCGGCGGTGGAGTAGCGGTTGACGGTGGCGATGTCACGATAGGTGTCGGTGGCGTAGTTGTCGTAGGTAGTGCCGCGCTGCACACCGATGCTTCTGCCCTCCAGTGCTTCCTCGCTGATCTCGTCGATCTCGCTATCCGCCGGGGCAAACCAGGCACCGGGGATGGTGATGTAGGGGTCGGAGAAGAGCACGGTCTGGCGGCGTTCGTCGTTGATCGACATGGAGGACATGATGGCGTCGTAGTTGCGGGCCAGCAGGCCGGGGATGATGCCGTCCCACTCCTGCTCGACCCACTCACAGGTGACGCCGATCTCGGCGCACAGGGCGTTGCCCAGGTCGATATCGAAGCCGGTCAGCTCGCCGTCGGCATCGCGATACTCCATGGGCTCGTAGGGCACATCGACGCCGATGCGCACATGATCGTAGTCACGGGCCTGGGCGGTGCCGGCGGCCATGGCCACACCCAGGATCGAGACGGTCAGCAGTTTCTTCATGAAGAGGCTCCTTATGATGGGGCGGCACCTCACGGGTGCCTACGCGCCGACTCTATCCCAGCCGCTGCAGGCCTAAAACCCCCGAACGATGAATTTTCCAACGAGCGTTTGACGCTGGCGCCGCTGCCCGCGTCGATGGCTCAGTTTTGCGGTTGGAGGTGCGCAAGCAGGCGTTTCTCCAGCCAGCGAAAGAAGTAGAGAATGGCGAAGGTCAGGCAGAGGTAGATCGCCGCCACGAACAGGAAGGCCTCGAAGGGCGCATAGAAGCGCGCATAGACGAAGCGTGCCGCGCCGGTAAGGTCCATCAGGGTGACCACGCTGGCGATGGCGCTGGCATGGAGCATGAAGATCACCTCGTTGCCATAGGCGGGCAGGGCGCGGCGGAAGGCGCTGGGCATGATGATGCGACGCATCGTCAGCGCCTGGGACATTCCATAGGCACGTGCCGCCTCGATTTCTCCCCGCGGTGTGGCCTTGATGGCGCCACGGAAGATCTCGGTGGTGTAGGCCGCGGTATTGAGGGTGAAGGCGATCAGCGCCGGGTAGAAGGCCTCGCGGAGCATCGGCCACAGGAAGGTCTCCTGGATGCCGTCGAAGAACACCACCCCGTAGTAGATGATGTAGAGCTGGATCAGCAGCGGCGTGCCGCGGAACACATAGGTATAGAGGTAGATCGGCAGGCTGATCCAGCGGTGGTTCGAGCTTCTGCCGATGGCCAGGGGCACCGCCAGTACCAGGCCGATCACCAGCGACAGGAAGACCAGCTGAGTGGTGGTCACCAGCCCTTCCCAGTAGTAGCCGATGGTCTGGGGCGTGAAGATGTGGTTGCCGGCCAGCAGGTCGTGGAACCAGGTGGTGAACGAGTCCATGTCAGTGCCCCCCGAAGCCGACGTTGTAGCGTTTCTGGAGAGCCAGGAAGATCCACTCCGAGACGGTGGCGATCAGCAAGTAGACCAGCGCCACCGGGATCAGGAAGGTGAAGGGCTCGTGGGTAGCGCGGGAGGCCTCCGCGGCGATACGCACCATGTCCGACAGGCCGATCACCGAGACCAGCGCGGTGGTCTTGAGCAGCACCATCCAGTTGTTGGAAAGCCCGGGCAGGGCATGGCGCATCATCAGCGGAAAGCGGATGCGCCGGAACACCAGCCAGGGACTCATGCCGTAGGCCTTGCCGGCCTCGATCTGGCCATGGTCCACGGCCATGAAGGCGCCGCGGAAGGTCTCGCCCATGTAGGCGCCGAAGATAAAGCCGATGGTCAGCACGCCGGCGGCAAAGGCGTTGAGGTTGACGTACCAGTCGACGCCGAAGCGGTCGTAGAGGGCATCGGTGACCACGTTGAGCGCCATCTGGCCGCCGAAGAACAGCAGCATCATCAGCACCAGGTCCGGCACTCCGCGGATCAGCGTGGTGTAAAGAGTAGCGAGCTTTTGCAGCGGCCAGCTGCGCGACATCCGGGCGCTGGCGGTCAGCAGGCCCAGCACGATGGCTAGGGCCAGCGAGAGAACCGCCAGTTGCAGGGTGACACCTGCGCCTTCGAGGAGCCTGGGGCCGTAGCCGTGAAGATCCAGCATAGTGCTCTCCCGCTCAGTACTTGGGGGCCAGGAACTGCTTGAGACGCGGTGATTGCGGGGTGTCCAGCACCTGCTTCGGCGGCCCGGCCTCTTCTACCAGGCCCTGATGCAGGTAGATCACCTCACTGGAAACGTCCCGGGCGAAGCCCATCTCGTGGGTGACCACCACCATGGTGCGCCCCTCCTCGGCCAGGTCGCGCATCACCTTGAGCACATCACCCACCAGCTCCGGGTCCAGCGCCGAGGTGGGCTCGTCGAAGAGCATGACTTCCGGGTCCATGGCCAGCGCCCGGGCGATGGCGCCGCGCTGCTGCTGGCCGCCGGACATCTGCGCCGGGTAGGCGTCGGCCCGGGCGGTGAGCCCCACCCGTTCGAGCAGGGCAAAGGCATGCTCGATGGCTTCCTTCTTGGACTTGCCGAGTACATGCACGGGCGCCTCGATGATGTTCTCCAACAGGGTCATGTGGGCCCAGAGGTTGAAGCTCTGGAAGACCATGGAGAGCCTGGCGCGCATGCGCACCACCTGCTTCCAGTCGGCGGGCTCGCGGCCGCGACGGGTCTGCTTGAAGCGGACCTCCTCGCCATGGACGATCAGGTCTCCCTCATCGGGTTGCTCGAGCAGGTTCATGCAACGCAGGAAGGTGCTCTTGCCGGAGCCTGAGGCGCCGATCAGGGTGATGACGTCGCCCTTGCGGGCGGAGAGTGACAGGCCCTTGAGGACGTCGGTGTCGCCGAAGCGCTTCTTGATGTTGCGCACTTCCAGCGGGATCGGGGTGTCGGCCATGGAACAAGCTCCGGGTCAGGGTCGCCGCGGTCACACGCCGTGGGTAAGCGGCGCGCGGGAGGGCGATGCCAACGTCGCTGCCATCTGGCCGGGGCGGGATGGCGGGGTGTGCGACGGCGTTGGGCCAGTGCGGGTCGGCAAAGGGGCTGATTTTACCCTTCCGCTGTGGTGGTTTTAAGAATTTTTCTGCTGCCGATGTTTATTCGGGCCTCCTCGGCACGGGGGCCGTCACGACGGAGGTGGCTCGGACCGCACCAGTAGGGCGGCGCGGGCACCGACTTCTACCTCGGCGTTGGGGAATACCACGGCCAGCGGTACTTCGCCGACCCGGGTCTCGCCGGCTCGGGCATCCTCGGCCAGCAGGGTGCCGGGGGCAAATTCGGTGAAGTTGGGCGTGTGGTCGGGGAAGGCCAGGCGAAACGTCTCCGACTCCCGCATCAGCTCGTGTTCGACGCGAAAGAAGGCCATGCGTGGGGGCGGTGCCTGCCCGGGCTCGCGCCCCTCCAGCAGCGCCGCCAGCAGCTCTTCCACGGGCGCCAGTCCTGCCAGGTCATTGTGCCCGAAGGGCAGGGCGCGCCCCAGTTCCAGGGTGAAGGCCTGGGCGCCGTGGTAGTGCTTGCTGTAGTGAGAGAAGGTCCAGCTGTGGCGGTGCTGATGCAGCACCGCCTGGATATCGGCTGCGGCGAGCCATTGCCACTGGGCTGCCTCCACGGCGGCGCGCTCGGAGAAGGGACTGACCACGAAGCGCGGGTAGCGGCTGTCGCGGATGGCGGTGTGCAGGTCGTAGT
>CAYWBG010000036.1:0-19808 GCA_964456005.1 uncultured Halomonas sp.
CGTAGCCCAGGGCGCGGGTCACCGTGCCCCAGGCGGCGGTGGTCTTGCCCTTGCCATTGCCGGTAAACACCAGCAACAGGCCGCGTTGCTCGGTGGCGTTGGCGACCTTTTCGTCGACACGGGCCTTGAGTTTCTGCATCGACTGCTGGTGGCGGGTATCGCGATCTTTCATCTGATCTCCGTGCTTTGTACAAGGCTTGTCTAGAAAGTCACAGCTTACGCGAGCCGCGGGGCTGCGTCAGCCCCCTGGTGGACGCATGCTTCCAAGCGGGCCAGAAAGACCCCCATGATGCGGTCATAGAGGGTGCGGCCCAGCACTGCATCCTCGACGCCGGCATCCACGTTGGGGTTATCGTTCACTTCAATCACCACCACCCGCTCGCCGGCCTGCTTGATGTCGACCCCATAGAAGCCGTCGCCGATCAGCCGGCAAGCCTTGAGCGCGGCCTTGATCACCGCTGTCGGAACCTCGGCGGGGTCGTGGGTGGTGAAGCCGCCACTCTTCACCCGCGCGCCTGAGTGGTCGTAGATCTGCCAGTGGCCTCGGGACATGTAGTAGCGGCTGGCGAAGAGCACCTGGCCGTCCAATACGCCGATTCGCCAGTCGTACTCGGTCGGCAGCCACTCCTGTAACAGCAACAGGGCGGAATCACGGAACAGGCGCGTGGCCTCAACGTCGAGATGGACCAGGTCGGTCACCTTGACCACCCCGCGTGAGAAGGCACCGTCGGGCACCTTGAGTACCAGAGGGAAGGCGAGGCTGCCCAGGCGCTCTGCCAGGTGCCGGCGATCTCCTCGCTGCAGCAGGACTCCCTCCGGTGCCGGCACTCCGCGTGCGCGAAGCAGGGCGTGGAGATAGACCTTGTTGGTGCAGCGCAGGATGTCCCGGGGCGAGTCGATCACCACCAACCCCTCGTGCTCAGCGCGCCGAGCCATGCGATAGGTGTGGTGATCCAGGGCCGTGGTCTCGCGGAGAAATAGGGCGTCGAACTCCGCCAGCCTGCCGGCATCGCGCCGGGTGATCAGCGAAACGTCGATGCCGAGACGCCGCCCGGCTCGTATGAAGGCCTTGAGTGCGCCACGGTTGCTGGGCGGCAACGCCTCCTTGGGTTCGACCAGCATCGCCAGGTCGAAGCGGTAGCGCCGGTGCGCCTTGGGGGTACGCCACACCTGGCGGGAGTGTCGGTTCAAGGCGCTGGCGAACAGGTCCTGTTCACCGGCGGCGAGGTCACGCAGCCGGATTGGCCTGAGTCGTGCCAGGCGCCAGAGATCGTGGCGACGCTCCAGGCGCGCCTCAAGCAGCGGGCAGGGCAGGCGCTCGAACAGCTTGCGCGCTAGCCGCGCCAGGGCCGGTTCGAGGCACTCCCCGAACAGTACGCGCAGCGTGAGGTTGTCGCCGGTGAGTGAGCCCTGACGGACCAGATCGCTAAGCAGCGGAGCCAGGCTGTCTAGCTGCAGGTCGATCAGCGCCTTTCGCGACAACTCGTTGAGGGTCTCAACCGTGGGCACCACTCGCTGGCCGCGGGCCTGGGCAAGCAGCGAAACGTAGTAGCCGCTACCCAGGTAGTCGAGCTCGCCGCACAGGTTGAGCACATGGGTAGCCCGGTCTTTCTGTTCCTCGGTGACCCGATGGCGCCGGTCCTGGGCCAGGAAGTCGGTGGCGGCGATCAGGTCTTCGGTGGGATAGTAGGGTCGCCAGTCTTCCAGGCGGTCGACGACGATGCGCAGCGGGCACATGGCAAGGCTTCCTGAGTAGGCGGCCGTCTGCCGCCGGATGGCAGCCAGCATGCGCGTGAGCCGCGGCATGGACAAGCTGGTCGGCGGGTGAAAATATTTCGTGATAAGCGACGCTGACAGTGACGCCGGGCATGTTCACAATCGGCGCCAGACCCCTCGGAGAGAGACGATGACCCCCACGCTGCGCCAGGCCCGCGGCCAGGATCTGGATGCCCTGTATCGCCTCGAGCAGAGCGCCTTCGTCGGTGACCGCTTCACCCGCCGCCAGCTCTGGCACCTGCTAAATCGTGCCCGGGCCGAGACCTGGGTAATCGAGCGACAGCCCGAGGCCACTGCACCGGGCCGTCTGTTTGGCTACGGGACTCTGTTGTTCCGCCACGGCAGTCGCCGCGCGCGGCTCTATTCATTCTGTGTGCATCCCGAGGCCCGGGGCCTGGGGATGGGTCGCCATCTGCTCGAGACCCTTGAGGACGTCGCTCGAGCGCGCGGCAGCAAGCGCCTCGGACTCGAGGTGCGCGCCGACAATCGTCAGGCACTGGCGATCTATCGACGCATGGGCTTTCGGCTCGAGGGCTGGCTGCCGGAGTACTACGAGGACGGCTGCGCCGCCTGGAAGATGGTCAAGAATCTCGAAGCATCAACCTTGGAAGGCGCGTCGACCTGCGCAGGCTGATAGAATTGACCGGTATTCGATTCCCTCGACTCTCTCAGGACATGCCATGCCTTCCTTCGATATCGTCTCCGAATTCGATGGCCATGAGGCCAGTAACGCCGTGGACCAGGCCAACCGCGAGGTTCAGTCCCGCTTCGACTTCAAGGGCGTTACCGCCAGTTTCGAACTCAACGGCGAGACTGTCTCGCTGGAGGCCGAGGTCGACTTCCAGCTCAAGCAAATGCTCGATGTACTTCGCAACAAACTGATCAGCCGCGGCATCGATGCTCGCTGCATGGACGTCCAGGACCCCGTACTCTCTGGGGTTCGTGCCCGCCAGGAGGTGATCCTCAAGCAGGGCCTCGACCAGAAGGAAGCCAAGGACATCGTTAAGCGCATCAAGGAGTCCAAGCTCAAGGTCCAGGCCCAGATCCAGGGCGAGAAGGTGCGCGTTACCGGCAAGAAGCGCGACGACCTCCAGGCCGTGATGGCACTTCTGCGGAGCGAGAGCGGCCCGGAACTGCCACTGCAGTTCGACAACTTCCGTGACTGATGACTTTTGAGGCCTTTATTTCTTCGGATCCGGAGAGTGATCGGGTCCGCTTTGAGGTTGGTGGGGCGGGCGCCGTACAATGGTGGCCATTTTCGACAGGAGCATCCCGAATGTCCGACCCCCAGGCGACCTATCTCAGTGACTATCGTCCCCCCGCCTTCCGCGCGATCCGCACCGAGCTGACGTTCGATCTTGACCCCTCCGCCACCCGGGTCAAGGCCTGTCTACACCTTGAGCGTCATCCCGATCGAGAGGCCGGCCTGCCCTTGGAGTTGCACGGTGAAGGGCTCACCCTCAAGGCCATTGCCGTCGACGGCCAGCCGCTGGAGGCGGATGAGTACGCGCACACCGATACCGGGCTCACCGTACACCGGGTGCCCGAGGCGTTCCGGCTGGAAACCGAGGTGGAGATCGCCCCCGAGGCCAATACCGCCCTTGAGGGCCTCTATCTCTCCAATGGCATGTACTGCACCCAGTGTGAGGCTGAAGGCTTCCGGCGCATCACCTTCTACCCGGATCGGCCCGACGTCATGGCCACTTTCTCCACCACCGTGATTGGCGACGCTCAGCGCCAGCCGGTGCTGCTCTCCAACGGCAATCCGGTGGAGCGTGGCGAATTGCCGGGCGGTCGTCACTTCGTCACTTGGGAAGATCCCCACCCCAAGCCCAGCTATCTGTTTGCTCTGGTGGCCGGCGACCTCAAGAAAGTCGAAGACACCTTGACGACCCAGAGCGGTCGCGAGGTGACCCTGCAGATCTGGGTGGAAGAGGAGAACCTCGGCAAGACCGACCATGCCATGGCCTCGCTGAAGCGCGCCATGCGCTGGGACGAGGAGGCTTACGGCCGCGAGTATGATCTGGATCGCTTCATGATCGTGGCGGTCAACGACTTCAACATGGGCGCCATGGAGAACAAGGGGCTCAACATCTTCAACTCGGCGGCGGTGCTGACCCACCCTCACACCGCTACCGATGCCGCTTTCCAGAGGGTCGAGAGCATCGTTGCCCACGAGTACTTCCACAACTGGTCGGGCAACCGGGTGACCTGCCGGGACTGGTTCCAGCTCTCCCTCAAGGAGGGCTTCACCGTCTATCGTGACCAGTGCTTCTCCGCCGACACCAACTCCCCGGCGGTCAAGCGCATCGAGGACGTCTCCTTCTTCCGAACCGCTCAGTTCGCCGAGGATGCCGGGCCTACCGCCCACCCGGTGCGCCCCGACCACTACATCGAGATCGGCAACTTCTACACCCTGACGATCTACGAGAAGGGCGCCGAGGTCGTCCGCATGCTGGCCAACCTGGTGGGCGAGGAGGCCTTTCGCCGGGGCAGCGATCGCTACTTCGAGCGTTTCGACGGCCAGGCGGTGACCATCGAGGACTTCGTGAGCTGCATGGAGGAGGCCGCCGGCCTCGATCTCTCCCAGTTCATGCGCTGGTATTCCCAGGCGGGCACACCGGAAATCGACGCCTTCGGCGAGTACGACTACGCCAAGTGCGAGTACCGTCTGATACTTCGCCAGCGCACCCCGGCCACCCCCGGCCAGCCCGAAAAGCTGCCGCTGCACATTCCCATTCGCCTGGGTCTGGTGGGAACCAAGAGTGGCCGCGACCTGCCGCTGAGCCTGGACGGCGAGGCGCTCGGCCGGGATGCCGTGGTCCACCTGCGTGAAGAGGAGCAGGAGTTCCTGTTCACCGACGTTTCCGAGGCGCCGGTGCCCTCTCTGCTGCGTGGCTTCTCGGCGCCGGTGAAGCTGCGCTTCCCCTACGGCCGCGAGGACCTGGCATTCCTGCTGGCCAACGATTCCGACGGCTTCAACCGTTGGGACGCCTGCCAGCGTCTGGCCATGCTGGCCTTGGATGACCTGATCGCCGCCCACCGCAACGGCGTCGAGAAGGTAATGGACAGTCGGGTGGTCGAGGCCTTCCGCGGGCTGCTCCAGGCGGAGCCCGAGGATCGCGCGGTGCTCGCCGAGATGCTGACCCTGCCAAGCGAAGCCTACATCGCCGAGCAGCAGCCGCTGGTGGACGTGGATGCCATTCATGCGGCGAGAAAGTTCGTGAAGCAGGGTCTTGCCACGGCGCTGCGTGAAGACTTCCTGCGCGTCTATCACGAGCACCAGAGCGATGAGCCCTACGCCCCCATACCCGAGCAGATCGCCGGTCGCGGCCTGAAGAACGTGGCGCTGTCGTACCTGATGGCTATCGAGGACGAAGAGGGAATCGAACTCGCCCGGGAGCAGTTCGCTGCCGACCACAACATGACCGATGTGCGCCACGCCCTGACCTTGCTGAGCCACAGCAGCCGCGATGACCTCAGCGAGCCGGCGCTCAGGGCCTTCGGCGAGAAGTGGGCCCATGATCCGCTGGTGATGGACCAGTGGTTCAGCATTCAGGTGACCCGCCCGCAGTCCGATGTCCTCGATCGCGTCAAGTTCCTGATGGCTCACCCGGCTTTCTCATTGAAGAACCCCAACAAGGTGCGCGCGCTGATCGGCACCTTCGCCAGCCAGAACCGGGTCAACTTCCACCGCATCGACGGCGAGGGCTATCGGCTCTTGGCCGACGTGGTGATCGAGCTCAACCGGCTCAACCCGGAGATCGCCGCGCGGCTGATTACCCCGCTGACCCGCTGGGCTCGCTTCGATGAGACCCGCCAGGAACTGATGAAGGCAGAACTCGAGCGCATCCGCGCCGAGGAGCTCTCGCCGAATGTCTTCGAAGTGGTTGAGAAAGCGCTGGCCTGATCACTGAACCTGACGATGAGCGCCGCCCCCTTGGGGCGGCGCTTTCGTATCGGGGGATGTGGCGGTGGGAGCCCGATTTATCGGGCGCAAAAGGGATTAAACCAGCTGTTCGGGAGGGCTCAGTAGATCAGCCAGCTGAGTACCACCACCCCCAGCAGCAGCCACACCAGTGTGGCGATCACCGCCCGGCGCATCAGCGCTCGGAAGGCCTTCCAGAGCATCCATAGCCCTATCACCAGCACTACCAGGTTGATCAGCGATACAGGTATACCGAGCGAGGAGGTGAGGCCTTGGAGGAAACTGCGGGCCGAGTCGCCGATGTTGGCGAAGAAACCGGTCAGCAGGTCGACGACGAAGCGGATGATCTCGCCCAGCGTCCTGCCGGCCCAACTAAAGAAGTCTTCCATGTCGGTGGGTCCTCGGTCACTCGATCAGGTCGAGGACGGTACCCACGATATCGTCCATGGTCACCAGGCCGAGCAGGCGATTGTCGTCCAGCACCAGCACGCGCTTGACGGTGCTGTCGGTCATCAGACGCGCCACATGGCGTACATCCAGCGACTCGCCGACGCCGATGGCCGGTTTGGCGCAGACGTCGTAGACGTTGATCAGGTCGATGTCGCCGTTTTCGGCAACGATGGTCTTGAGGATATTGGTGTAGGTGATCAGTCCCCAGGCGTCGTGGGGGTCCTGCTGTTCTACCACCAGGCACTTGAGGTTGTGCTTCTTCATCAGCGCGAGGGCGTCGCGCAGGGTGGCGAAGGGTGACACCGTCACCACGTCACGCATCATGATGTCCTTGACCAGCATCGTCTCTTCTCCGTCGGTAGGGGGCGCTCAGATATCGTGCCTGAGCCGTTCCTCGAAGCGCTTGACCTGTGCCATGTCGATGCCGCCCAGATGTTCCACGGGCAGGGTCATCACCAGGCCCTTGGAGTCCTCCCCGCTGGGGTTGACTACCGGGCGGATCGCCTTGAGCACCTTGAGCGATAGCCCCTTCTCCAGGGTCAGCAGCATGATGCTCTGGCTGCCTTCGAAGGTCAGCCCGAAGAAGGTCTTCTTGCGCTCGCCGCCGATGCCGCGGCCGGTCATCAGGGTCATACCCACGGCGCCGGCCTCGGTGGCGGCATCAATGCACTCCTGTTCCAGGTCCTCGGGCACGATGGCCACCAGCAGGGAAAACTTCATGGTTGCCTCTCTCTCCAGTGGGCCACCCGTTCCATCAGGATGGCATAGCTCATTACGGTCACGATAGGGAAGATGGAGGCGAAGGCGATCAGGCCGAAACCGTCGATCAGCATGTTGCGCCCCTCGATCTGGCTGGCCAGGCCGATGCCCAGCGCGGTCACCAGGGGCACCGTCACCTCCGAGGTGGTCACCCCGCCCAGGTCGAAGGCCAGCGCCACGATATAGCGGGGCGCCAGGGCGGTTAGGGCGATCACCAGCGAGTAGCCGCCGATGATGTAGTAATGGATGGAGTCGCCGCTGATGATGCGGTGGACGCCGATGGTGATACCGATGGCCACTCCCACGGCCACCAGGATGCGGATGACGTTGCCCTGTATCTTGCCGGCAGCGGCCTCTTCCGCCTGCTGGCCCACGGCGATTAGCGCGGGCTCCGCCATGGTGGTGGCGAAGCCGATGGCGAAGGCGAAGAGGTAGACCCACAGCCAGGTGTCGAAGCCGATCAGCTGCTCGGCCATGCGCTGGCCGATGGGGAAGAGCCCCAGCTTGAGCCCCACCACGAAGGCGTAGAGGCCGATGATCACCAGGGCGAAACCGATGCCCACCTTGAGCGGGCTGGCCAGCGGGCGGCGCAGCACCCCGAATTGGAAGAACAGGATCACCAGGATGATCGGAAGGACATCGCGCAGCATGCCGAATAGGTCGAGAATCATGACCAGCGGGCCAGAGGGCGCCTCGGTATCGCCGTCAAGTCCCACCAGGGCAGCGCCGTTGGTGATATCGCCCGGGTCCGCATAGACCAGGATGCCGTAGATCTGCACGCTGATCATCGGCACCATCACGGCGAGGGCGACCAGGCCGAAGCCGTCGAGCAGCGGATTGCGTCCACGAATGGAAGAGGCCAGGCCGATGCCCAGGGCGGCGATCAACGGCACGGTGACGATGTTGGTAGTCACCCCGCCGGAGTCGTAGGCGAGGCCGACGATCTCCTCCGGGGCGAAGAAGGTCACCAGCACCACCGTCAAGTAGCCGCCGATCATGTACCAGTGGAGGGGGTGGCCGAGGATCACCCTGAGCACCCCCACCGCCATTACCAGGCCCACCGAGCCGGCCACGATCAGGCGCAGGGTGAGGGCGTCGATGCGCCCTGCGCTGATCTCGTAGGCCTGCTCGGCCACGGCGATCAGGGCGGGTTCCGCCACCACCGCCGAGAAGCCGATGGCAAAACCGAAGGCCATCAGCAGCGGCATGGAGCCACGGCGGGCGAACTGGTTGGCGAGCCGCTTGCCCACCGGGAAGATGCTCAGCTCAAGCCCCTGCAGGAACAGCGCCACCCCCACGGCGACGATGCCCAGGCCGATCGCGATGCTCAGGCCGCCCTCGGGCCACTCGCGCAGCAGCAGGCCCTGGAAGGCCACTACCACTACGATGATCGGCAACAGGTTGCGCAGCGCATGCAGGAGGGCGTGGGCGAAGTCCCTGAGTTGCTCGGCCAAGTTCTGCTCCCTGAATCGAATCGTCGAACAAGCCGTTGGCGGTCCTGGCCGTCCAGCCTGCTAGCCTGAGTAATAGGTTGTGCCAGGCCCGGGCCAGTAGGATGATAGCATCATCGTCCGGACCACGGCATAAAACGGTCCGGGATGTTGCCCTTGATACAGATCATGGAGTCGGGGCGCAGTGTTCTTCTGCAAGGAGATGGCCATGGAACTCTCTACGATCCTTCCTCTGGTGGTACTGGGCCTGCTGCTGATCTATGGCGTGGCCATCTATAATCGCCTGGTTTCCTTGAGAAATCGCTACCAGAATGCCTTCGCCCAGATTGAGGTGCAACTCAAGCGGCGCTACGACCTGATTCCCAACCTGGTGGAGACCGCCCGTGCCTACATGAGCCACGAGCGAGACACCCTTACCGCCGTCACCGAGGCCCGAAACGCCGCAGAGGTGGGGCTCAGGAATGCCGCCGCTCGACCCGGTGACCCGGGCGCCATGGCCGAATTGGCCGGTGCCGAAGGGGCGCTGGGGACGGCCCTCGGGCGCTTCAACCTGGTGATGGAGGCCTACCCTGACCTCAAGGCTTCTGAGAACATGCAGCAGCTCTCCGAGACCCTGACCAGCACCGAGAATCGGGTGGCCTTCGCTCGCCAGGCCTTCAATGATGCCGTCATGCAGTACAACACCTACAAGCAGAGTTTTCCGCCGGTGCTTCTCGCCGCCTCCTTCGGCCACAAGCAGGATGCCGCGCTGCTCGAGTTCGAAGATAGTGCCGAGATCCAGGCCGCGCCCCGCGTGAGCTTCTGAACGGAGGACCTCCATGGACTTCTTCACCGCCCAGGACCGTGCCCGGCGCCTCACCGGCAAGCTGGTGGTTCTGCTGCTGCTCGCCGTGGCCGGTCTGATCGTGGCCGCCAGTGTACTGGTGGCCCTGGCGGTGGTGCTGCTCGACGATCAGCTGCTGGGTGGCGACCCACTCGCCCGGGCGCTGGAGCCCGAACTGTTTGGCCTGGTGGCCCTGGGCGTGCTGGCGGTGGTGGTGATCGGTGGTCTGGCGCGCCATTTCCAGTTGCGCGCGGGTGGCTCGGTGGTGGCCGAGGCACTGGGGGGGCGGCTGCTGAATGCCGATACGCGCAATCCCGATGAACGGCAGCTTCTCAACGTGGTAGAGGAGATGGCCATCGCCTCGGGAATGCCGGTTCCAGCGGTCTATTTGCTGGAGGATGCCGCTATCAACGCCTTTGCCGCCGGGCATGAGCCCCACGATGCTGCCATCGGCGTCACCCGGGGGGCCATCGAGCACTTCGACCGCGACCAGCTGCAGGGGGTCGTTGCCCACGAGTTCAGCCATATTCTGCATGGTGATATGCGTCTCAACCTGCGACTGGTGGCGCTGCTTCACGGGATCCTGGTGATCGGCCTGGTCGGGCGGATGCTGCTACGCGGGGCTCTGGTCGGGGGACGGGGGCGCGGGTCGCGGCGCGGGGGCGGCCACGTGGCGTTGGTGGCACTGGGTGGGGCGCTGATGCTGGTGGGTTACGCTGGAACCCTGTGCGGCAACCTGATCAAGGCGGCGGTGAGTCGCCAGCGCGAGTTCCTGGCCGACGCCAGCGCCGTGCAGTATACCCGTAACCCCGAGGGCATCGGGGGAGCTCTCAAGACCCTGGGCGCGTATCGCCTGGGCTCGCGTCTGTTAGCGTCACAGGCGCCCGAGTTCAGCCACCTCTACTTCGGCAGTGGGGTGCGCCACCTGAGCGGCTTGACGGCGACTCATCCGCCTCTGGAGGCCCGCATCCGGCGGGTGCTGCCACGCTGGGACGGCAACTTGCCCGAGCCCTTTGCCCCCAAGCCCAAACCCGACGCGGCCGAGGCCCCGACGACGAGCGGACCGCGGGAGGCCCCCGGTGGGGGGATGGGCGGGGCCCTGGCCGGGGCGGCCATGGCGGGGGCGGTGGTCGCCAGTGTGGGCCACCCCGATGCCGAGGCCCTGGCTAGCGCCCGGCGCCGTCTAGCGGGACTCGACGCGCGGCTTGTCGAGGCTGCCCATGAGCCCTTCGCCGCCCGGGCGCTTGTCTACGGCGTCCTCATGGGGGCTGAGCCGGCGAGCCGAGAGGCTCAGCGACAGGTGTTGGTCAATCAGGCTCTGCCTGAGGTGCAGCGCGAACTCGACGCGCTTGCCGAGCCCCTGGCGAGTCTGGCACCGGGGGATCGCCTGCCGCTGCTCGAACTGGCCCTGCCGGTGCTGCGTCAGCTTTCCGCGGCACAGTTCGCCCGTTTTCGCGCCTGCCTTTCCGGCCTCATGGCCGCCGAGAGCGCGCCGGGGCCGCTGCAGTGGGCGCTTCATCGCCTGGTGTTGGTGGGGATCGAAGGCGAGCGACGGGCGCGCCGCGACCGTCACCTCAGGGATCTGGCGGGGCCCTTGTCGCTGCTGATGTCCGCCCTGGCGCGGACCGGGCAGGGAACCATGGACGAGGTTCGCGAGTCACTCGACCAGGCGGGCCAGGCACTGGGCGTGGGCCTGGACCTGGTGAGTGAGCCGCCCTCGGCGACGGAACTGGACTGGGCCTTGGGCCGCCTGGTGCGACTGGTGCAGGCCGAGCGCGCTCCCCTGGTGGCGGCCATGGTCTGCTGCGTGGAGAGTGACGGGCGTATTGAGCCCGTGCAGTCAGAGCTGCTGCGTGCGGTGGCCTGGACACTGGGTTGTCCGCTGCCGCTGCGTCAGGAGTAACCTTGCGGGGGCAGGTCGGCTCTGGTGCAATGTATCACCTGAAATTCAATAGAGTGCAGAGAGCATGCGACAGAAACCCTGGAAACCCGCCCTGCTGGCGACCCTGATGGCACTTGGCCTGGCCGGTTGCGGTAACGGCGACGAACCGGCTCCGGCCGCCGAAGCTCCGACCGGGGAAGCAAGCCCGGCGCCAGCGGACGAGGCGCTCGAGGGTGAGCTGTCTCCCGAGGAGCAAGCCGGGCTGGTAGATGATGATGAGGCCGCTCCCGAGACGGTCGATGAGGCCCCGGACGAGGTGTCCGAAGAAGTCCCGGAGGACATTCCTGAGGCGGAGACGTTGGGCGAGTCTCCGGCCAGCACCCTGGATGAGGGTGCCGCCCTGCCCGGCGAAACCACGGCCGACGATATCGATGCCATCATCGAGGAGACCGAGCGTCGTTTCGAAGAAGCGCAGCGCCGAATCGACGAGCAGTTCGAGGTGGCCGAGGAAGAAGCCGCGGCTCCCGAGCCCATCATGGAAGGCGACGATGCCTTTGACACCGGTATGGACTTCGATACCGGCCTGGATGACGATCAGTTGGATACCGGCGGGCCGACAAGCTCTGACGTCGATGCGATCATCGAAGAGCAGGAGCGCCGTTTTGAGGAAGCCCAGCGCCGACTCGATGAGCAGTTCGACGAGGTGGGGCAGGAAATGCCCGAGTTCGAGCCCATGGAGTCGGAGCCACTGGAACTCGAGCCCATGGAGTCCGACAATCCCTGAGACCCAGGCCCGACATCGGTCCATGAAAAAGGCCCACCGCGAGGTGGGCCTTTCCTGTTGCAGCGGTGACGCGTGAACCGCGTGGCCGACCGCTTACCGTATCAGTCGGCGATACGGATGTTGGAGGCCTGAAGGCCTTTCTTGCCCTGAGTGACCTCGAAGGAGACCTTCTGGCCGTCCTGCAGGGATTTGAAGCCTTCAGCCTGAATCTCGGAGAAGTGGGCGAAGAGGTCATCACCGCCGTCGTCGGGTGAGATGAAGCCGTAGCCCTTGGTATCGTTGAACCACTTGACAGTGCCAGTTGCCATTGTCGAATTCCTTAACATACTGTAATGATCGTGCCGGGCGCTCGAGCGGTCGGGAGCCCGAATTGCGTGGGTAGAGAAAGAAGGAAAAATGATCGGCTGTGGCAATGATATCGAACCACGACCGACATCTTGTTTCTTTCAGGCCCACGCTTCGTTACGGTGCCGAAGCACCCTGGCGGTCGAATTTTCATCAAACGATCGCCAACCGCAAATCCACTGTAGATCGAATCTCGCCGGTCAGCAAGCCCGCTTCTCGACGCAAGGAACGCCCGCGCCAATGTTCATCGACGCCCAGTTCTGGCCCTTCCTGATTGCCATCACCTTGCTCTCCATGAGCCCCGGTGTGGATACCCTGCTGGTGATCCGCAACACCGTCCGGGGAGGGGTACGTGACGGGGTACTTACCAGCCTGGCAATCTGCTGCGGACTCTTCCTCCATGCGACGGTCTCTGCCCTGGGCATCTCACTGATCCTGCTCCAGTCGGCCTGGGCATTCGGGGTGCTGAAGTTGGCCGGCGCCGCCTACCTGGTCTGGCTGGGCGTACAAGGGCTGCTGGCGGCACGACGCGGCCAGGGGCTTGCGGTGGCGGGGGTGACCGGCGACTACCAGCCGGTACCGGTATGGCGCCCGCTGCGCGAGGGGCTGCTCTCCAACGTGCTCAACCCCAAGACGGTGGTCTTCTACATGGCCTTCCTGCCACAGTTCATCGCGCCCGAGGATTCGGCGCTGGTCAAGTCGCTGTTTTTGGCCGGGGTGCATTTCATTATCGCCAACCTTTGGCAGATCGGCGTGGCGGTGATGGTAGGCGCTGCCGGCCGTCTGCTGGCCAGCCGCGCCTTCGTCCGAGGCCTCAACGGCGTTACCGGGGCGGTACTCATCGTCTTTGGCATCAAGCTCGCCCTCGAACGCTCGCCGGCCTAGTTCCTGGCCAGCAGCGAGCGGTCGTAGCGCACCGTCTTCTCCGCCGGGCTGAGCATCGAGACGCCCTGGCTGTTGCCATCATTGGCCAGGCTCTCGAAGATCGCTCGGTAGGAGAGTACCGCCTGTACATAGAGGCGCGTCTCGCGGAAGGGGATGCTCTCCACGAAGAGGTCGAACTCCTCCGGGGCATCTCGCAGCCAGCGGTCGACCCGGCCGGGGCCGGCGTTATAGGCAGCCGCCGCGGCCAGGCGGTTGCCGCTATAGCGGTCTAGCATGTCGCGGATATAGGTGCTGCCCAGGCGGATGTTGAGCTCTGGATCCAGTACGCCGTAGGGCCCCGGGTCGCGGATTCCCAACTGTCGGGCCAACTGGGTAGCGGTGCCGGGCATCACCTGCATCAGCCCACGAGCACCGGCGGGGGAGAGCGCCTCGGGGTTGTAGGCGCTCTCGCGGCGGGCGATGCCCATCAGCAAGTAGGGGTCGACGGAGGTCTGACGTCCCCAGTGCAGGAAGTGCTCGCGGTAGGCTTCCGGGAAGCGCCACTCCAGAGCGTCCCACATGCGCCCGGTGATGGTGGTCTGTACCAGCTTGGCGTACCAGCCGCGGCGCTGGGCGTAGTCGGCCAGGGCCCGTGCCTCACGCGCTTCGGCGCGGGCGACAGCACCATACCACTCACTGGCGGCCAGGCCTCGCTCGTCGATGCGCATCAGCGCTTCGGTACGTTGCACCGCTGGCCAGCGGGCCACCTGCTCTCGGTACTGTTCGTCGAAGCCGTTGCGCTCCATGTTCAGTGCGTAGGGTTGGCCCAGCCGGTCGGCGGCGGCGAAGGCGAAGAAGCTGCGGCCCTCGGCGGCTCGAGAAAAGCCCGCCCGTGCCTCGTTGTGATTGCCAAGCTGTTCATTGGCGCGGGCCTGCCAGTAGTCCCAGCGGCTGTTGTCGCGGGTCTCGGCATCCATGCGCTCGATCCAGCTCAGCACCCCGCGCCAGTCGCGCTCACCCAGGGCGGCCCGCACCCGCAGCTCCAGCAGATCGGCGTCGCTGCGACCGGCCAGGGCCTGGTCGACCCAGCCGCGATGCTGGCGAATGTCACGTACCAGCGAGTAGAAGATCAGGTCGCGTTCGATGGTGCTGCGATGCTCTTGCTCGATGGGCAGGTGCGGTGCAATCTTGCGCCACGCCTCCAGTGCCGCCTCGGTATCGGCGCGGGTAAAGCCATGCATGGCGGCGGCGAACAGCGCCCCGGAGCCACGGCACTCCGGGCCGATGCAGGTCGGAATTCGCGTGATGGCCGAATAGTCACCCTGCAGCCGAGCCATGGCGTCACGCCCCGACTGCCAGCGAGCGTCAAGCATGCGTCCCAGATAGCCGGTTAATCCGCTTTCGCCGGCCTGCCAGGCCAGCATCTTCCTCTCCCAAATCTCCTGCTCGCCGATCTCGCCGCGCTGGCGCAGGTTGTCGAATAGAGGGTTGCAGGCATCCGGCTGGGAACGACCCACCCGCCACAGGTCTCGCCCGCCCTCGGCAGCCGTCGCTGGGTCGCTGCCCAGCAGTGCTGCGAAGTAGTAGCACTGGCGGGCAGTGCCGGCGGGCTTGCCGTCGGCCACCGCCAGCAGGCTTCCATAGCGCCGTGCATAGCCGTACTGGGCGATGGCCTGGCCGCGCAGCCACTCGCCCAGCGGCGAGTCGGCGTGGCGCTCGATATAGTCGAGGATCTGGCCGGGTTCTGCCTGGGGCAGGCGGTTGCGCAGGCGGTGGTACTCCACATAGCCGGCCAGCGGGTGGCCTTCGATGGAACGCGTATCGAGGCGACTCCACTGCTGGTTGCGTGCGGCCTCGAGGGCATCACGCATGGCGCGGTCGTCGGCCTGAGCCAGCGGAAGCGCCAGGGGCAGCGACAGGGTCAGGGCGGTCAGCAGGGAGCCGGCGCGCCGGACGAGGGAAAAATGGCGCATGGGGAGGGCCTCCGTTAGCGAATTCCAGCTTCTCGTATCCTGGCCCATTCCGGGCCCCGTGGGTAGGGGGAGGCGTCACAGATAATGAACGGCGTTGAGGTGGCCGCGTCTTGTGCCCCGGCGGGAGTGCGGCTAGTCTGAGACGGCTATCAAACGCTTGTTGGATTTTTCAAGAGGAGCCCAGGCGTGACACCTTATTCCGACCGTTCTCCCGACGCCTGGCGACGGGCGCTGAGTCGCTTCGTGACGTTGATTCCTCACACCCGGGACCTTGGCCTTGAGGTACTGGAGGTGACGCCCCAGCATACTCGGATGCGCCTGCCTTGGTGCGACGACCTGCTCGGCGACACCTCCCGCGAGCTAGTCCACGGCGGCGTGTTGACCATGATGCTGGACACCGTGTGCGGCTCGGCGGTGCTGCGCGGGCTGCCTGCACCGGAAGTGTGCCCGACCCTGGACCTGCGGGTGGACCACTACCGTCCGGCCGTCGCTGGCATGGCACTTTACGCCGAAGCGCGGGTGGTCAGGGTCACCGCCTCGGTGGTCTTCACCGAAGGTACCCTCTGGCAAGAGGAGGGACGACCCGTGGCGCGGGGCATCGGTAACTTCGTGCGGCTGGAACCACGCAGCACCCCGCCGGGCTTCGCCGCGGCCCTATTCGTGGAGGAGGCGACGGATGCCTGAGGGATTCGAAAACGACGTGGAATGGCTTACGCGCACCCGGAAGGAGGCAGATGTGGCCGCCTGGCTGGCGCTGATTCCCTATGCCCGGCGCATTGGCGTCAGCGTGGCACCTGATGCCGATGGCGAGGGGCTACTGTTTCGGCTCGAGCCGGAGCCTGACAACGTGGGTAATGTCTTGCTGCCGGCGCTGCACGGCGGCGTGGTGGCGGCCTTCATGGAGACGGCAGCAACGCTGGACCTGATGCTGGCCGCCCGGGAGCCTCGCCTGCCAAGGGTCGTTGACCTCTCCATCGACTACCTGCGAACCGCTCGCACGGTCCCCACTCTGGCGCGCTGTTCACTGCTGCGCGAGGGACGGCGCCTTGCCAATGTTCAGGTGACGGCCTGGCAGCAGAGCCAGGCGGCTCCAGTGGCCACTGCACGGCTGCATTTTGTGATGGGCGACCCCAGCGACAGCGACGCATGAAGGGTGGCGAGGCTTGAAAAGTGCCGAGTGGGCCCCATATCGACGCCAGTGATACACCGGTGGCACTGCCACCCTGATACGTCGATGAGGGTTCGAGACACATGACCACTGCCACGCACGAAGAAACCCTCGGCTTCCAGACCGAGGTCAAGCAGCTCCTGCACCTGATGATCCACTCCCTGTACTCCAACCGGGAGATATTCCTGCGCGAGCTGATCTCCAATTCGGCCGACGCCTGCGACAAGCTTCGCTACGCGGCCCTGGACAACGATGCGCTCTATGAGGGCGACAGCGAACTGCGGGTCGAGATCGAACATGACGCCGAGGCGGGTACCGTCACCGTGCGCGACAATGGCATCGGCATGAACCGCGACGAGGTGATCTCCAACCTGGGCACTATCGCCCGCAGCGGTACCGCCGAGTTCCTCAACCAACTCACTGGCGAGCAGCAGAAAGACGCCAAGCTGATCGGCCAGTTCGGGGTGGGCTTCTATTCGAGCTTCATCGTTGCCGACGAGGTGACCGTGCGGACCCGCAAGGCCGGCAGCGACCGGGCCCAAGGGGTGGAATGGCACTCCCGCGGCGAGGGTGAGTTCAGCGTGGCCGACGTCGAGCGCGAGGCCCATGGCACCGAGATCGTGCTGCACCTCAAGGAGGATGCCAGAGAGTTCGCCGATGATTTCCGCCTCAAGAGCCTGGTGCGCAAGTACTCTGACCATATCGAGGTACCGGTGCGCATGCCGACGGTCGAGAAGGCCCGCGACGAGGAGGGCAAGGAGATCGAGGGCAGCGAGACCGTCACCTGGGAGACGGTCAACGAGGCCACCGCGCTCTGGGTGCGTCCGAAGAGTGAGATTTCCGATGACGAGTATCGGGCCTTCTACAAGCACGTGGCCCACGACTTCAACGACCCGCTCACCTGGAGCCACAACAAGGTAGAGGGTAAGCTGGAGTACACCAGCCTGCTCTATGTGCCGGGCCGGGCGCCCTTCGACCTCTACGAGCGCGACGGCGCCCGGGGCGTGAAGCTCTATGTGCAGCGCGTCTTCATCATGGACGACGCCGAGCAGTTCCTGCCCCTCTACCTGCGCTTCGTCAAGGGGGTGCTGGACACCCGCGACCTGTCGCTGAATGTCTCTCGGGAGCTGCTTCAGCAGGATCCCAAGGTGGAGAAGATTCGCTCCGCGCTCACCAAGCGTGCCCTGGATATGCTCAAGAAGCTGGCCAAGGACAGCGACGCCTACCAGACCTTCTGGAACACCTTCGGCAGCGTGCTCAAGGAGGGGCCGGCGGAGGACTTCGCCAACCGCGAGAAGATCGCCGACCTGCTTCGCTTCTCCACGACCCACACCGACAGCCCCACCCAAGACCAGTCACTGGCCGATTATGTGTCGCGCATGCAGGAGGGTCAGCAGAAGATCTACTACATCGTCGCCGACGGCTTCAACGCGGCCAAGTCCAGCCCCCACCTGGAGATCTTCCGCAAGAAGGGGGTCGAGGTGCTGCTGCTGCATGACCGTGTCGATGAGTGGTTGATGAGCCACCTCAACGAGTACGAGGGCAAGGCCTTCGTCGACGTGGCCAAGGGCGAACTCGACCTCGGCGATATCGAGGGCGAGGAGGAGAAGCAGGCCCAGGAGGAGACCGCCAAGGCCAAGGAAGACCTGGTCAAGCGGGTCAAGGAAGCGCTGGGCGACGCCGTTCAGGAGGTCAAGGTCACCCACCGCCTCACGGACTCACCGGCCTGTGTGGTGCTTCCCGAGCACGAGATGGGCTTCCAGATGCGCCGCATCATGGAGGCCGCCGGCCAGCCGATGCCGGAGGTCAAGCCGATCCTCGAGCTCAACCCCGAGCATCCCCTGGTGACCCGCTTGGAGAGCGCCGAGGGTGACGCTCTCGGCGATCTGGCCCATGTGCTGCTCGACCAGGCGATCATCGCCGAGGGTGGCCACCTCGACGACCCGGCCGCCTACGTCAAGCGCCTCAATGCTCTGTTGACGGCCTGAGCCAAGCGGTCCCTAGCGCGGGCCGCCACCCCCGACACCCTCCGCCGACCTGTGCGATCGGCGGAGGGTGTCGTGTTTCGGGGGCACTGTACTGAACTTCGCAATGCGACAGGCTGTCGCGTTGAACTTGATCCCTGCGCTCCGGTGTGATGCTCTATGCGACTCTGGTTGATAGAAGACGATCGACGCCATGGGCGTTGAATCCTGTCCGGCGACCTGCATTCAGGAGAACAAACGTGAAGATTGGTGCACCCAAGGAGAGTGCTCCGGGAGAAGCGCGTGTCGCGCTGACCCCGGAGAGCGCTCAGCAGATCCAGAAGCTGGGACACGAGTGTCTGGTGGAGAGCGGAGCCGGTGAGGCCGCGGGCTTCACCGATGAGGCTTACCGCGCGGCGGGCGTCACCGTCATCGAGGGGGCCGAAGCCCTGTGGCAAGACGCCGAGACGGTGATCAAGGTGCGCGAGCCCTCCGAGGAGGAAGCCGATCGCCTTCGCGAGGGGCAGACGCTGATCAGCTTCTTCTGGCCGGCCCAGAGCGAGGCGTTGCTGGAGCGTTGCCGCGCGAAAGGGGGGACCGTGATCGCCATGGACATGGTGCCGCGGATCTCCCGGGCCCAGAAGATGGACGCGCTCTCCTCCATGGCCAATATCGCCGGCTACCGGGCGGTGATCGAGGCCGGCAACAACTTCGGGCGCTTCTTCACCGGCCAGGTGACCGCGGCGGGCAAGGTGCCCCCGGCCAAGGTGCTAGTGATCGGTGCCGGGGTGGCAGGCCTCGCGGCTACCGGCACGGCGGTAAGCCTGGGCGCGATAGTGCGTGCCTTCGATGTGCGCCCCGAGGTCGCCGAGCAGATCGAGTCCATGGGTGCCGAGTTCGTTTTCCTCGACTTCGATGAGAGTCAGGACGGCGCCGAGACCGGCGGTTATGCCGCACCTTCCAGCCCCGAGTTTCGCGAGAAGCAGCTGGAGTGTTTCCGCGAGCAGGCGCCTGACATCGACATCGTCATTACCACGGCGCTGATCCCCGGCAAGCCGGCGCCCAAGCTCTGGCTGGAGGACATGGTGGCAGCCATGAAGCCCGGCTCGGTGGTTGTTGATCTGGCGGCCGAGAAGGGTGGCAACTGCGACCTGACCGTGACCGACGAGCGAGTGGTGAGCGACAACGGCGTGGTGGTGATCGGTTACACCGACTTCCCCTCGCGCATGGCGACCCAGGCGTCGCTGCTCTACGCCACCAACATCCGCCACATGCTCACCGACCTGACGCCGGAGAAGGATGGCGTGGTGGTGCACGACATGGAGGACGATGTGATCCGTGGCGCCACGGTGACTCACCAGGGCGAGATCACCTTCCCGCCGCCGCCCCCCAAGGTAAAGGCCATCGCCGCGGCCAAGCCCAAGCCCAAGGAGAAGGCGCCGACCCCGGAGGAGAAGAGGGCCGCCGAACTGGCCGTCTTCAAAGACCAGACCAAGCGCCAGGCCATCATGCTCGGCGTGGGCGGTGCCCTCATGCTGCTGCTGGCGCAGATCGCCCCGGCTTCCTTCATGCAGCACTTCATCGTTTTCGTCCTGGCCTGCTTCGTGGGCTTCCAGGTGATCTGGAACGTCAGCCACTCGC
>CAYWBG010000037.1:0-19687 GCA_964456005.1 uncultured Halomonas sp.
GCGCCTCCTGAAGGTGCTCCTTGAGAAACTGGTTGTCCTGGCTCTTGTCGGCGCGGCGGATTAGCGAGGCATAGTCGGGCTGGAGGCGCAGCCGGGGCAGGGCCTCGGGATTGAGCTCCACATGCCAGCCCTGACTGTCATGGCGGACCACCAAGTCGGGGATCACATAGTCGTTGTCCAGGCTGGAGTAGGCGCTGCCCGGTCTCGGGTCCAGGGAGCGCACCAGGGCAATCACCGAGTCGAGGTCGTCGTCGTCCAGGCTCAAGCGTCGCTTGAGCAGGCGCCTGTCGCCGCCGGCCAAGGCTTCGAGAAACTGGCGGACGAGACGTCGTGCCTGGGGCAGTAGCGGGGTGTCGTCGGGCAGGCTGGCGAGTTGCAGCATCAGGCACTCGCGCAGGTCACGGGCGAAGATGCCGGTGGGTTCGAACTGCTGCAGGCGCAGCAGTACCTGCTCTACCTCCTGGCTGCGCAGTCCCTCCAGGCCCTGGGTGCGCAGGCCGTCGCGAATCTCGTCCAGGGGCTGGGCCAGGTAGCCGGCGCCGTCCACGGCATCGATCAGGCTCTCGGCGATCTGTCGGGAGCGATCGCCTAGGTCGGTCATCGCCAGCTGCCAGGCCAGGTGCCCCTGCAGGCTCTGTCCAGCCGCCTGGCGTTCGAAGTCCGGGCCCTCCGCACTGCCGGTCGGCGCTCCCAAATCCTGATAGGTGTCGGACCAATCGCTGTCGGTCGTGAGTTCGGCAGGGATCTCGCTGGCCCAGTCATCCTCGGACGCCTCGCTGGCCGCCATCTCGCCGAACTCCTCGTCGAGCTCCAGCATGGGGTTGGACTCCAGGGCCTGCTGGATCTCCTGGCGCAAGTCCAGAGTGGAGAGCTGCAGCAGGGCGATTGCCTGCTGCAGCTGAGGGGTCATGGTCAGCTGGGTGCCGACACGCAGCTGGAGGGAGGCTTTCATGGCCATCGGTGAGCTCTGCTCGCTTCGCCGGAAAGCCTCACCCTAGTCCGCCGCCGGGCTCGATGCAAGCGTCCGGAGAATAAATCCAGGCAATAAGTGTGCCATCGGCAATTACCGTACCGTTGCAATGCAATGATATTGAGATCAGAGGCTTGTGGAGAAACTCTTGGCTACAAGCGGAAGTCTTCGCCTAGGTAGACCTCGCGCACGCGCTGGTTGGCGAGGATCGCCTGGGGACTGCCCTCGGCGATGATCTTGCCGTCGCCGACGATGTAGGCGCTGTCACAGATGTCCAGGGTATCGCGGACATTGTGGTCGGTAATGAGTACCCCGATGTCGCGGGACCTGAGTTGACGGATGATCCCCTTGATCTCTCCCACCGAGATAGGGTCGACCCCGGCAAAGGGCTCGTCGAGGAGGATGAAGGCCGGCTCGGTGGCGAGGGCCCTGGCAATCTCGACGCGTCGACGCTCCCCTCCGGAGAGGCTCATGCCCATATTGTCGCGAATATGCGTCACGTGGAACTCTTCGAGCAGTTGCTCGAGTCGGGCGCGGCGGCCCGCGAGGTCGAGGTCCTTTCGGGTTTCGAGGATCGCCATGATGTTGTCGGCCACCGACAGCTTGCGAAAGATCGAGGCTTCCTGAGGCAGGTAGCCGATGCCGGCTCGGGCACGTTCGTGCATGGCGGCACGCGACAGGTCCTTGTCGTCGATCGCGACTTCGCCGGCATCGGCCCGCACCAGCCCCACGATCATGTAGAAGGAGGTGGTCTTGCCGGCGCCGTTGGGGCCGAGAAGGCCGACGATGCTGCCCTGCTCGATCGTGAGGCCGATGTCCTGTACCACGCGGCGGCGTTTGTAACTCTTGGCCAGATGGCGGGCGTGAAGGGTTTTCATGGGGCGCCTTACTGCTCGGGCTGGAGGGTCATGCGAATGCGTTGGCGTCCCTCGACGCCCTCGGCTTCACTGCGAGCCTGCACCACGCGACGGTCAAGAAAGTACTCGAGGTAGCCGCCGTCGAAGGTGTCGCCGCCCTGGTGTAGCTCGGCCCGGTCGATCAGTTCCATGCGCCGCTCGGCCACGTGATAGACGATGGTGCGGCCCCAGCCACGCACCGGGGGGTCGGCCGGGTCGGGCTGCTGCTCGATATAGGCTCGCTCGCCGCTGGCGATGGCGCGGGAGAGCTCGCCGGCAGCGTTGCGACGGATCTCCACTCGGTCGCCGGTGAGCATAAGGCTGCCCTGGCGGATCTCCACGTCCCCGGTGTAGACGGCGGTGCCGGCACGGTCGTCCAGGTCGAGGCGCTCGGCCTCCACCTCGATGGGGGCTTGGGCATCGCGGCCCTGGGCCAGGACCGTTGGGGCGAGCAGTGGCGGCAGCAGGCAAAGCAGCAGGGCGAAGGTTCGCTTCATGGCTGGGACTCCTCGCGGGTCTCGGGCGGATGGTGGCCGCGCACATTGTCGGTCAGCCGCGCCCGATTGTCATGGATCCAGGCGTCGAAACGCTCGCCGCTCATGCGCTGGGGCGGCTGTTGCAGCTGCGCCGGCGTCTCGCTCCAGGCGTGGCCGCTGTCGGCATCGAAGTGCAGGATCTCGGTATCGAGCTGCCAACGCTCCTCCGGGGCGTGGAGCCGTGCGCTGCCGGAGAGTGTCAGCGGGTTGCCGCCGGGACCCAGTGTCCCGCTGTCGGCCTCGGCATGCCAGACACGGCCGGCGCTGTCGAAGAGCCGGGCGTCGGGAGTCTCGAGGCGGGTGATGTCGTCCTGCGGCGTGTGTGAAAGGCGCGGCGTGTCGAGGCGCTGGTGGGCCCGCCCCTGGTCGTCGAAGCGAGTCAGGCGGGCGCCCTCCAGGTAGTAATCCGGCTCGCCGGCAGCATCCCGGGGGATCGGGCCGCGCTCGGGCTGGTCCCGCGGGTCGAGCAGCACCAGCACGCCCCCCAGGGCCAGCAGCACCAGCAGCAGCCAGAACCGGAACCACGGGCGAGGCAGAGAAAGTGCCATGGTTCAGCCGGCCCCGTGGAGATAGGTGTCGAGAACCGCATCCCAGTGGCCCTGGGCCTTGAGCAAGGTGTCGCTGATCTCGCGAACAGCGCCCTGGCCGCCGGCACGCGCTGTCACCCAGTCGGCATGCTTCTGGATGTACTCCGGGGCGTTGGGCACGCTGATGCCTACGCCGGTGCGACGGATGGGGCCCACGTCAGGCATGTCATCGCCACAGTAGGCGACTTGATCGAGTTCCAGATCGAGCCGGCTGCAGAGGTCGCGCAGCGCCGGCAGCTTCTTCTCTACGCCCTGGAAGACGTGCGGGATACCCAGGGCGGCGGCGCGGTGGCTCACCATGGGGGAGTCGCGACCGGTGATCAGTGCCACCTGGATGCCGGCGCGCTTGAGCAGCTTGAGGCCGTGCCCGTCCTGGACGTTGAAGGCCTTGATCTCGATGCCGTCGGCCTGAAAATAGAGCTGACCGTCGGTGAGTACGCCGTCGACGTCTAGGGCCAGCAGGCGGATGCGCCGCAGGCGGTCAACCAGGCGCGAATCCTGCAGCGGAAGGGTATGGGGCATAGGGGACTCCAGTTGGGTGGGGGGAAAAATCAGATCACGCCGCTGGCCAGCAGGTCGTGCATGTGCAGGGCGCCCACCGGCCGGCCGTCCTCGTCGACCACCGCCAGAGCGGAGATGCGGTTGTCCTCCATCAGCTTCACCGCCTCGGCGGCGAGCATCTGGGGCGGGACTCGCTTTCCGGGGCGGGTCATCACCTCATCGACGGTGAGAGCCGTGAGGTCGCTGTGCTGGTCCAGGGTGCGGCGCAGATCGCCGTCGGTGTAGACCCCCGCCAGTTGGCCTTGGGCGTCTACCACGCAGGTGAAGCCCAGCCCCTGGCGGGTGATCTCCAGCAGGGCGTCACGCAGCGGGCTGCCCAGGGGCACGCTGGGCAGCCGGCTACCCCGGTGCATCAGGTCGCTGACGCGCAGCAGTAGCCGCTTGCCGAGGCTGCCGCCGGGATGGGAGAGGGCGAATTCCTCGGCGGTGAACCCGCGGGATTCGAGCAGTGCCACGGACAGGGCGTCGCCCAGCGCCAGGGCGGCGGTGGTGGAGGACGTGGGGGCCAGGTCCAGCGGGCAGGCCTCGCGTGCAACTCCGGCGTCGAGGTGCGCCTCGGCGTGACGGGCCAGGGTCGATCCGGGGCGCCCGGTCAGGCTGATCAACGGCACGCCCATGCGTTTGAGCAGCGGCAGCAGGGCGTTTACCTCGGCGGTCTCGCCGGAGTTGGACAGCGCCAGCACCACGTCGCCGCGGGTGATCATGCCCAGGTCGCCGTGACTGGCTTCCCCGGGATGGACGAAGAAGGCCGGGGTGCCCGTGCTGGCCAGGGTGGCGGCAATCTTGCCAGCAATGTGCCCCGACTTGCCCATGCCGGTAACGACGACCCGGCCTCGGCAGGCCAGGATCAGTTCGCAAGCGCGGTCGAAGTTGGCGTCCAGGCGCTCGATCAGGGCGGCGATGGCCTCCTGTTCCAGTTGCAGGGTTCGGCGCGCGCTGTCGCGCAGCATTGAGGGCGCAGGGCCCGGGGGAGCGTTATGGATCATGGCGGTGATTGTTGCCTGTTGGAGGATTTCACTCAAGCCGCGTTGTCGGGGCCGGCCGCGGGTGGTCTCTCAGCCGGCAAGGCTGGAGACCGCCACCCAGCCGAGATAGGCCGCATAGCTCGCGGCCAGCAGCGCTCCTGGGACTCTTCCCAGGCGGCCGTGGCGCTGCCATAGCAACCACATGCCCAGCACCAGGGTGAGGACCAGCATCACCGGGTAGTCGCGGCTCGCCGCGGCCGGGTCGATGGGGCCAGGTGCCAGCAGGGCCGGTATAGGCAACACGGCCAGCAGGTTGAAGAGGTTGGAGCCGATGACATTGCCGATGGCGATGTCGTGATGGCGCTTCAGGGCGCTGGCCACGCAGGCGGTGAGTTCCGGCAGGCTGGTGCCGAAGGCCACCACGCTCAGGCCGATGACCAACTCGCTTATGCCCAGGCCGCGGGCCAGCTCGCTGGCGCCCCACACAAGGGCTCGGGAACCGATCACCATCAGCGTCAGGGTGGCCGCCAACCAGAGTAGCGCACGCGTAAGGTGCATGTCGGGGATGTCGCTGCTTCCGTGTGCGGCAATGTCCGGCGTGTCGGCGCGGAATAGCCACCACAGGCTGAACACCAGCATCAGGATCAGGAAGAGGGCGTCGAAGCGGCCCAGGACGCCGTTGGCCAGGGCATAGCCGGCCAGGCCGGTGGCACCCAATAGCAGCGGCAATTCGCGGCGCACCATGGAGAAACGCACCGGGATCGGCACGACCAGGGCGGTGATGCCCAGCACCAGGCCGATGTTGGCGATATTGGAACCCAGGGCGTTGCCGGTGGCCAGGTCGGGGATACCGTCAAGGGAGGCTATCACCGCGACCACGATCTCCGGGGCGGAGGTTCCCAGAGCGACGAGGGTCATCCCCACCAGCAGGGTACTCATGCCGGCCTGTCGGGCCGTGGCGGCAGCGGCCCCCACGAAGCGATCGGCGCTCCACAACAGGGCGACAAAGCCAAGCAGCACGACGATCAGTGGTACCAGCATGCGGGACCCTGCCTAGGTCGCGGGAAAGGGCGCCTATTAAACGTCCTGGTCCCGGGCAGTGCAAGCCGCGGCGCGCGCCGAGCTAGCCTTGGAGAGGGTGGTTAAGATACGATGTTCGATAACTATTCTCTGGGATGACGAGCCGATGAGTGACACGCCATTCGTGGTGGTGGAGGGGCTGCATTTCTCGCGCGGTGATACCGAGATCTTCCGTGGCGTCGACCTGCAGATCCCGCGAGGCGGTATCACCGCCATCATGGGGCCCAGCGGTTCCGGCAAGACCACCCTGCTCAAGTTGATCGGCGGACAGCTGACGCCCGACGCCGGGCGGGTGATCATCGACGGCGAGGACGTGCATCGGCTCTCGCGCAAGGCGCTGTTCGCGGTGCGCCGGAGAATGGGCATGCTGTTCCAGAGCGGTGCCCTGTTCTCCGACCTCAGCGTCTTCGAGAACGTGGCCTTCCCAATTCAGGTGCACACTGACCTGCCCGATGCCATGGTGCGCGATCTGGTACTGATGAAACTCGAGGCGGTCGGCCTGCGCGGGGCTAGGGAGCTGATGCCCGCAGAGCTTTCCGGGGGCATGGCACGCCGTGTGGCCCTGGCCCGGGCTATTGCCCTGGATCCCGAGTTGATCCTCTATGATGAACCCTTCGTGGGCCAGGACCCTATCTCCATGGGCGTGCTGGTGCAGCTGATCAGGCGTCTCAACCAGGCGTTGGGGCTGACCTCCATCGTGGTCTCCCACGACATCAAGGAGACGCTGACCATTGCCGACTATGTCTATGTTATCTCGGACGGTCAGGTGATGGCGCATGGCTCCCCTGCCAGCCTGGACGTGGATCAGGATCCGCGGGTCAGCCAGTTCGTCCACGGTGAGCCGGATGGCCCGGTTCCCTTCCACTACCCGGCGCTGGATTACTTTGCCGATATTCTCGATGCGGGAGGGTGGCGATGATCGAGCGGATCTCGCGCCTGGGCCGGCGGGGCTGCGACCTGATGGAGGCCATGGGCCGGGCCGGTGTGTTCGTGGGCCAGTCGGCGGTGGGGGTGCCGAGCCGCGAGGGCTGGTACCTGTGGCTGCGCCAGATGCACTTCGTTGGCGTGCTCTCGCTGGCCATCGTGCTGGTCTCGGGGCTGTTCATCGGCATGGTGCTGTCGCTGCAGGGCTATACCCTTCTGGTCGATTTCGGCGCCGAGCAGGCGCTGGGCCAAATGGTGGCACTGTCGCTGCTGCGCGAGCTGGCACCGGTGGTCGCGGCATTGCTGTTCGCCGGCCGAGCCGGGTCGGCGCTGACCGCCGAGATCGGCCTGATGAAGGCCACTGAGCAGCTCTCCAGCATGGAGATGATCGGCGTCGACCCGCTGCGTCGGGTGGTGGCGCCACGGCTGTGGGCGGGGTTCGTCTCCCTGCCGCTACTGACCATCGGTTTCAGCGTGGTGGGCATCTATGGCGGCTACCTGGTGGGTGTGGAGTGGCTCGGCGTCTTCGAGGGCTCCTACTGGGGCAATATGCAGTCCAGCGTCTCCTTCGTCGGCGACGTGGGTAACGGCATGGTCAAGAGCCTTGTCTTCGCCGTGGTGGTCACCTGGATCGCCGTCTTCCAGGGCTATGATCTGGTGCCCACCTCGGAGGGTATCTCTCGGGCCACTACGCGCACGGTGGTCTACTCCTCACTGGCGGTGCTGGGCCTGGACTTCGTGCTGACAGCGATGATGTTCGGGGGCATGAACTGATGAGTGTAACGTCCTGGATTTATACTCCCGTGGCTGGCACCGGCGCGTTTGCGTGCGGTGTCGCTGCGTGGTTGATCGGAGAGACACGATGAAGCGTAGCAAGACGATGGAACTGGGTGTGGGGCTATTCATGCTCGCCGGTATCCTCGGCCTGGTGTTCCTCGGCCTGCGAGTCAGCGGTTTGACCTTCCAGGTCCCGGGTGACACCTTCCGCCTGGAAGCCAATTTCGCCAACATCGGTGGGCTCAAGCCGCGGGCGAGGGTCACCATGGCCGGCGTTACCGTAGGGCGGGTCTCGGCCATCGAGCTCGACACCGACTGGTACGACGCCCGGGTGATCCTCGAGCTCGACGGTGACCTGGAGGACAGGCTCTCCCGGGATACCACCGCGGCGATCCTCACCGCCGGCCTGCTCGGCGAGCAGTATATTGGGCTTTCGGTGGGGGGCGATCCTGAGACCCTGGCCGCCGGAGATACCATTAGCGATACCCAGTCCGCCATTGTGCTGGAAGAACTCATCCAGCAGTTCGTGGCCAATATGGCCAGGGACTGACCGTGCCGGAGTGAACGTCCGTCCAGACTCACTCGAGGCCGGTATTGTTCAGGACTGGATTTACCCAAGGATGGCCTTACCCAAGGAGAATGCCCGCATGAGACGTTATTCTGTTTTTCTCCCCTCGCTGTTGTTTGCCCTGTTGCTGGCCCTGGCTGCCCTGCCGGCTAGTGCCGCACCGGACCGCAGTCCGGAGCAGATGATCCGCGACAGCGTCGAGGAGCTCACCAGCGAGATCGAGGGGCGTCGCGATTACTTCGCCGACAACCTCGACGAACTCAAGGCGTTGGTCGACGATAGCCTCGATGAGATCGCCGATTTTCGCTACATCGGTGCCAGCGTCATGGGTCGCTACTTCCAGAACGCCAGCCCCCAGCAGCGCTCGCGTTTCGCCGATACTTTCCGCCAGACTCTGATCGATACCTACACCCGGGGCCTGGTCACCTTCGACTACCGCGAGCTGCGCGTGCTCGACACCCAGCGCCCCCAGCGCCAGGAAGACCAGGCCAGCGTCGACATGGAAGTGGTGGCGACCGACGGCAGCGTCTATCCGGTCAGCTACTCCCTGCGCCTTTCCGGGGGCGAGTGGAAGGTGGTGAACGTGATCGTCAACGGCATCAACCTGGGGCTGACCTTTCGTAACCAGTTCGACCAGGCCATGCGCGATCACGGCCGCGACTACGACGCCGTGATCGATGGCTGGGCCCCTGAGCTGGCCGTGGAAGAGCTGGAGGAGGGCGGCGACGCATGAGCCTGTTGCTCGAGCAGCAGGGGGCTCGCCTTGAGGTCATCGATGACGGCCTGCGGGTCAGCGGCCGGGTGGACTTCTCCGCTGCCGCCGACTTGGCCGCTGCCGGCAGCGGCTGGCTGGCCAATCAGCCGGCCGGTAGTCGGGTGGTGGTCGACCTCCAGGGGGTAGTGGGCGTCAGCAGCGCCGCCCTCAGCATGGTGCTGGAGTGGATGCGCCGCTCGCGGGTTGCGGGTCTCGAGCTCTGTCCGGTGCGCCTCTCGGGCCCCCTACAGCGCCTCACCGAGGTGGCTGGGCTGGATCGGCTACTGCCGGTGGCGTCGCCGGGGGACTAATGCGCTTTGCCCGCTGGCATCGCCAAGTGAGGCGCTTTTCTTTACCATGGGGCCCTTTCCGATTCCTGCTCTCGTCCGTGCGGCGGTCGAGAGCCAATCCCTATCCAGCTTCACAGGAGTGCGGTTCATGCAACCCAGCGAAGTCAAAGCGCTGCTCGAGGCGCGTATCGACGGCTGCGAGTTCCATATCCAGGGCGAGGGCTGCAACTTCCAGGTGGTCGCCGTGGGCGAGGTCTTCGCGGACCTGTCGCCGGTCAAGCGCCAGCAGTTGATCTACGGGGCGCTGTCCGAGGAGATCGCCAGCGGCGCCCTGCACGCGGTGAGCATCAAGACCTATACTCCGGCGCAGTGGGAAAGTGCGCCGGAAAATGCCGGCGCCTGATAACGAGCCTCCATGGACAAACTTATCATTACTGGCAACGGTCCGGTGGACGGCGAGGTGTGGGCCAGCGGCGCCAAGAATGCCGCCCTGCCTATCCTCTGCGCCACCCTGCTCGCCGATGAGCCGGTGACCATCGGCAATCTGCCTCATCTTCAAGACATCACCACCACCCTAGAGCTGCTAGGCCATCTCGGTGTGGAGCCGGTGATGGGTGAGAAGATGACCATCCAGCTCGACGGCTCCCAGGTGCAGCACTGCGACGCCCCCTATGAGCTGGTCAAGAAGATGCGCGCCTCCATCTTGGTGCTGGGGCCGCTGCTGGCCCACTTCGGTCATGCCGACGTCTCGCTGCCCGGCGGCTGTGCCATCGGCTCGCGGCCGGTGGACCTGCACCTGCGCGGGCTGGAGGCCATGGGCGCCGAGATCCGCGTCGAAGGCGGCTACATTCGTGCTCGGGTCGACGGCCGTCTCAAGGGCGCCACCATCTTCTTCGACACCGTGACCGTCACCGGCACCGAGAACCTGCTGATGGCGGCGACCCTGGCGGACGGCACCACGATACTCGAGAACGCCGCCAGGGAGCCGGAAGTGGTCGACCTGGCCGAGTGTCTGATCCGCATGGGCGCCAGGATCCGTGGCCACGGCAGCGACACCATCGTCGTCGAGGGTGTCGAGCGCCTGCATGGCGCCTACCATGACGTGATGCCCGATCGCATCGAGACCGGCACCTTCCTGGTGGCTGCCGCGCTCTCCCGGGGCCGCGTCAAGGTGCGCCGCACCCGCTCCGACATCCTCGAAGCGGTACTCGCCAAGCTGGAGGAGGCGGGTGCGACCATTACCAGCGGTGATGACTGGATCGCGCTGGACATGCACGGCAAGCGTCCGCGGCCAGTGAACCTCCGTACCGCCCCCTATCCGGCCTTTCCCACCGACATGCAGGCGCAGTTCGTGGCCATGAACGCGGTGGCCGAGGGGACCTCCCGGGTGGTGGAGACGATCTTCGAGAACCGCTTCATGCATGTGCAGGAGCTCAACCGCATGGGCGCCAGGATCGCCCTGGAGGGCAACACGGCGGTGATCGAGGGGGTCGAGCGGCTCTCCGGCGCCCCGGTGATGGCCACCGACCTGCGCGCCTCGGCGTCGCTGGTGATCGCGGCGATGATGGCCGAGGGCGAGACCCAGGTCGACCGCATCTACCATATCGATCGCGGCTACGAGTGCATCGAGGAGAAGCTGCAGCTTCTCGGTGCCCAGATCCGCCGCGTGCCGGGCTAGTCCGCACCCTGATCAAGGCGAGAGCATGAGCAAACAACTGATCCTGGCCCTCTCCAAGGGCCGCATCCTGGACGAGACCCTGCCGTTGCTGGCCGACGCTGGCATCGAGCCGGCGGAAGACCTGGGCAGCAGCCGCAAGCTGCTGTTCGATACCAATCTGCCCGACGTCAAGCTGGTAGTGATCCGCGCCACCGATGTGCCCACCTATGTTCAACTGGGGGCTGCTGACCTCGGCGTGGCCGGTAAGGACGTGCTTCTCGAGCACGGTGCCGAGGGCCTCTATGAGCCGCTGGATCTGGAAATCGCCCGCTGCAAGCTGATGACCGCCGGTATCACCGGGGCCGAGCCGGCCCGGGCCAGACGCCGAGTGGCCACCAAGTTCGTTGGTGTGGCCCGGCGCTGGTACGCCGAGCAGGGCATCCAGGCCGAGATGATCAAGCTCTACGGTGCCATGGAGCTGGCGCCGTTGATGAACCTGGCCGACGAGATCGTCGACATCGTCGATACCGGCAACACCTTGCGCGCCAATGGCATGGAGCCCCGCGAGCTAATTGCACCGATCTCGACCCGATTGGTGGTCAACAAGGCCTCCATGACAATGAAGCACACTCGCATCAAACCGCTGATCGAGCGACTGGGCCTGGCAGTGGCCGCTCGCCGTGAACCCGCGGCCACCTGACCGTCTTGCCGAAGCGTCCTTCATAGCGCCGGCATCTCGATGCGATAGCCGCGGCGGCCTTGCCTGGCGTCGCGCGGTGGCAAACAATAGCAACCCATCCGATTAGTGACGGAAGCTGCCATGACCGAGACAACCGCCCCCACCGGTATCGCCCGGCTCACGACCACCGACACGGAGTTCGAGGCGCGCCTCTCGAGCCTGCTGGCCTGGGAGGGCGTCTCCGATGGCGCGGTTCAGCAGCGCGTCGATGAGATAATCGCGGCGGTGAAGAGCCGCGGCGATGACGCCTTAGTGGAGACCAGCAACCGCTTCGACCGCCTCTCGGTCACCAGCATGGCCGAGCTTACCCTCTCCGCCGAGCGCCTGCGCCAGGCCTTTGATGGCCTGCCTGCCGAACAGCGCGAGGCGCTGGCCCAGGCTGCCGAACGCATTCGCCTCTATCACGAACACCAGAAGCCTGAATCCTGGCACTACACCGAGGCCGATGGCACCGTGCTGGGCCAGCAGGTGATGCCGCTGGACCGCGCCGGTATCTATGTCCCCGGGGGCAAGGCCGCCTACCCCTCCTCGGTGCTGATGAACGCCATCCCTGCCCACGTGGCCGGGGTGCGCGAAATCATCATGGTGGTGCCGACGCCGGATGGTGTCCTCAACGAGCTGGTGCTGGCCGCGGCCCACCTGGCCGGCGTAGACCGCGTGTTCACCCTCGGCGGTGCCCAGGCGGTAGCAGCGCTGGCCTACGGCACCGAGTCGGTGCCGCGGGTAGACAAGGTGGTCGGCCCCGGCAACATCTATGTGGCCACCGCCAAGCGCGCGGTCTTCGGCCAGGTGGGCATCGACATGATCGCCGGCCCCTCGGAGATCCTGGTGGTCTCCGACGGTGGCACCGATCCCGACTGGCTGGCAATGGACCTCTTTTCTCAGGCCGAGCACGACGAGGATGCACAGGCCATCCTGGTCAGCTGGGATGCCGAGCACCTGGCGGCCGTCGAGGCCTCCATCGATCGGCTGCTGCCGACGCTCTCCCGCGAGACGATCGCCCGCGAGTCATTGGTGCGCCGCGGCGCGCTGATCCACTGCAAGGATCGCGCCGAGGCGATGGCGCTGATCAACCGCATCGCGCCCGAACACCTGGAGCTCTCGGTGGCCAACCCCGAGGGCTGGCTGCCGGAAATCCGTCACGCCGGCGCCATCTTCATGGGTCGCTACACCGCCGAGGCGCTGGGCGACTATTGTGCCGGCCCCAATCACGTGCTGCCCACCTCGGGCACGGCGCGCTTCTCCTCGCCGCTGGGCGTCTATGACTTCCAGAAGCGCTCCTCGATCATCCACTGCAGTGCCGAGGGCGCCTCGGCGCTTGGCAAGGTGGCGTCGGTGCTGGCGCGGGGCGAGTCCCTGACCGCCCACGCGCGCAGCGCCGAGTACCGCATCAAGGGGTGATCCGCGCCGGTCGAGTGCACTCTCAGGAACCCACAGGGCCCCACCAGATGGTGGGGCCCTGTGGTTGAAGTGATTGATTCGCTGGCGGTGTCGACGAGTTATTCCTCTTCAGGGCGGCGCAGCTCTGGCGGTGGGCGCTCGCCCACCTCGAGGATCATCTGGAGGGTCTCGCCACCACGCACCACGGTGAGCGGCAGCGATTCGCCGGGTGCCACGGCGGCGATGTCGGCCATGGTGACTCGGGCATCGAGGATCGGCCGGCCATCGATGGCCAGCAGCACATCGCCGGGCTGAAGGCCCGCCTCGTCGGCGGGGCCACCGGGCACCACCCCGGCGATGACCACCCCGCGGGGCGCCTGCAGACCAAAGGAGGCCGCCAGTTCAGGATTGAGCTCCTGGGCTTCCACTCCCAGCCAGCCGCGTATCACCCGCCCCTGGGTGACCAGTTCTTCAAGGATATTGCGGGCCAGGTTGGCGGGGATGGCGAAGCCGATGCCCTGAGAGCCACCGGAGCGCGAGAAGATGGCGGTGTTGATGCCGACCAGGGCACCCTCGGGATTGACCAGGGCACCACCGGAGTTGCCGGGATTGATGGCGGCATCGGTCTGGATGAAGTCCTCATAGGCGTTGAGGCCCAGGTGGCTGCGCCCGGTGGCGCTGATGATGCCCATGGTGACCGTTTGACCCACGCCGAAGGGGTTGCCGATCGCCAGGGAGACATCGCCCACGGCCACCTCGCCGGAGTCGGCCAGTTCGATCACCGGTAATTCGTCGAGGTCGATGCGCAGCACGGCCAGGTCGCTCTCCGGGTCGGTGCCGATCACCTCGGCCAGGGTCTCCCGCCCGTCGCGCAGCGCCACCTGGATCTGGTCGGCGCCGCCGATCACATGGTGGTTGGTCAGCACATAGCCGTCCTCGCTGACGATGACCCCTGAGCCCAGGCTGGAAAGCATGCGCTGGCGAGCCGGCACGTCGTCGCCGAAGAACTGGCGGAAGAAGGGGTCGGACATCAACGGGTGCTGGTCGCGTTCCACCACCCGGGAGGAGTAAATGTTAACCACGGCCGGTGCGGCGCGCTCCACCGCGGCGGCATAGCTCACAGGCCCCTGCTCGCGGCTGAGGGGCTGGGCCTGGCGGATCTCCGGCGCCGGACGGGAGCTGGGCTCCTGGGGTGCCTCCACCTGCGGTGAGACCGTCAGGGGAGGCTGGGTTTCAGGGAGCTGGAGAAGGGGTTCGCGGCTTGACGGATGTTGCCCCGTCAGTTGGGGAAAGGCGTTGAGCAGCGCGATGGCCAGCAGTACCCCGATGATGATCGGTAGCAGGTAAGGTGTCAGCGAGCGCAGGGGGCGAAGCATGCGTGGCGGTGTCCTCGTGGCGGCGGTCGCGGGGGCAGGGTCCCCGCCGGTACAATGGGTAATGGTAACATTCTTGCCCAGTGGACATAGGGAGATCCCATGACGCATCGCGACACCCTGGTGGCCGCCTGCGAAGGAGAGTTGGCGGCGAAGCGTTTCCAAGACTACACGCTCAATGGCCTGCAGGTGGAAGGACGCGAGCGTGTGACTCGCGTGATGAGCGGTGTCACCGCCTGCCAGGCGCTGCTCGACGAGGCGGTGGCCTGGGGAGCAGACCTGCTGCTGGTGCACCACGGCTACTTCTGGAAGAACGAGCCGGTGGCGATCACCGGGATGAAGCGTCGCCGCATCCAGACCTTGCTGGCCCATGACATCAGTCTGCTCGCCTATCATCTGCCGCTGGATGCCCATCCCCGACTGGGCAACAACGCCGAACTTGGCCGGCTGCTGGACGTCACCCCCCAGGGCTGTGCGGATGGCGAGCTCGGTGAGGGGCTGCTGTGGCTCGGGACGCCGCCCGGGGGGCTGGATGCCTCAGGGTTGGCCGCCCACGTCGGCGAGCGGCTTTCGCGTGAGCCGCTGCTGGTCGAGGCGCCCGGCAAGGGCGAGATCCGGCGTCTGGCCTGGTGCACCGGCGGGGCGCAGGACATGATAGCCGCCGCTTGGGAGGCCGGCGCCGATGCCTTTATTTCCGGCGAGATCTCCGAACGCACCACCCATCTGGCCCGGGAACTGGGCATCCACTACCTGGCCGCCGGCCACCACGCCACCGAGCGTTATGGGGTCCAGGCGCTGGGCGAGTGGCTGGCAAACGAGTATGGCGTCGAGCACCGCTTCGTGGATATCGACAACCCGGCCTGAGGTCGGGGTGGTGGAAGGGGAGGTCAGTAGCGGGGCGGCTGGGGCGCCTTGGCGTCACCATTGTCCTTGAGGCCGAAATCCTCGGAGAGCGTCCCGCCGCTGCCGTCGGCATAGTCCCGGGGCATCGCCGGCTCCTCGCCGTCCGGCATCGCGGGCGGGGAGATGATTTCCAGGCCGGCGGGGGCGGTCCCCTTGCCGCTCAGCGCCTCGGCATCCTGCTCGAGTCGCCGGGCCAGGGCGTCGCCGTTGCGCTGCAGGACGGCTGCCAGGCGAGAGACCTCCTGCAGATGATCATCGAAACCATCGCGCAGAGTCGACAGCTCGCGGTCGCGCTCGGCCAGCCGCTGGCGCAACTTCTGCTGGCCGGCGGCGCTGGCATTGAGTAAGTGATAGCCCAGTGCGCCGATGCCGATGCCGGCCAGCAGGCAGGCAATAGCCAGAATCCAGTTGATGTTGCTGTCGTCCACGTCTGTCTCCCTGCGGCTTTTGGACGGTCCGGCGCGAGGCGGCTCCGGGGTCGAGGCATCAAGCCTCGGCCGACCCATTATAGGGCGCAGGTTGCGCGCCGGGTCAACGCGGGAGCCGAGGCGCAGGGCATGGCGGTGCGTTAGCGCTTGCGGATGCGTATAATGTTCAGCCATCTACAGCCGAAATGGTTTGCTATTGCATGAGTGCCTCGCCGACACCCACCGAGTCCCGGGAGAATCGCCCCACGCCCTCGGTGCGCTATCAAGCCGACCTGGAGCGCGACGACTTCCAGTACGACCCCGCCCAGGAGCGGGCGGTGGCGCATCTGCAGCGCCTCTATGACGACCTGCTGGCAAGCCCTCGGCGGCGCCCTCGAGCGGTGCCGCCGGATGGCGGGTTGACGTCGCGGGTGGCAGGGCTCTTCGGCAAGCGCGCTCGGCGTGATCCGCCGGCGCCGGTGCTTCCCGACGTCACTGGGCTCTACTTCTGGGGGGGAGTGGGGCGCGGCAAGACCTATCTTGTCGATGCTTTCTATGAGTCGCTTCCCTTTCCGGAGAAGATGCGTACCCACTTCCACCGCTTCATGCAGCGGGTACACAACGAACTGGAACACTACAAGGGGGAGAAGAATCCCCTCAGGTTGATCGCCGCCAAGTTCGCCGACGAGGCGCGGGTTATCTGCTTCGATGAGTTTTTCGTCAAGGACATTACCGATGCTATGATCCTGGCCAACCTGCTCGAGGCGCTGTTCGAGCACGGGGTGGTGTTGGTGGCGACCTCAAATATCGTGCCCGACGACCTCTACAAGGACGGGCTGCAACGCGCGCGTTTCCTGCCCGCCATTGATCTTCTCAAGCGCCATTGCGAGGTGGTCAATGTCGACTCGGGGATCGACTATCGCCTGCGCGTCCTGGAGCGCGCAGAACTCTACCACGCACCCCTTGACGAGGCCGCCGAAGTGGAGCTGGCGCGCAGCTTCCGGGAAATCGCCGGTCACCCTGGGGAGGAGGGCGCTCCCCTCGAGATCAACCACCGGGTGCTGCACACTCGCCGCATCCACGACGACGTGGTGTGGTTCGATTTTCTGGAGCTCTGCGACGGGCCGCGCAGCCAGAACGACTACATCGAGTTGGCCCGGGAGTTTCACTCCGTGCTGGTTTCTAATGTCACTCGGATGAGCGGGGCGACGGATGACCGGGCCAGACGCTTCATCAATATGGTCGACGAGTTCTACGATCGCGGCGTCAAGCTGCTCATGTCCGCCGAGGTGCCGGCGGAAGCGCTATATGGCGACGGCCGGCTGGAGTTCGAGTTCCAGCGCACCCTGTCGCGTCTGCAGGAGATGCAGTCCCATGAGTACCTGGCGCTGCCCCACAAGCCTTGATGCTTTTTGCCGAGAGGTGGTGCGGCGAGGCGTTGCCCGTCCAGAGGCTCTCAGGTAGAATGCGCGCTCGCTCGACCGTTGTGTCGCCTGGGTCTCACCGGGCGGGGCAACCAAGAAGAATAGGGATGGTTCCATGCCGGCCCGCCGGCGGCAGAACCCAATACACAGATCTCTGGTGATACATCCATGAAGACGTTTACTGCAAAGCCGCAGTCCGTCCAGCGCGACTGGTACGTCGTCGACGCCGCGGACAAGACGCTCGGCCGTCTGGCTACCGAAATTGCCCGTCGCCTGCGCGGCAAGCACAAGCCGGAATTCACCCCGCATGTCGATACCGGCGACTATATCGTTGTGATCAATGCCGAGAAGGTGAAAGTCACCGGCAACAAGGCCACGGACAAGACCTACTACCGCCATACCGGTTATCCCGGTGGTCTGCGCTCGATGACCTTCGACAAGCTCATTGAGCATGCGCCGGAGCGCATCATCGAGGGTGCCGTGAAAGGCATGCTGCCGAAGGGTCCCCTGGGGCGTGCCATGTATACCAAGCTCAAGGTCTATGCCGGTGCCGAGCATCCGCATGCCGCCCAGCAGCCGCAAGAACTGAACCTCTGAGGGAGTCTTCGCCATGACACAGCAGTATTACGGGACCGGGCGCCGCAAGACCTCTACCGCCCGCGTCTTCATGAAGCCGGGCACCGGCAAGATCACCGTCAACAGCCGTGAGCTGGACCAGTACTTCGGTCGCGTCACAGGCCGCATGGTGGTCCGCCAGCCTCTCGAGCTGACCGACACCCTGAACCAGTTTGACGTCTTCGTCACCGTCAAGGGCGGCGGTGGTTCGGCCCAGGCCGGCGCCATTCGCCATGGCATCACGCGTGCACTGATGGTGTACAACGAGGACTTCCGTGGGCAGCTGCGCGAGGCAGGCTACGTGACCCGCGATGCCCGCCAGGTAGAGCGCAAGAAGGTTGGCCTGCGCAAGGCACGTCGCCGTCCGCAGTTCTCCAAGCGTTAAGCGTCAATTATTACGCTCGAAACGCTCACGCCCGAGTCAGTTGACTCGGGCGTTTTTTTTGGAAGATCAACCAATTGTTGACGATGTTCCACCTTGGTCAAGGGGTGTTGTCCTTGTATGGAGCAGCGCATTTTCTTACTATACCCGCATTTGGTATCCGTGGTCGCGGGACGCTTACTGCCCGTGATGGATCAACGGGTAAGCTGATGGGAGAAACCTGAAAATGGCAGATAACGGCGTAAACAAGGGTCGGCGCCGTTTCCTCGTAGGTGCCACCACCGTCGTGGGTGCGGTGGGTGCCGTCGGGGTAGCGGTCCCCTTTGTGGCTTCCTGGCAGCCCAGTGCCAGGGCAAGAGCGGCGGGTGCGCCCGTTCAGGCGGATATTTCCAAGCTTGAACCGGGCCAGCGCATGACCGTCGAGTGGCGCGGCCGTCCGGTATGGATCATCAACCGCACCCCGGAGATGGTCGAGCGCACCGAGAACTTCGATACCTCTCGGCTGGTTGACCCGGACTCCAGTGTCCAGCAGCAGCCCGCTTACGTGACGGGCCCACTGCGCTCCGTGCGTCCCGAGATTGGCGTGCTGATAGGCATCTGTACCCACCTGGGCTGCTCGCCGCTCTTCCGTCCCGAGCCCGACGCGGTGGATATGAACAACTGGCCGGGTGGCTTCTTCTGCCCCTGCCACGGTTCCTACTTCGACCTGGCGGGTCGCGTGTTCCGCAATGTGCCGGCGCCGTCCAACCTGGAGGTCCCGCCCTATCGCTTCGAGACCGACGACATCATCATCGTTGGTGAAGACGAGGAGACTGCCTGATGGCTAACCCGAACAAGGCGAAGGCGGAAAAGGGGCTCATGCGCTGGGTCGATGACCGTTTTCCCGCTACCCAGATGGTTCAGGACCACCTGACCAAGTACTACGCCCCCAAAAACTTTAACTTCTTCTACATTTTCGGCGTGCTCGCCCTCCTGGTCCTGATCAATCAGATCCTCACCGGCGTCTGGCTGACCATGAGCTACAATCCTTCCGGCGAGGGAGCCTTCGCGTCCGTCGAGTACATCATGCGCGATGTGGAGTGGGGCTGGCTGATTCGCTACCTGCACTCCACAGGCGCGTCGGCCTTCTTCGTGGTGATCTACTTGCATATGTTCCGCGCCCTGCTCTACGGCTCCTACAAGGCGCCCCGTGAGTTGGTGTGGATCTTCGGCATGACCATCTACCTGCTGCTCATGGCAGAGGCCTTCATGGGTTACCTGCTGCCCTGGGGGCAGATGTCCTACTGGGGTGCCCAGGTGATCATCTCTCTCTTTGCCACCATTCCCTTCATTGGTCCCGACCTGGCCCAGTGGATTCGCGGTGACTTCCTGATTTCCGGCATCACCCTCAACCGCTTCTTTGCCTTGCACGTCGTGGCTCTGCCCATCGTGATACTGGCGCTGGTAGTGCTGCACATCATCGCCCTGCACGAGGTTGGCTCCAACAATCCGGACGGTATCAATATCAAGGACAAGAAAGACGAGGCCGGCAAGCCGCTGGACGGTATTCCCTTCCATCCGTACTACACGGTGAAGGATCTGGTCGGCATCTCGATCTTCCTGTTTGTCTTCGCGGTGGTGATCTTCTACTTCCCCGAGGGCGGCGGCTATTTCCTGGAGCGGCCCAACTTCGAACCGGCCAATCCTATGGTGACTCCGGACCATATCGCGCCGGTGTGGTATTTTACGCCCTTCTACGCGATCCTGAGGGCGATCACCTTCGATATACCGTTCCTGGGCCTTCAGGCCGAGTTCCTCGGCGTGGTCTTCATGGGCGGTGCCATTGCGGTGCTCTTCGTGCTGCCCTGGCTCGACCGTAGCCCGGTGCGCTCCATGCGCTACAAGGGTTGGATGTCAAAG
>CAYWBG010000038.1:0-19355 GCA_964456005.1 uncultured Halomonas sp.
CCTCTGGGCCGAAAGCCGGTGAGGGATCTCGGCGCGGGCCTCGGCGTCCCAGGCCCATTGTCATAGGCGAAAGGCGGGCATCCCTCTGCGACTGACCTGACGTGATGCGCATGCATCATCAGACAATGTCGATACGAGAGGGAAAAGCATGGCCACTTACCGACACCCGGGTGTCTACCTGGAGGAGATACCCAGTGGCGCCAGGCCCATTGAGGCCGTGGGCACCTCAACCGCAGCCTTCATGGGGTTCACAACACGCGGCCCTGAAGCCAAACCCGTGTTCATCACCAGCTGGGACGATTACGCCCAGGCGTTCGGCGGCCTGCGGGCCGTTGATGAGCCCCGAGACGACAACCTGGGCCACTCTGTCCGTGCCTTCTTCAACAACGGTGGATCGGCCGCCTATGTCATGCGCCTGGCCAGAGGGACCTCACCCGCCCTAGGCTACCTAATGCCGGATGGCGATCCGCCTGCCGACCCCGACAACCATCTGCTGAAGGTCGAGGCCGCCAGCGGCGGGGCCTGGGGTGACGGCTTGAGGGTCGAGCTGCTGCGCCAGGAGGACGGCGAGACGCCTCAGCGTTACACCCTGATCGTCGAGGAGCGCCTCGACGGCGAGTACGAGGAGCAGGAGCGTTTCGAGGACCTGACCCTCGACGAGAGCCGCGCCGACTTCATCGAGGCGAAGGTCAATGATGACTCTCGACTGGTGCGGGTGGCCCTGGGCGAGGTCACCGACCACTGGCTCGGGACCAGCCGCAGCGGCACCAATCTCGCCACGCTGGCCCCCGTCACTCTGAACGACACATCCCTTACCGTGACCCTGGACGGCAGTACCCAGTCGCAACACAGCGTTGAGGTCATGTTCGCAGGTTTTGGCGCTGACGATGACTTGGCGGCGGTGGCCGACGAGATCCAGGAGCAGGTGCGCGGGAGCGTCGTCTCCGAGGACAACCCTCGCAAGGCCTTCACCTGCGAGGCAACACCGGAAGGGCTGGTGTTGACCTCGGGGTCCCGGCTGCCCGGCTCCGCGGTGGTTGTCACCTCCGCTGCGTCCGATGATGCCGCGGTGCTTCTGGGGCTCGGCGTCGCCAACGGTGGCGTGGAAACGACTGGCAGCCAGCATCTGGCGAGACTGATGACAGCGGGTGGAGAGGTCGAACTCGTGGACGGTGACGACGGCAGCGACCCGGGGGCCGGTGAGTACGATGCCGGCCTTGCGGCCCTCGAAGGCCTGGGCGATGTCAGTATCCTCTGTCTACCTGGCCAGGTCTGGGCCGAGGATGGCACCGGCAACCCCGTCATCGAGGCCGCCATCGCTCAGGCCGAGCGGCTTCGCAATCGCATGGTGATTCTCGACCCGCCGCCCGACGCCTCACTCGAGACGTCGGGCCAGGTTAAGGCGCTGAACCTCCCCACCTCTACCTATGCGGTGCTCTACTACCCCTGGGTGGCGGTCAGTAATCCCTATTACAGCTCCGAGTCGTCTCCGGGAGCTCCCATAGCGCCTCGCTTCGTGCAGGCGCCACCCTGCGGGTTCGCGGCCGGCATGTGGTCGCGAACCGACTCGCGGCGCGGGGTCTGGAAGGCGCCGGCGGGTGTCGAGACGGCGCTGCTGGGACTGGCCGGACTCGAGCACGACGTCCAGGAGATCCACCAGGCGGCCCTCAACCCGCTGGGGGTCAATTGCCTGCGCAGCCTGCCTGGCTTCGGTGCGGTAATCTGGGGGGCTCGCACCCTGGCCACTCGGGCCAGCCCCGAGTGGCGCTACGTGCCGGTGAGGCGTACGGCGATCTTCATCCAGCAGAGTCTCTACAACGGCATTCAGTGGGCGGTCTTCGAGCCCAACGACATGGGGCTCTGGTCGTCACTACGACTCAACATCGAGGCGTTCATGAACGGCCTGTTCCGTGCGGGCGCCTTCCAGGGCAGCAAGGCCAGCGACGCCTACTTTGTGCGCTGCGGTCTCGGTGACACCATGACTCAGGCCGATATTGATCGGGGCCAGGTGATCGTGCAGGTCGGCTTTGCGCCTCTCAAGCCCGCGGAATTCGTCATCATTCGGCTGCAGCAAAAGGTCGGCCAGGCATAAGGGGAGCGAACCATGGCAGCGCCACTCTTTACCGTGAATACCCATCGGCACGATCCCTACCGCACCTTCAAGTTTCAGGTGCTGATCGACGGCAGGCCGGTCGCTGGCCTCAGTAAGATGAGTGCCCTAAAGCGCACCACAGAGGCGGTCGGCTGGAGAACCGGCGGCGACCCTACCCACGAGCGTCGTCTGCCCGGTGGCACCAGCTACGAGCCGGTGACCCTGGAGCAGGGGCTGACCCACGATCCGGTCTTCGAGCAGTGGGCCAATCTGGTCAACAGCATTCAGGGTGATGGAGGCATGTCGCTCAAGAATTTCCGCAAGGACATCGTCATCAACGTGCTCAACCTGCAGGGGCAGGTGGCAATCTCCTACAAGCTCTACCGCGCCTGGGTGTCCGAGTACCAGGCGCTGCCGGAGTTCGATGCCGGAACCATGAACAGCGTGGGCATCCAGACTATCCAGCTCGAGCATGAGGGCTGGGAGCGTGACGCCGACGTGACAGAGCCCACCGAGTCCTGATGAGCGTGGCAGCCCCGGAAGGGAGAATCAGTCCGCCGGCGGCCTGTCGCCTGCCAGGAGGCCTGCTGCGCGATGGGCAGCGCCTGAGCGAAGTGCGCTTCCAGCCGGTGACCGGACGTCTCGAGGAGGCGCTAGCCATTCAGTCGGACAGCGGGCAGTGCCTCCCCGAGCGCATCACTGAGCTGCTCGTTCACGCCATCGAAAGTCTGGAGGGGCAGCCGGTGGACAGGGCAACGGTGGCCGCCATGTCGGTGGGCGATCGTCGCTTCCTGACCGTTCAGCTGGCGCGGTTAGTGGTGGGCGACCCGGTCTGGCTGAGTCACCCATGCCGTGAATGCGGGGTGCCCTTCGACGTCCACTTCCTCCGTTCGGAACTGCCCGTCAAGCCGGCCGCTACCGGATATCCCTGGGCCGAGCTCGAGTTGGCACGCCACGGGCGAGTCAGGCTGCGAGTCCCCACGGGAGCCGACCAGGCCCGCATGGCGGGACTCGAGCAGGATGCCGCGATTCGTCAGCTGGTGGCGGATTGCCTGCTCGAGGCGGAAAGCGGTTTTACCGTCGAGGCCATTGTGGCCAGCCTGAGTTCATCGGAGCTCGACGCCATCGATAGGGCGCTGGAACAGGCTTCGCCGGAGGTGGCCATCGAGCTTGAGGCCGACTGCCCGGAGTGTCGTGCCCGCCAGCGAGTGCCGGTGGCTCCGGACCTGGGGCTCGGCTTTGGTATCGGTGGCCTGCTCGGCGAGGTGCACAGGCTTGCCCAGGCCTATCACTGGCAGGAGAGCGCCATCCTGAACCTGCCACGCTGGCGTCGGCAGCACTATCTGCTCCTGATCGACCGGGAGCGTGGTCTCTACCGCTGAGCCGGCCGGTGCGCCGCCAAGGAGTGAGTGCCATGGAGTTCATGAGGGGCATCTACGCAGAGGCACAGCGGTCCTCGCTCCAGGCGGGGGGCCCCAGGCCGCCTGGCGGGTTGCCCGCGGGCGAGCTAGAGTTCTCGTCAGGAGGACTGGCCCCTGACCCGGCCGAGATGGACGGGTCCACGGCGGTACCGGGAAGCGTAAGGCAGCGGAAAGATAGACGCCGTGATGCTCCAGACGCCGACATGGCAACGCCTTACCCGTTACCGCAGCCTTCCTCCCGGCAGGGTGGTGGACCCTTGGATGAACAGCTTGACGTGACGTTTTCGGCCGTTAGTGAGGCAGCTTTTACTACTGAATTCAGGAAAGATGTTAATGATTCTGTGGTGAGACCCTCTGAGCGTGAACTCGAACACGGAACGGATAGAGTGAGTCATCTTTCCCCCCCTGCTCGGCGGCATGACGATGGGCCCGCACGGCAGGAGCCCCACAGCGGATTCGAACGTACCGGGCGAGTGTCGGGAGACAGCCCGTCATCCTCGCACCAGGCACAGAATCCCTTGGCTCCAGGGCACAGTGCCCATCGTTCGGGGTCAGCCTCCGCCTTCTTTTTTACCACCTACGACTTTCCCCACGACGATTCTCAACATGCTCTCTCCCCCGAGGGGGAGCGTGGCGATGACGGGCCTCCCGGTCATTCCCCGAACCAGAGCTCACACGGCTCCGTCTCTTTGGCGCCGACAGCTCCTGTTGTCGATGGCAGCGCTGGACCTTTCGAGCGGTCCTTGCCGCGACCTCGATCAGACCGGCCAGGCGTCCGGGAGGCTGCCGATGGCACTGCGGCGGGCGACGCTTCGTCACCTGCCGAACCGGCCGCGCTGACGGATAAGGCGCCAGCGGCAGTCTCGCACGCCGTTGTCGGACGTGAAGACCGTCTCGTGGGTTCCACTGACCGACCCCCGAACGCGCATCGAGGCGTTCGCCGGACCCGGTCACCCTCGGACGCCCTCTTCGACGCTGTTCCCGATGCCGACGATGTTGCCTTGGCCCCGACCCCGGTTCCGGACCCTGTCGCCCCTGCCCGGGAGGCGCCCGCGGTTGAGCCGATACCGCGAGACGTGGCCGATCCTTCGCCGTCCAGCGCCGCCGGCTTGCACATAGGCCGAGTGGAGGTCGTTGTCGAAGAGGCCGGTGTCGAGGCCGCCTCCTCCCCATCGACGAGCGCCTGGAAGAGTGTCTCGAGCCGGCGCTACATGAGGAGGCCCTGATGCTCGAGCCGAACAGCCTCTCGCGCACCGCACGTGCCCTGCGCCGCTACCTGGCAGAGGCCCTGGCGATGTCGGCCAGCCGGATCCTGATTGGCCATCCGGAAGCGGTCCTCGCCGAGGCGCGTCAGGAGCCGGATGCCCAGCACCTGGGGCTCTTCGTCTATCGTACCGAGATCGATGGCTTTCCCGCCGACGGCGCCCATCCGGCACCGGTCTATCTGCGTCTGCACTGCCTGCTGAGCACTTTCTCAAGCGATGAGACAGGCGACGAGGGACAGACCACCACCGCCGGCGAGATGGACCTGCGACTGCTGGGCGGCGTGGTGGCGGCCCTCCACCAGCAGCCGATTCTCGACGTCGAGGACGAACAGGGTCGCGCGCGGTTGCAGGTGATTCCCCTCAACCTCGACCTTGAGGCGCTCAACCAGCTCTGGGCGAACCAGGGCGGTATCGCCAGCCGCCCTTCGATGGCCTACGAGCTGGCGCTGCTGCCGCTGCCGCTCGGGCAGCCCGCCGATCGTCGCCCGCGGGTCGGCAGCCTGGGGATCGGGGTCACGACCGCTGCGCGTGACAACACGGTGGCTCCCGCCATCCAGGCCACCTCGCCATCGCGGCTGACCCCCCGAGGCGATGGCGATTGGCACCCGCTATTGGCCACCCGGGATGCTTCCGGGAAGCTCAGCCAGGCCCTGGTGGCGCCCGAGTCGGCCCTGCCGCTTAGGGTGGAAGTGCTGGTGGCTGGCGAGCCCGAGAGCGTCGAGCTGGCATGGGAGGTCTGGGACCGTGCAGAGGGCTGGCGGGCGCTACCCGAGCCGGCCCTGGCGTTGGTGCCGCCGGTCCGTCATCTCGACGCCGGGGCATTCGCCTTGGCGGTCCGTGTGGCGCTGCCGCTGACCGGCCCCGGTCAGGCGGCCCTGCATGCGAGGCGGGCGGGGGGCGGTGAGCGCAGCGACCCGGTGCTGGTCTCGATCCATCCCGAGGAGGCCCCATGAGCGTGGCGAACCTGGAGCCGGAGCGCCAGCGCCTGGGCCTGCTGGGTAAGCTGGTGGCGGAGCGACGAGCCGGTCACGAGATCAGCGACGCTCAGCGTCGTCGCCTGGCTGCCCTACAGGCCAGGGTCAGGCGAGGGCGGCAACGTTCACCGTGGCGCGAGCTCGTTGAGGAGCACGCCCTGGACGACCTCGAGCAGGACATCCTGGCCTGTGTGTTGGCGCCGGAGACCGATGCCGGTATCGGCATGCTCTACCACTCGCTGCAGCCCGCGGGGGCCTTCGCCAGCCCGGCGCTGATTCGGGCCCTGCTGTTTCTCGATGACCAGGAGGGTGAAGGCCTGCACCAGCGCCTGGTCGAGCAGGCCCCTCTGCGGCGGCGCGACCTGGTGAACTGCGAGGGGCTGGATGCCTACCAACCATTGCGGGCTGGCGCCACGGCACTGGCCAGGCTGCTGGGGCGGGGTGAGGCGACGTCGCTCCCCGGGACGCAGTCGCTGGAGGTGGAGGCCGAGTGGGAAACGCTGGTGCTGCCGGCCCATGCCCGGCGGCGCATCGAGACCTTTCTGCTGTGGGTGACACGGGCCGAGCGGGTCTACGACGACTGGGGCGCCCGGGTGATGGGCGGGCCGGTGGCGCTGTTCGCCGGGCCCCCAGGCACCGGCAAGACCTTCGCCGCCGAGGCTATCGCCAGGCGCCTGGGTTGGCCGCTCTATCGTGTCGACCTGGGCCTGCTGGTCAGCAAATATATCGGCGAGACCGAGAAGAACCTCAACCGGTTGTTCGACGCCGCCGCCGGCCGTCGGGCGGTGCTGCTGTTCGACGAGGCCGACAGCCTGTTTGGCCGCCGGGGCGAGGTCAGCGATGCCCGCGACCGCTATGCCAACATGGAGGTTAGCCACCTGCTATCACGCATCGAGCGCCACCGCGGCCCCTGCATCCTGACCACCAATCAGCGCCAGCACCTCGACCCCGCCTTCATCCGCCGTTTCCAGACCGTCATCGAGTTCCCACGCCCCGACGGGATCAGTCGTCGGCGCCTCTGGCAGGGTCTGCTTCCTCCCCGTGCGCCTCTGGCCAGCGATGTGGATGTCGAGCGCCTGGCAGAGGTTGGTCTGACCGGCGGCCAGATCCGCAACGCGGCGACCCATGCCGCCTTCCTGGCGGCCGGGCGGGACGGTCAGTTGGGGATGGCAGAGCTTGCCGAGGCGATATGGCACGAGCTCGGCAAAGATGGCCGGGATACCCCGCGCGAGGCCCTGGGGCCACTGGAGGATTTCCTCGAGGAGGTGCCGTGAGCCTGCGGATCGACCACCTCTGCCTGCACCTGCCGCCACGCTGTGCCGGTTGGCGGCCGCTGATCGAGCGCCGTCTCGAGCGAGAGCTCGCCGACTTGGCTCCGCGGCAGTCGCTGGCCATGGCCCGGCTCGACCTGGGCCGGCTGGCGCTGCCGGCCCAGGCAGGGCCCGACGAACTGGCGCGACTGATTGCCGAGCGCCTGCGTGAGTGCCTGGCACGCCAGCTGGCCATGCCCGATGACGGCTTGGCCTCGGCTCCCGATCCTGCCACCCATTCGAGAGGTCTACCATGAGCGGCATCAGCGGCGACCATGGCCGCCTGCGTTATCAGCACGGCAGCTTGGAGGAGTATGCCGAGGTCGATAGGCCATTGAGGCTCGAGTTCGAGTTCAATCCGGCCTCCATGACCCGCACGCGTAGCGTCTCGCTGCGCAACGGCAGCGCGCCTGGCGCCCTCGGCGGTTACGACTTCGCCAACCGTGGCGAGGTGCCACGGGCTTCCCAGGGCATCAGCCTCGAACCCGAAAGCTTCACGGTGACGGTGCTGTTCGATGCCACCGACCGCATGAATGCCGGCGACGGCACGGCGTCGCGGCTCGGCGTACAGCCGGAACTCGACACGCTGCGCAGCATGCTCGAGCCCAAGGTCCAGGGGGCTGATGGCCAGCGCACCTTGGCCGCCCTGGGGCAGGGAGGTGCCAGGGCCTTCGCCCGACATCAGTTCGCCTCGGTGCTGCTGTTCCGCTGGGGGCCGCACCACCTGCCGGTGTTCATGACCCAGGCGGAGGTCGAGATAAGCGACTGGCTGCCCAGTCTTTATCCATACCGCTCCCGGGCGACGCTGACCCTGCAGGTCATCGAAAGCCGCAACGAGTTCTATGGCGAGGAGATCAAGCGGCAGTTTCGCACTGCCCTTCGCCAGGAGGAGGCCCAGCAGGTCAAGTAGCCGAGACGTCAGGAGAACTCATCGGAAGAGCATGAGAGGAGAGCGACCATGATCGACAGGACATCGCGCTATGCCAGCACCCGCTCCTACCGGGCCCCCGGAGAGAGCGAAGGATTCGCGGGGCTGCGCTGCCGCCAGCCAGAGCCCGCCACGCCGGTGCTGGAACACACCCTCGGTGCCTGGGATCGCCCCGACCAGCTGGCTCGCTACTACTATGGCGACCCACACCGCTGGTGGCGCCTGCTGGACGCCAACCCCGAGTGGCTGTTCGCTGGCGACCTGCTCGAGGCGTCTGCCGTCGGTCAGGTCCTGCTTGTGCCGGCCCGGGAGGAGTGAGCCATGGCCGGCCTGGCGAATGATACGCCTCTGCGTCAGCCAGTGGAGTGCCGGCTGTTCATCGACGACGAGGAGCTGTCGGCCTTCTATCCCTGGCTACGCGAGGTCCAGGTGAGCCTCGAGCGAGGTGCCGCGGGGGTTGGGACGCTGAGCTTCGACACCTTCCGCGACGAGGCCGGGGAGTGGTGGTTGCAGGATAGCCAGTTGCTGCGACCCTGGCGGCGGGCGGTGGTGATGGCGGTCTTCGGCGATCATCAGCAAGCCGTGCTGCACGGGGTAATCCGCGAGGTGACCGTCATCACGCCCGAATCCATGGGTGAGGCTCGGGTCGAGGTGGCCCTGCAGGACGAATCCCTGTTGCTCGACCGCGGGCATCATCGTCGCTGCTGGTCTCGCCGTGACGAACCGCGCCGCGACGGCGAGATCGCCGCGGAGATAGCGGCGATTCACGGTCTGGCCTTCGACGGTGATGACGGCCTGACCAATGCCGCCTTGAGCCAGGACGAGACCGATATTCGTTTTCTGCGCCGCCGGGCCGAGGCCAATGGTTTCGAGCTGTTCGTAGAGCAGGGTGTGCTGCATTTTCACTCCCCCAGGCTCGAAACGGGTGATCAACCGCCCCTGCTGGTTTACGCCGGCACTGCCACCAACTGCCTCTCGGTGGATATCCGCCATGACGGTCATCTACCCGATGCGATACGCGTGGTGCGCCCTGATGCCGACGAGAACGAGGCCCATGCCGAGGTGCATGAATCCGATCTGCCGCTGCTCGGCCGGCAGTCGGCCGGAAGCGTGGGAATGGGGCATGAGCCCTTCATCTGGGATCTCCCGCGACCCGGCGGCGCCACCCAGGCGGAGGTCGCTGCCAGGGCCGTTGCCGCGGCCAATGATAACGCCTGGAAGGTCGTCGCCGAGGGCGAACTGGATGGCGTGCGTTACGGCCATGTGCTGCGTCCCCATGCCACCGTGGTCATCGACGGGGTCGGCTCGACCTATGGAGGTCGCTACTACGTGGCCGAGGTGATACATCGTTTTGCCGCCGACGGCTATCGGCAACGCTTCCGACTGATTCGCAACGCCTTGGGCCAGGACGCCTGGCCCGTCGCCTGACCGCCGCCAGGGGGCCAGGCCAGACCGTAATGCACAGCCACTCGGAGGACAGAATGACTGAACTCGAGAAGGACATGGCGCGACTCGCCCGGCACATCGACGAGCGCCGGTTCGGCAAGTACCGCGGTTTCGTGCTGGATAACGCCGACCCCGACCAGGCTGGCCGATTGAGGCTCCGCATTCCCTCGGTGCTGGGCGACGAGGAAACCGACTGGGCGCTGCCCTGCGTGCCTTTCGCCGGCCCCGGTTACGGCCTGTTTGCGATCCCCGACCCCGGCGCCATGGTCTGGGTGGAGTTCGAGGAGGGGGACATCGACCGGCCCATCTGGACAGGTGGCGTGTGGAGGGGACAGGAACAGCTGCCCGAGGGCGCCGCCAGGGAAACGCCCAACAGCCGAGTGTGGCGCACGCCGGGCGGCCATCAGCTGCGCTTTGACGATGAGCCGGGCGAGGCGCGCTGCAGGCTCAGCCACGCCGGCGGCGCTGAGCTGACCCTGGAGCCCGAGGGGGCGGTACGGCTGACCGACCCCGGTGGCGCCACCCTGATACTGGACAGTCGCGAGGGCGAGGTGCGTGTGGAGGATGCCAGCGGCAACCGCCTGGTGCTCTCCCACTCTGGGACCGTCGTGGAGGATGCCTTCGGCAACCGCATTGAAATGGGGCCGGCCGGCATCACCGTGGACGGCACGCGGGTGGTGGTGAACGGCAACATGGTTAGCCTGGCCGGCGAGGGTGGCGAGCCGCTGATCAAGGGCAGTAGCTTCCTGAGCCTCTTCGCCACCCACGTGCATCCCACCAGCATGGGTCCATCGGGGCCGCCGATTCCCCAGGGCGAGTTCAGCACCCTCTCTACCCGAACCATGACCGGCTGACCGGCCGGCGCCAGGCTCCGGTGGGCCAGGCGACAGGAGATGACCATGAGCAGAATGCCGGAACGCGACACCCTGGCCTTTCCGTTTGCCATCGAAGCGACAGGCGCACGTCGCTGCGGTCGGGCCGATCACATTCGCCAGCGCATCGAGCAGGTGCTGTTCACCGCCCCCGGAGAGCGTATCTACCGGCCGGAATTCGGCTTCGGTGCACGGCGGCTGGTGTTCGCCGCTCCCGATTCCCTGCTTCGCGAGACCGCGGGCCAGCAGCTTTCGGCGTCACTCGCCGAGGCCCTGCGCGGGGAGGTGGACCCCGCCACCCTCGAGGTCGACCTGCACAGCGACGATGCGCGGCTGATCATCGAGATCCGCTATCGCCTGGCGGCCATTGATCGACAGGAGCGCCAGACCTTCGTGGTGGGGGAGGCCTGGCATGGCTGAGCTTCCGCGTCCGGCGCTGCGCTTCGACGGTGGCTGCCCCGACTGCGGCGGGCGCCGCGTGCAACTGCCCGAGCCGCCGCCGGCGATTCCTGATGACGTCGACTGGCAGACCCGAGATTTCGAGGGATTTCGCGCGATGATGCTCGCCGACCTGAGCCAGCGCTTTCCCGAGCGGCGTGACTGGAACCCCGCTGACCTGGAGGTCGTGCTGGTGGAGGTGCTGGCCACCCAGCTCGACTGGCTGTCGGACATGCACGATCGCGTGAACGCCGAGACCACCCTCGAGCGGGCCCGGCGTCCGTCCAGTGTCGATGCCCTGCTGCGCATGATCGGCTTCGATGCCAGTGAGCATCGTCAGCTCTCCCGGGATGCCCTGTATCGGCTGTGGACGGCGCGGCCGGACCTGCTGGCCGCCGACCGCGCCGAGGGCCCCCGGCGGATTCGCCGCCAGGAGCGAGCCGTCACCCTGGAGGACCACGCCGTCAGCCTGATCGGGCATCCGCTGGTCGAGCAGGCCCATGCCTGGTCGCGCTGGACGGGCGCCTGGGAGAGGATCGAGGTGGCGGTAATATGTTGGAACGGCGAGTCGCTCGATCAGCCGCTGCCCCCCTCTGTGCCGCCGGAACTGGTGCGTCGTCTGGCGTATTTCGACGACGATCAGGGGGCCGAGTGGCGGCTGCCCTTCGGGGAGATCCTCAGCGTGCGTCAGGTGCTGCGCCACTACCTGGATGGTCGCCGCCTGGCCGGCCAGGAGGTGGTCCTGCGCGACGCCGTTGCCGTGGGGATCGTCCTGGGTATTCGAGTGACGGTGTCCGATGAGCACTTCCGTTCCGAGGTGGAGGGTGCCGTGCGGCGGGTGCTGGGCAATGGCTCGGAGGGGCGCTTCCACCCAGGCCGCCTGTCCTTCGGCGAAGACCTCTACGCCTCCGATATCTATCAGGCCCTGATGGCCCTCGCCGGCGTTCGAGATGTCTGCCTGCATCGCTTCAAGCGGGTGGGCCGGCGCTATCCGGATGAGTCACGCTCGGGGCGAATCCCGCTTTCCGGGCTCGAGTTTCCCGTCTGTGATGATGACCCGCAGCGGCCCGTGCGCGGCCATCTGCGGCTCGACCTGAAGGGAGGGCTACGCGGATGAGTCGTGACGAACTGACCCGCTGGAATCGCGCCGGCCTCTCGCGACTGGAGTATGTCCACGGCAATGCCGCCAGCTTCCTCGAGACCCTGCGTGCGGGGTTTGCCGGGCAACCCGGGCTGACCCACTGGGAGCGGATTCAGGGACCACCACCCGACGAGCATGACGAGAGCCGGCGCGAGCGTCTGCTCGACCAGTACCACACCCCGACCCGGGACCCTGCCTGGGAGATTGCCCGGGCCCTGGCCCGTGCCGGTCAAGTGCTGTCTGGTCATATCGACGCCGAGGCCAACGAGGGTTACCTGGGCACGGCCACGCTTTGGGAGCGCGTGCGCCAGCGGGTCACCATGATCGACTATACCCCGGCACCGCCGGCTTCCGCCGCCACGCCGCTGGTGCTCTTCGCCCGGGAGGGACGTGATGGACGCGTCCCGGCGGGGTTGGCGGTTCGCCACCAGCCGGTGGAGGGCAGCCCGCTGACCTTCGAGACCCTCGAGGATATCGACGTGCATGCTTCCCTCAACGCCCTGCGGCTGGCAGGGCACGACCGCTCGCCGGCCCTGCTGAGCGGCGATGTGCTGGAGTGGCCCGGCAAGCCCAGCGATGTCCGGCCCGACGAGCCTCTGGTGCTGGAGGATGAGCGGGACGGCAGATTGCTGGTGCGTCGGGTGGTGGAAGTTAAGGAGGCAGAGACCGGCTGGTTGCAGGTGCGGTTATCCGAGCCGATTAGCTCTCGGCTCGGGTTCATCCGTGGGCAGACCCGGCTGCATCATCGCGTACGCGAGCGGCCGTCGCTGCTCGGGCCCATCCCCGAGGTCGCCGTGCCACAGGCGGGGAAGCGTCTGCGTCTTGCCGAGCCGCCGCCGCCCCTCGAGCCCGGGGACGTCGTCTATCTTGGCGCCAGCGCCGATGCCGCCGATCGCTTCCGTCGGGTGGTACAGCGAGAAGAGCACGCCGTGGTTCTCGACAAGCCCGTGACCTGGCTCGACTTTCGCCACGCTTATCTGTCGAAGGCCCGTCGCCTGGCCGTGTCCGGCGTCGTCGGCCGACAGGTGAAGGGCCAGAATGACGGGGTGGTCCGGCTGCGGGTCGCCGGCGACCTGCGTGACCTCTCGGGAAGCTGGATCGCGCGACCCGGCAAGCATCGAGAGTTGAAGGTCTACCGCATTCTGGGGGTCGAGTACCGTCCGGCCGATCTGGATGTCACCCACGCCGGCTTCAGCTTACTGCGTATCCAGGATGCAACGGATGAGCCGCTGCTTGGTGAGGATCAGCGCGGTAATCCGCAATACGTGATGGCGATGCCCCCGGGTCGTGGCGTGCCGCTGGAGCCTTTTGTTCGCAACGATCGACAGTCGCCGCTGGACTTGCAGCTGGAGGTCAAGGGCGGTCATAACGCCGCAGCGGGTAGCCTGGTGGTGGTGCAGCGGGGTCGCCAGTTTGCCTGCGGCCGGTTGGACGGCGTGGAGCCGCTGGAGGGCGAGCGGCGCCGGCTCAGGGTCGGCGGCTGGACGCATCGCGGTGGCGGCCGCTTCTGGCTCGGCGACAGCCGGCTCTTCTGCGGTTTCCGGTACGCCTCGCGACCTCGCGGCTGGGATCGCAACGAGACGCTCGTTACCGGTGCCGGCCTGATGCTGGCGTCAAGGCCGGACGCGCTGGTGCCGGGTCGCCGGGTGCTGGTCGCCGGTGCCCGGGGCCTAGCCGTCGAGTCAGAGGTCCAACGCATCGATGAGCAGGGGAGAGTCTACCTGTCGACGTCCCTGGACGACCTTGGCCTGACGTTTTCCGAGGCGGTCGTCCACGCCAATCTGGTGGCGGCAGGCCACGGCCAGAGGCGTCCGGAGAAAGTCTATGGGGGGCGCGACATTGGTCCGGAGGGGCTGCTTGTCGCGCTGAAGGAAGTGGCTTTCATCGCGGATCGGCAGTTACCCGGAGGAGTGAGGGCGGCACTCGAGGTCCAGGTGGATGACGAGCGCTGGGAGCAGGTAGGCCACCTTCACGACTCGGGCCCCGAGGATCGCCACTACACCGTGCGTTATACCGAGGATGGCGAATTGCTCGTGGGTTTCGGTGATGGCCAGCGAGGGCGCCGCGTGCCGGCTCGGCGGGGCAATGTGCGGATTGCCTGGCGCGAGGGTACCGGGCCCGACGGTAACCTCCCGGCCGGGTCGCTGGTCAAGCTAGCCCGTCCGGATCCCCGTCTCTCGGGCGTCAGCCAGCCACTGCCTGCAGTCGGCGGCAACGCCGTCGAGGATAGCGAATCGCTGCGTCGCTCGGCGCCCGCGACCCTGTTGACCTTTGACCGCGCCGTCTCGCTGACCGACTTCGCCGCCCTGGCCGCCAGCCACAGCAGCGTGTGGCGGGCCCGGGCACGTCCTGGCCCGATGCGTACCCGGCGCGCCAGGTCGGTTGCGGTGGTGGTGCTGCCGGCGGGGGGAGAAGCCTCCTCTCGCCTGGAGGCCGACCTGGAGGCCTACCTGCAGTCCCATGCCGCACCGGGCATCCAGGTGGCTGTGGTCGGGACCTTCAATGTGTCGATTTATGTGCGCGTTCGCCTGCGTATCGATACGTCGGTCTTCGACCCCGAGCCAGTCGTCGAAGCGGTACGGCGGACGCTGCAGGCAACGCTGTCGCTGCGCGAGCGCGATATTGGTGTGCCGTTGACCATCGCCGAGGTGTTTCGGCGGATCGAGGCCGTGGCGGGAGTGGTCAACTCGCGCTGCGCCCTTCAGCGCGACGCGATGCCCGAGCTGGATGCCGGCACCCGCCAGGTGCCGGCCGGAGCCGATGAGGTGCTCCACTTGCCCATGCGGCCGGGACATCTCGCCATCGACTGGGAGGAGGCAACCCGATGATGTCCGAGACTTCGCCTCCGCGGTGGTCGAGCCGGCTGGGCCGCCAGCTTTGGCTCCTGCTGCCCGAGCTCTATCGCCAGCGCGACGAGGACGGGGAACTGGCCGCCTGGCTGGATGGCTGCGGCAGTCTGCTTGACCAACTGCACGGCACCCTCGAACAGCGGCTCGACGATGCCTTTCCGGAGAGCGCCCAGAGCTGGATCCTGCCCTACCTGGCCGAGTTGCTGGATGCTCGACTGGTCTCGCCTACGGTGGAGGGGCGGCGTCAGGAGGTACTCAATGCGGTGCGCTGGCGCAAGCGCAAGGGCACGGTGGCGGCCCTGGAGGAGCTGGCCGCGGCGGTGGCCGATGCCCCGGCCTGGGTTCACGAGGGTTGGCAGCGGGTGATTACCACCTACCTGCCCGGTACCCCGTTGCCCAGGCCCGTCACTCCCGACTTCCGCCGCCGCATGCGTCAGGTGCTGGACGAGGACGGTACGCCGTCTCTGGCGGGGCCATCCGGGGTGCCTTGCTTTCCCGATAGCCACGAGGACATGACGCTGCGCACCGCCGAGCTGAGCGTTGCCGGTCCTCGCGAGCGCCGCTTCCACCCGCGCAGCCTGCTGCTGCACCTGCCGCCGGGGCGGGGCTTCTTCCCTCTGGAGCGCGAGCCGGTCACCGGCCTGGCTCTGCCCGAGGATATCGACTGTGGGGAGGCCGACTGGCGACCGCTGAGTGATGGGCGACAGCTCTGCCAGCGGGTCGTGGCGACCTCGCCCTGGCACTGGGAGGTGGAGCGTATCCGCCGTCCGGTACCCAGCGGCTGGAGGATCGAGTCCGAGCGCCACCGGGTCACCAGCGGTGATGGGCGTTCGCTGCCCGTCACCGGCCGGGTGCTGCTGGACCTGCCCGATGACGGGGTGGCGCGTCACTTCCACTTCGAGGGCCTGATCTTCCTTCATACCCTGAAGGTGGGTCGCGCGACCCTGCATCTCGAACGCTGCGCCGCCAGTCGCGCCGTGGTGGTGTTCTCTCCGCGCGGTGAGACGCCGGCCCTGTCGCTGCGCGACAGCCTGGTCGGCTATGCGCGCACCGCTACGGCACTGTGCCGGCTGGAGCATGCCACCGTGCTCGGTGGTCTCGTGGCCGAATATCTTCAGGCCAGCGACAGCATCGTGCTGGGCCGGCTGCGCGCCGACCTGGCCAGCGACAGCGGCTTGCCGCGACGCGGCTGTCTACGCTACAGCGCCATCCCGGCACTGCTGCGCTACGGCCAGTTGGAGGACCGCCCCCTGCTGGAAATCCATCACGCCTCGATGGCCACGCGTGCGCCGGCCATGTGCGGCCGCCGCTTCGGTGAGCCGGGCAGTGCGGTGCTGCATCCCGGCGGGCCTGCCGAGATCAATGCTGGCGCCGAGGACGGTGGGGAAATGGGCGCCTACCATCATCGCTTCCACCAGCGCCGCCTGGAGGCCGTGCGCCACAAGCTCGAGCAGCATCTGCCGCTGGGAATGACCACCGCCCTCATCACCGACCCGCGCCTCGCCATCCCGCCGCCGCGGCGGCGCGCTGAGCGATGAGACGCTGCCGACACCAGGCCAGGGAGACGACATGAAGACACAGATATCGCGCTACCGCAGGGAGTCGGATCACCGCTACGACGCGGTGCACCAGCAGCAGGGGCGAGTGCTCACCGATGCCGACTGGAACGCGCTGGTGGATGCCCTGCGTCGGACCCTTGTCGAGGGCAGCCGACAGGCCCTGGGCAGCGGTATGCCGGCTCGGGATGGCCTGCTGACCATCGACGGTAAGGGTCGACCCGCGCTGCAGTGGGGGCGGGTGGTGGTCGATGGACGGCTTGGCGAGTGGGTGCCGGCGTCGAAGGCCGACGAGGGGGACGATCCGCTGACCGTCCAGGCCGACCTTCCCGGGCTGGCAACGCCCTCGGGAGACCATGTGGTTTACGTGGACCTCTGGGAGCGGGAGATCACCGCCCTGGAGGACCCGTCACTCGCCGACCCGGCGCTCAACGGCGCCGACACCTGCACGCGCACTCGCACCATGGTGCAGCTCAAGTGGGCCCCCCTGGACGACGATCCGTTTGACGGTTCGGAAAACTTGCCCGCCTGTGGCGATGCCCTGCTGACGATTCAGGAGCGCGAGGAGTCCACGCTCATCGATGACCCCTGTGAGCCCCAGCTGGAGGTTTTCCACCAGACGCTCGGCGATGCCCTGTTCCGTTTCGAGGTTCATCGCGAACCTGGCGCGGAGGGCGGCGGGGACCTGGTGCTCAAATGGTCCCGGGAGAACGGCGCCGAGGCCGAGCCCCGCGATGCGCTGCCTCCGGGATTCGTGAGTCCCGATCAGGTTTACGAGCTCTTTGGTCCCGAGAGTGAGTGCCATCTCGGCATCCATCTGCACGATAGTGCCGGAATCCCCGTGAGAGGCCGGCTGATCGAGGGGGACGGGCCAGACCAGGAGGAGTCACCCGAACTGCCCTGGCTGCGCCGCTGGGACGGCTACTGCCATCTCAAACGATCAGCTGACTCCTGGGCTTGGAAATGGATGGGCGGCTGGCACCGGGGCACGGCGCTGCAACGTCACGACAGCGAGACAGAAGCCCGCCAGGCCGGCAGCGCCGAGGTTCACCTGACCGACGAGCGCCTGCTGCTGATGCTGGATCGCTATAGCCTCGCATTGGAGCTTGGCAAGCGACGTTTCGTCAGCGGCGACTACTGGCTGGCCACCCTGCGTGAGGCCGCCGAGGAAGGCTCTCGCATAGAGCCGTCAAGTTCAGCGCCGCCGGTGGGCATCCAGCACCACTTCTTGAAGCTCTTTCGCGTGGAGGGAGGCAATCCCGAGCCGATGGACGACGCTACCCGGCGCCGCTTCCAGTGCCTCGACCTGGCCTCGCTGCTGGCCGACCGCATCGGCTATGAAGCGGGCGAGAAGGCTGAGCGCTGGAAAGCCCTGCTGGCTCCGGGCGCGGGGGAGCCGCCGGAGAATGTCCAGCAGGCGCTGGATGCCCTGCTGGCAAATCTCAATACGGGTGCCATGACCCACCATTTCATCAAGTGCGACCGCAAACCCCACGTCAGGTCGCTGCTGGTCGAGGCGGGTCTGACGCACTGGGATAAGGCCCATCAGCCGCTGAGTACGCTGCTGAATGATCTGTTCTGCCGGCTGGATGCCCGCACATTGCCCTATCGGGCCAGGACCTCCTCCTCGACGCTGCCACAGCGCCTCGACGATGTGATCCTCGACCGCACCCGGGGAGGGAAGATCGAGGGTGACCTGCATGTCACCCAGGCGGTTTCGGTGGGTGGCCCCATGAAGGTCTCCGGCGAGATTCGCAGCGACAAGAGTGTCACGGCGCCTCGCGTGCACGGGGACGAGGTCGTGGCCGAAAAGTCACTGGTCTATCCCCCGGGGGCCAGTAAGGGACTGGTACTCACCGCGAAGGACCAGCACGGCCATGCGGTCTGGGCCGAGCCGCCGGCTCAGGGCGGCGAGGGCCTTTGGGAGCGCGACGAGGCCGGCTTCCTTATGCCTCGAGAGGCAAAGGGGGTGCGCGCCATCCCCGAGCTCGCCACCGGCGAGCACCGTGGCGGCTGGGTGACCGGGGTGGCCTGGCAGGATATAGAGCCTTCTCCGATCGGCGGAGAGGACGCCCCTGCGGAGTTCGAGCCGATCAAGGAAGAGAAAGATGCCATCGACTGGGTGCTGGAGGAAGAAGTCCAGAAAGAGGCGAAGGAGATCCTGCTGCATGTCAGCGCCGTCGTTTGGGCCGCACACCCGTTGACCCATGAGCCGAATGGCCCTTCCGAACTGACGCTGGTGGTTTCCACCTGGGGAGCGGATAAACAGGTGTATCGAAAGTACCTTTACCTGGCCTTCGGCGCCGGATTCTCCTCCGTCTCCGAGAATCTCTGGCTGCCGGCCGGGGAGCGAGGCCTGGTCAGGCTGGAGGCAAGGATTGGCAAGTCGTCAGGTTTCGACATAAAACGCCTTACGTGCCGGGCACTGCTGACCGGTTTCCGTTAGCCGGCGGTGGCCAGCAAGGAGCGCGAGCATGGGTGATGCAACAGAGTCCCGCACGCCGCAGGAGAGCGAGGGTCGCAGCCGAACTGCCACTCCCTCGGCTCGCTCGGGCCCCGACAGGGATATCCACGACACCTTGCACGAGACGCCCCGGCCGGTGGTGGTCTATACATCCCCGGAGGCAACCGCGGCCCTGCAGTTCGACGAGCCTGACGAGGGGCAGGCCATCGACAGTGACCTGCTGGCACCCCTGGTAGTCCGCGGCTACTGGTTCAACCTCGATGGCGAGTCCGACAGCGGCAACCTCGGCTATCTGGACGTCAACATCCCCAGTGACAATGCGGACTGGAAGGCCTTCGGCGAGGACCTTTCTCTGCCCGTGCTGCGCTTGCCGGGCGATCCTCGTGCCGGGCTGCTGACGGGTCACCACCTGCAGTCGCTGCTCGACGGCTTCCTGACGCGCAAGGAGGCGTCTCAGGCGCTACCGATTCTGGTCGAGGTCGATGAACTGGAGGTCGATGAGGAGGGTGGGCTCGCCATGGAGGGCACCCTGCTGCCGGAGGTGCCGATTCTCGGCGACAAGGGGCTAGCCTTCACGCTACGTGGCAACGACTTCCGCC
>CAYWBG010000039.1:0-19290 GCA_964456005.1 uncultured Halomonas sp.
AGATCGATATCGCCATCTCGCCCCAGCAGGCCACCATCGGCAGCCTGCTGACCCATGTTCGGCGCGGCGATATCGTCAACGTCCATTCGCTGCGTCGCGGCGCCGCCGAGGCCATCGAGGCCATCGCCCACGGCGACACCCAGTCGTCGAAGGTGGTGGGACGGGCCATCGGCGACATCGACCTGCCCAAGGGCACCACCATCGGCGCCATCGTGAGGGGCAAGGAGGTGCTGATTGCCCACGACGACGTGGTGGTGGAGTCGGGCGACCACGTGATCCTATTCGTGATCGACAAGCGCCGCATCCGCGAGGTGGAGCGGCTGTTCCAGGTCGGGCTGACCTTCTTCTGACAGGGAGTCACCGATGAGCCTGCGCATGATCCTGCGCATCCTGGGGCTGCTGCTGATGCTGTTCAGCCTGACCATGATGCCGCCGATCCTGATTTCGCTGCTATTCGACGACGGCCAGTGGACCGCCTACGTCGTGGCCATCGCCATCACCGTGATCACCGGCGCGCTGATGTACCTGCCCAACCGCCTGGCCCGCAAGGAGTTGCGCACCCGCGACGGCTTCTTGATCGCCGCGCTATTCTGGAGCGTGCTGGCGCTGTTCGGCTCGCTGCCGCTGATGCTCGCCGGCGACTCGGCGCTCTCGATCACGGACGCGGTGTTCGAGTCCTTCTCGGGGCTCACCACCACCGGCGCCACGGTGATCACCGGCATCGAGCATCTGCCCGAATCGATCCGCTACTATCGTCAGCAGCTGCAGTGGCTGGGCGGCATGGGGATCGTGGTACTCGCCGTGGCGATCCTGCCGACGCTCGGCGTCGGTGGCATGGCCCTCTACCGCACGGAGATTCCGGGCCCACTCAAGGACTCCAAGCTCACGCCACGCATCACCGAGACCGCCAAGGCGCTCTGGTACATCTACGCTTCCCTCACTGTGACCTGCATGCTGGCCTATATGGCCGCCGGCATGAACTGGTTCGATGCCCTGGGCCACAGCTTCTCCACGGTGGCCATAGGCGGCTTCTCCACCTACGACGCCAGCATCGGTCACTTCGATAGCGCGGTCATCGAGATGATCTGCGTGTTCTTCCTGATCCTCTCGGCGATGAGCTTCAGCCTGCACTTCGTCGCCTGGCGGGAGAAGCGATTCACCCACTACTTTCAAGATCCCGAGGCGCGCTTCCTGCTGCTGTTCCTGCTGGGTCTGGCGGTGATCACCGTGGTCTCGCTGTGGCTCACCGACACCTACGACACCGAACGCGGCCTGCGCCATGGCATCTTCCAGGTAGTCTCGGTGGCCACTACCGCCGGCTTCGGCGTGGCCGACTTCTCGCTGTGGCCGGGCGCGCTGCCCTTCCTGCTGTTCATGGCCGCCTTTGTCGGCGGCTGCTCGGGCTCCACCGGCGGCGGCATGAAAGTGATCCGCATCATCCTGATCCTCAAGCAGGGCATGCGCGAGGTAATGCGTCTGATCCACCCCAACGCCGTGATCGCGGTGAAGGTGGGCAAGGTGAGCGTGCCGGACGGCATCGCCCAGGCGGTGTGGGGCTTCTTCTCGGTCTACGTGATGCTATTCTTCCTGATGCTGGTCGGAGTGATGGCCACCGGTGTGGATCAGGTAACGGCCTGGTCTACCGTGGCCTCGTCGCTCAACAATCTTGGCCCGGCGCTTGGCGAGGCCTCTTCCCACTATGGCGACCTGCCCAACCTGGCGAAGTGGATCCTGCTGGTGGCCATGCTGCTCGGCCGCCTGGAGATCTTCACCGTGCTGGTGCTGTTCACCCCCGCCTTCTGGCGGCGCTGAGGGGATTTGGCCCACCAGGGTCCATCATGGATAATCCCCTTCTCACTCTTCCATACCGAGCGTCCATGACCGACTCCCAGCACACTACGAAGCCCGCCGAACCGGCGGCCGGCATCACCGGCCCGCGCCGGGTCGTTGAGGTGGGCGAAACCCGCTACACCCTGCTGGGCACCGCCCATGTCTCCGCCGAGAGCGCCGCCGACGTGCGCGACCTGATCCGTTCCGGCGAATTCGATGCCGTGGCCATCGAGCTGTGCGACTCACGCCACCACAGTCTCACCAACCCGGATGCCATGCACAACCAGGACCTGTTCGAGATCTTCCGCCAGGGCAAAGCCGGCATGGTGGCGGCGAGCCTGGCGCTGGGCGCCTTCCAGCAGCGCTTGGCCGAGCAGTCGGGTATCGAGCCGGGGGCCGAGATGCGCGCCGCCCTGGAGGAGAGCCGCCGGGCCGAGCTGCCGCTGATGCTGATCGACCGGGACGTGGGGGTCACGCTCAAGCGCATCTACCACAATGTCCCCTGGTGGCAGCGCTTCTCGCTGTTCTCGGGACTGCTGGGCAGCGTGCTGTCGCGCCAGGACGTCTCCGCCGAAGAGATCGAGCGGCTAAAGGAGGGCGATGTGCTGGAGTCCACCTTCAGCGAGTTTGCCGCCGAGTCCGAGACGCTCTACATGCCGTTGATCACCGAGCGGGACCGCTACATGGTGCTACGCCTGGCGGAGGAAGCGCCGCCGGGGCGCTACCGCAATGTGCTGGTGGTGATCGGCGCCGGCCACATGAAGGGGATGGCCGAGCAGTTCACTGGCGACCTGCCCAAGGACCCGGTGCCCGAGCGCCAGCAATTGGAAGTGACGCCCCCTCCATCGAGGGTCTGGAAGGCGCTGCCCTGGCTGGTCACCGTGCTGGTGCTGACCGGCTTCGCCATCGGCTTCTCGCGCAATACCGAGTTGGGCTGGCAACTGGTGGGCGAGTGGTTCCTGATTAACGGCGTGCTCTCGGCCGCGGCCACCCTGGTGGCACTGGCCCATCCGCTGACGGTGACGGCGACCTTCTTCGCCGCGCCGCTCACTTCGCTCAACCCCACCATCGGCGCCGGCTTCGTGGCCGCCGGAGTCGAGCTCTACCTGCGCAAGCCCAAGGTGCGTGACTTCTCGACCCTGCGCCACGACGTTACCGAGCTGAAGGGCTGGTGGCGCAACCGGGTCTCGCGCACCCTGCTGGTGTTCATGCTGGCCACCCTGGGCTCCGCCGCCGGCACCTGGGTGGCGGGTTTCCGCATCGCCGGGGCACTGTTCGGCAGCGGCACCGCGTAACACCACCAGGCGCTTCTACCGCTTTGCGTCAGTCCGATTCGGGTTGCTGGACCTTCCGCGCCAGCAGCCGCCGCATGGCGGGAGTCGGGGCTTCGAGCTTGTCGAAGCGCCGGCTGGCGGCGTAGCTGTCGTTGAAGGCATCGAAGTAGTCGTCCAGCACGCCGGCGGCATCCACATCACCTGACTGGCGCAGCAGCTCGGCGGCCACCTCGGCGGTGCATAGATGGGCGGCGGAGGCAGGCTTGCGCAGTCGGTAGCGGGTCACCCGCTCGGTGCGCAGCGGCAGTACCGGCAGCCGGTCGAGATAGGGGCTCTTGCGGAAGATGCGCCTGGCCTGGCGCCAGGTCCCGTCCAGCAGAATCAGAACCGGGATGCGCCCCTCGCGCTTTTCCTCTTCGACGGCGTCGACCTCCACCACTCGATCGGAGTAGTCAGGCTGGTCGTCGGGAAAGATCACGAAGGGTGCATAGCGCTCGTCATCCAGAAGCGCCAGCAGCCGCTCGTCCGGCGCAGTTCGATACCAGGTGAAGACTTCGGTGCCGGGCATCACGTCACGGATCAGACGGCCGGTGTTGGTGGGCTTGTGGTGCTCCATGGGGTGGGTGAGCAGCCACACCCGCGTATCGCTGGCCGCCTGGGCCATGTAGGGACAGAGGCAGTTGAGCTCGGGCAGGTGACAGCCCGGGCAGCGCACGACGAAGCTGCCACGGGACTTGAACTCGCGGCGCGGCGGCCGGGGGTGACCGGTCCCGGGGTCACGGGCAATCCGGGCAGCGGGGTCGTGGAAGGAATGATCCAGCATGTTGGCCTGTTCAGGGTGCAGAAGAGGGCCGGTATTCTAGCATGGGGCCACCCCGGAACATCGCGCCGGCCTTCGCTGCTAGCCTCTCGTCCTTCAAAGCTCGGCCCTCACGAGGCGAGGACGGTCTCCGGCACCCATAGCCGCCCCTCGCGTTTCCAGTGGCGCACCAGCGCCGGCACGCCCTTGCCGGCCGGTTGGCTGAGCCGGGTGACGCCCGGGGGCGCCAGGGTCTCCGCCTGCGGGTCCACCAGCATGCAGGGGGCGTCGAAGGGCGCATGCTGCAGCAGCGAGGCAGCCGGCATCACGGCAAGTGACGTGCCCACCACCAGCAGCAGGTCCGCCTCGCTGACGAGCTCGCAGGCCTCGTCGAAATGCGGCACCGCCTCGCCGAACCACACCACGTCGGGACGCAGTTGGCTGCCCTTGTCGCACAGGTCACCCATTTCGATGCCGCCTCGGGGCAGCGGATAGTGCATGCGACGATCCACCGTGGAGCGTGCCTTGAGGATCTCACCGTGCAGGTGCAACACCTGACGGGAGCCGGCCCGCTCGTGGAGATCATCGATGTTCTGGGTGATGATGCTGACCTTGAAGCCCTGTTTCTCCAGCGCCGCCAGTGCCTTGTGGGCGGCGTTTGGCCGCGCACGACGCACCTGATCACGACGCTGGTTGTAGAAGGCCAGTACCTTCTCGGGGTCCCGGCGCCAGGCCCGGGGCGTGGCCACCTCCTCAACTGGATGGCTCGCCCATAGGCCATCCGCGGCCCGAAAGGTCTGGATGCCGCTCTCGGCACTGATGCCCGCCCCGGTGAATACCACTAGGTGCGGGGACCGCTGACCTGCCATTAAGCACCTCGTCCGCTGGCTCAATATGTCAGGCCATTGTCATCGGCCCCGGTGAATCGCTGCTTGTTACGGTAGGGGTAAACGTCAATGACCCGCCCATCGAGGATGGCCTGCTGAAGCCCCTTCCAGTAGTCGGCATCGAGTAGCTCTGGATGCAGCTGGTAGAAGAGCTTGCGTCGCCTGATATCGGCAAACAGGAAGGGGCCAAACTCCTCGGGGAAAATATCATTGGGTCCGACGGAGTACCAAGGCTCGTCGGCCAGTTCCTGCTCGGGATAGAGCGGCTCGGGAATATGCCGGAAGTTGCACTCGGTGAGGTAGCAGACCTCGTCGTAGTCGTAGAAGACCACCCGCCCGTGTCGGGTCACGCCGAAGTTCTTCAGCAGCATATCGCCAGGAAAGATGTTGGCGGCGGCCATCTGCTTGATGGCGTTGCCATAGTCCTTGAGCACCGCCCGGACCTCGTTCTCGTCGCACTGCTCGAGATAGAGGTTGAGTGGCGTCATCATCCGCTCGGTGTAGCAGTGCTTGATGATCACCTTGTCGCCCTTGAGCTGCACGGTGGAGGGCGCCACCTCCAGCAGGTGTTCCAGGCACTCGGGATCGTAGTGGTCCTTGCGGGTGATGAAGTGCGAGAACTCCTGAGTATCGGCCATGCGCCCCACTCGGTCGTGGCGCTTGACCATGCGGTACTTGTCGCGAACGTTCTCGCGGCTCATGTCCTTGGTGGGGTCGAAGCGGTCCTTGATGATCTTGAACACGGTCCGAAACGAGGGCAGCACAAACACCGCCATGACCATGCCGCGCACCCCAGGCGCGATGATGAACTGATCCTCACGCTTGGCCACGTGCCGATTGAGGGCACGGAAGAAGGCCGTCTTGCCGTGCTTGAAAAAGCCGATGGCGGCATAGAGCTCGCCCTCGGGCTTACCCGGCATCAGTTCCTGAAGGTAGCGCACGAACTCCCCAGGGACCGGCACCTCGACCTGGAAGTAGGCCCGGGTAAAGGAGAAGATGATCGACACTTCATCGGGCTCGATCAGTACGGTGTCGAGATGCAGCCCGGCTCCCTCGTCGTGAAGCACCGGCAGCACCAGCGGCACCTGCTCGCCGCCTCCGCGAACCCGTCCTACCAGGTAGGCCCCCTTGTTGCGATAGAAGACGCTCTTGAGCAGCTCTATCTCGACATTTTCTGCATCGCGGATTGATGCCGGCAGATGGTGGCGCAGGAACTCCCCCCCCAGCTTCACGTCCCGCTCCAGGTCCACGAAGGAGGGGCTCAAGGGAGCCTCCGCCAGGGCCCAGCGCAGCGCCGACTCCCAGTCGCCCAGTACCGGCCAACGCCGGCAGAGCTCGATCCCCGAGCGGTGCGCGGCTCCCTTGCGGGAGCTGTAGACGAACATCCAGTCATTGCGGATGTGCCGATGATGAAAGATCGAGCAGAACATCGAATTGAAGAAGGTCTCGGCCAACTCGTAATCCAGCCGCTGGCTGATCAGCTCAGCATAGTGCCGCTTGGCCTCGCGCCAACACTCGCAATGGGATAGCACATCGTCGCCGAAGGTGCGCTTCAGCCGCTCCAGGGTATCGTCGACCTTCTCCTGATAGAGGTTGATGCGTTCGGCCGAGGCCTGCTGGGCGTCACGCCAGGCGGCCTCGCTAAAGCGCCGGCTGGCATCGGAGGTGATCTGCTTGAAGCGGGAGCGATACTCGTCGAAGCCATGCAGCACGGTGGCAGCGAGACGATAGGCGGGCGATAGCTTCATGGGCGGACTCCAGGCAGCGTTAAACCACAGCATGGCGAATTGTGCGCTGCAAGGCGAGCCGACCATGGTGGCGAGGGCTGTAGCCACGCAACACGCCTGGCGTCATCGTGCGGTAACACGCGGGTCGGCGCATCGCCCAGGCTTGAACTCCCTCGCTTCCTGGCGCAGGCGCCAACCACCTTTTCATCAGCGGCGGTTCCAACGCCGTGATGGCGATCTTCACCACCACGGCGCGACTGGTAGCGCTCACCGGGTTCAGCCGCGAGCGGCTGCCCATTGCCGGCCGAGTGCCTAGCCGGCGACTGCATCGCGGCCGGAAACGTTCAAGCGCCCGACTCCACCACGCGGTAGATATCCCAGCGGGTGGAGCCGCTGACCACCAGAGGCTCGATCGCCTTGCCCCACTCCCGGTGGTCGGCATTCTCGGCAAGCTTGTCCCACTGGGTGCTCAAGGTGGCCATGTCCGCCACCCGGACATCCACAGCGACCACCGACTCGGCAGCGCCGATGCTGCCGGTGGTGATGGTGTAGTCGGTCTGACCGATCTCACGGCCGATGGTGGTCCACCACTCCGTGATCTTCCCGAGCAACTCCTGTTTGTGCCCGAAGCGGGCCTGACAGTACCAGCGTGCAATGATCATGACGTCCTCCCGTGCTTTCAGGTTGAGATTCGCCGGGTTTTCTCCAGCGGGTACAGGGACGCAGCGGGCCGCGGAAGGGTTCCCACTCCGCTCTCAGCCGAGAGGAAAGCGCGCCTAGAAGGCCTCCACGACCCGGCGCAGATCGTCGGACAGCCGGACGAGGGTCTCGCGGCGCAGCGACTCGGGCAGGCCGCCGAAGTAGGCCTCGGTCATGGCAACGGCCATGCAGAGCACGCTGTCGGCGGTAAAGGTGCTGTGGGGCGTGAACAGGGGGAAGTCTCGTTGCTTGGAGCCCCCGCCCTCGTGAAACGGACCGATGATGTCGCCGGCAATCCCGCCCAGCATGGCGTTACCTAGCTGCCCGACGCCCCGACGCTAGAGTGCCGAGAAAATGACGACGGCAAAGCCTTGCATCTGACCGACATCGATCAACGCCATCGTTGGCCAACAGCTTCGGTGCCATGCTATGCCTGACGTGGATGAGCCTCTGCCCGCGTGCCGTCTTTTCGGAAAAGGCCATAGGGTGAGGCGTGGCGAGCCCCATGCGCGCCGAAGGTACTGCAAAAACGGAGCACGCAGAATGACCGATCAGCTTCCCAACGTCCTGCCCCGAGCGATGGCAGACCACTCTGACAGCCTCGTATGAGCGCGTCTGATCCCCTCTGGCTTGTGTTCGGGGCAAGCGGCTATGTCGGTCGCAACATGGTGGCGCATCTGGCGGCACAGGGACGGCGTGTGCGCGCCGCCGCGCGGCGGCTCTCGGCGATGGAAGCCGAGGGCTGGCAAGGGGTCGATCAGGTGCGGGCGGATGCGCTTGACCCGGCCACGCTGTCCGCCGCGCTTGCCGGGGTCGAGGTTGCCTTCTATCTGGTGCATTCCATGGGTGGCGGGCGCGGCTTTCCCGCGCGCGACCGGGAAGCGGCACGCAATTTCGCCCAGGCGGCCGCGCAGGCGGGAGTGCGCCGCATCGTCTATCTGGGTGGGCTTGCGCCGGACCAGGCCGATACCGAACATCTGGCCTCACGGGTCGAAACCGGCACGATTCTGCGGGCCGGCCCGGTGCCGGTGATCGAACTGCGCGCGGGCATCATCATCGGCCCGGGATCGGCCGCCTTCGAAGTGATGCGCGATCTGGTGGGGCATCTGCCGGTCATGGTGACGCCACGCTGGGTGCGCGTGTCATCGCCGCCGATAGCACTGGACGACCTGCTGGCCGACCTGGTGGCGCTGGCGGCGCGACCCGAGGCCGCAGGCCGCGTGTTCGAGACCGGCGGCCCCGAGCGGCTGACCTACGAGGCGATGATGCACGGAGTGGCCCGCGCGCTGGGGCAGCGCAAGCCGGTGATCCTGCCGGTGCCGTTTCTGACCCCGAAACTGTCGAGCTACTGGATGGATCTGGTGACCGGTGTGCCCGCTCCGTTGGCGCGGGCCCTGATCGGCGGACTGCGGCATGACCTGCGTGCCGATGACACCGCCCTGCGGGCGCTGGTGCCGCGCGACTGCCTGGGGTTCGACGCTGCCGTGGAGAAGGCGTTCGAGGCCGAGCGCGACATGCTGTCCGGCGACCGCTGGCGCGAGGGAGCCTTCGATCTGCGGGGGCACCGTCACGATATCAGCTTCTACGGCAAACGAATGACGCTGGCGCGGGACTGCGCGGCGCCGCCGGCGGCAGTGCGGCGGGCACTTGAAGGGCTCGCGACACGGGCCGCAGGCTATTTCGCTCTGACCCCGGTCTGGCGGCTGCGGGCAGCGGCAGACCGCTGGATGGGTGGTGCGAACGCGGGTCCGCGCCTGCACGCTGGATCTTTCTCCGAAGGCGAGACCTTCGATTTCTGGCGCGTGCATCGGGTACGGTCAGGCAAGGGGCTGATACTCCTCTCGCGTCTGCGCGCGCCGGGCGCAGGCGGGATGGAGATCACGGTCGAACCCAGCGCGACAGGCGGGTCACGCATCACGCTGGTGCTGCATTGGCATCCGGCCGGAGTGTGGGGGCTGCTCTACTGGTTTCTGCTCTGGCCCGCCCATGCGGTGGTGCTGCGTGCCTTCCTGCGCGGCCTGGCGCGGGCCTCGACTCAGGAGAGAATGTCGTAGACCGCCGAGGCGATCTGCGGGAAGCGAAAGCGGAACCCGTCGGCCAGCAGCCGGTCGGGGTGCACACGTTGGCCATCAAGCACCACGGTGGCACCATCGCCCAGCAGCTGACGAATCACCATGGCGGGCACCGGCACGCGCACGAAGCTGCGCGACCCGCGGCCGAAGGCGTCGGTCACCTGACGCATCCGCACGGGATGGGGAGATGTCGCGTTGTAGGCCCCGCGCATCCCGGGGGTCTCCAGCGCGCGCAGCAGGATATCGATCGCATCCTCGCGGTGGATCCAGCTGACCCATTGCCGACCCGATCCGACACGCCCGCCCAGAAACGGGCCCAGCCGCTTGAGCGTTTCCCGTCCCCTTTCGGTGACCGCAAGGGCGATACCGAAGCGCAGGATCACCACCCGCAGGTCGTGGTCGGCGGCGCGCTGGGCCTCGGCCTCCCACCGATGCGTGGTGTCGGTCAGGAAATCGCCGGACGGACCCGGGGGGCTCTCTTCGGCAAAGCGGGTGCTGTCGCTGACCCCGTAATAGCGGCAGGCCGAGGCCGAGATCAGCGTGGTCGGTTGGCCGGGCATTCCGGCGATGGCGGTGACAAGCGCGCGGGTGCCCATCTCGCGGCTCTTGCGGATGGCGGCGCGCACCCCGGGTGTCCAGCGGGCCGAGATAGGCTCACCCGCCAGATGCACCACCGCCGTGGCATCGGTCAGTCCCGGCGCGATGGTCGCGGGATCGAAGGGGTCGTAACCCGCCACCGTGACCTGCGGAAACTGCGCTTTTGGGAACCGGGCAGCCGCCGCTACAGGATGGCGACTCAGGGCCGTGACGGGGATGCCGCGAACGGCCAGCTTTTCCACCAGGCGTCTGCCGAGAAACCCCGTTGCACCGGTGATCGCCACCTTGGCTTGGGTCATATGCTCTTCACCTTGTGCCGTTGCGCCACGTCAACCTCGAACCTATAGCGTACTCTGAGCCGGATCAATGCAGGCCGTCGTTGGGCAGGGCCAGGTGCCCGGCCTTGGCGACGATGCCTCGGATCGGCACGCATCCCAATTGGCAGGAGCCTCTTATGCCCGTGGAAACGCCACTTCAGGACTACCGACTCTATCCTCTTCATGCGGGTAGCACGGCCTACGCCCGCGCCCCGGCCGAGGAGGTGTGGCGGGTTGTCTCGGCCATCGGCGGCGACAATCGCTACTACGCTCTCAACGGTCTCTGGGCCATGCGCGAATGGGTCGATGCGGTGATTGGCGGGCCCGGGAGGCGCCGCGGGCGACCCGAAGGACGCCCGATCAGGGCCGGGGACCGGATCGACAGCTGGCGGGTGCGGATCGCCGAGGCGCCCGAGCTTCTGGCATTGGAATTCGGGATGAAGGCGCCGGGGCAAGGCGTGCTGGAATTCCGGATCGTGCCGTTAGGGGACTGCGCCCGGGTGACGGCCACCGCGTTCTGGAACCCGGAAGGGGTCGCGGGGCAACTCTACTGGGCGGCGATGAAGCCCGCGCATCTGGTGCTGTTCAAGCGGCTTACCGGAGAAATCTCCCGCCGGGCCGAGCTATTTCCCAGGAATGCAGGTGGCCGATGAAGCGTCTGATATCGGCCTCAACCGAGCGATGCTCAATGACCGAGCCGGGTCGATAGCGTCCTCGCGTCGGATAACTCGGAGCCCCGCGCAAACGTCACGATGACCGCAATGAGTCGATTGCTTCGACTGTTTCACTCTCTCGACGTCCGCATCCGGCGCCTTCTTTCCTGATGGCCAGCGGTACGGTGACCACCTTGGCTCATTAGACTTTCCTGTGACATTGGTTAGCGTGCGCACGGCAAAACACCAGCCGCGTCTGGCATTCCGGTTGGCAAGGTGACAGGGCGAGGTCAGGCGCCGTGATAACCGTCCTCTTCGGGATCTTCGTGGGTTCCGCTGGGTAATTCAGCCGCCCAGGCCATGGCATCGACGTGTTCGTCACCTCGAAATGTGCGAATCTCCACGGCCTTGAACAACCGCTCTTCCAGATGAACGATATGCTCGATCCATGCCTGGTCGGTGACCACGGCAGCACGGTGGTAACGCTCGAGATCGCCCAACTGGGTTAGGCCGTAGCCGATGTCCTTGAGCAGCGCGGTCAGGGTCATCAAGCGCAGGTTATCGATCTCGACCACCAGGCTGATCACCGGATGATCCCGCTTGGCGGCCTCGATGGCATCAATGGCGAGCTGCAGATCACTGCCGGTCACGATGCCCCCCGCCTTCATCGCCACGACGTGCTCTGCCGGATGAGAGATCAGATCCAACATGGGCATTCTCCTTGTGTATAGAAAACCGTTACTACAGGAGAGTCGCACAGCATGCCCCGACGCGCACGTGCCCCCTTAGGAAGCGGAGGTCGGTCGGGAGGGCGATTCAGGCGACCCACCGGGTGTTATCGCTGCGCGCGCAGCTGAGTAGACAGAAGACGGCCAGCGCCATTGGTGATACCCGCGACCGTCTTCGGTCCAGATTACCAAGGCAACGGCTCGCCATTGCTGTGCCAGAAACCTCCGGTGGTCTCGAGGGTCAGCGCCTCGATGCGCTCGGCGATACCGGCGGCAGCCTCCTCCGGGGTGATCAGGCCACCGAAGTTGACCATGCGAGTCTGCACATAGCCCGGGTGGAGCTGGGCCACGGCGATGCCGCGGGGCTTGAGGTCCATGGCCAGGGACTTGCCGAAGGCGTTGAGCGCCGCCTTGGAGGCGCGATAGCCGTAGCGTCCGCCGGAATCGTTGTCGGCGATAGACCCCATGCGGCTCGTGATATTAGCCACCTTGCTGCCCTCTTCCAGGTTGTCGAGCAGCGCCTCGGTCACGCGCAGCGGTGCGTAGGCATTAACCTCCATCTGCTCGCGAATAGAATCGAAGTCGAGCTCGCCCAGGCGCTCGTCCTTGAGAAGGCCGGCGTTGTTGATTAGCACCCCGAGCCGCTGGCCTTCCAGTTCGACGGCCAGGCGGGCTGCGTCGTCGGCGCGGGTCACATCGATGCCCTCGATGACCCGGCTAGCCACCTGCCTGAGTTCGGCGGTGTCATCGCCGTTGCCGCGGCATACGCCGATCACCTCCCGGCCGGTATTTCGGTAGTGGCTTGCCAGGGCGAGACCCACGCCGCGGTTGGCGCCGGTGATCAATACGGTAGAAGACATGACAACTCCTTAGCGGTAAGGGGACAGCAAGACAGTGGGGCAGGCCGGCGCCAACATCAACCCGGGACCGTTGCACGAAAGAGGACCTTTTCGGTACCCTTTCATCCTGAATCATTCTTACCGGAAGGCTGGGCGATCGCCCAGCCTTCGTCCCGCCGAGGCCCGGCCATCATGCAAAGCCCTCCCGACAGCCAACGCCACCATGCCCGTGATGCGCGACGCGTCACGGTGCTGGCCATCTGGGTCGACGGCGTCGTCGGCCTGGTCAAGGTAATCACCGGCGTCCTGGTAGGCTCGGCAGCGCTGATTGCCGACGGCATCCACTCCTTCTCGGACCTGATCACCGACGGCTTCGTGCTGGCCGCCACCCACTACGGCCGCCAGGACCCTGACCACGACCACCCCTATGGCCACGGCCGCATCGAGACCCTGGCCACCCTCTTCCTGGGCAGCGTACTGATCTTCGTGGCCGGCGCCATTGCCTGGTCGAGCGTGGAACGCCTGTTCTCCGGTGCCGAGATTCCGCCACCGGGCATCTGGGCGATGTTAATTGCATTAGCCGCCCTGCTCGCCAAGGAAGCGCTCTTCCACGTCACCATGCGGGTGGCGCGTCGCCTGAGATCCAAGCTACTGGAGGCCAACGCCTGGCATTCCCGCTCCGACGTGCTCTCCACCGGCGTGGTGCTGGTCGGTCTGGTGGGCACCCAACTGGGCCATGGCTGGCTGGATACACTGGCCGCGGTGATCGTGGGGCTGCTGGTCGGCAAGGTGGGCTGGGATCTGCTCTGGGACTCGGGCCGTGAGCTGGTGGACACCGCCCTGCCTGTCACCCAGCAGGAAGCCATGCGTGAACTGGCGATGAGCGTGCCGGGTGTGACGGGCGTCCACGACCTCAGGACCCGCCAGTCGGCCGGGCGCACCATGCTCGACCTCCACGTGGTGGTCTCCCCGCGGATCAGCGTCTCGGAGGGTCACGAGATCGGCAACGAGGTGAGCCGGCGCCTGCGCCAGGCCTACCCGGCGCTGACGGACCTGACCTTTCACGTCGACCCGGAAGACGATGCCGGCGAGGGAGACCCCAGCCGGCTGCCCGGTCTGCCGCTGCGCCCCGAGGTGGAGCGGGCCCTGACCCGACGCTGGTCGAGCCTGCCGATCTGGCCCTGGCTACTCGACCTCGAACTCCACTATCTGGATGGCGCCGTGACCGTGGTCGCCTGCCTGGACGAAGCGGCCCCGCTGGCGAGCGAAGACGCCGCGCACCGGCTGCAGGAGACAGCGCGCGACCTCGAGTGGTTTTCCCATGTCGAGATTCGCCGCCTGGCACCACTGCCCTCTACCGCCCACTGAGTCGCCGGCAATGCCGCTGGCTTCTTTCCGCAGCTCACGCCACGCTGTGGGCGGAACACGCCGGGAGAGTACGAGAATGTGGAAGACCCTGCCGCTTCGCGGCTACCTGATGGCCCTCAAGGCCGTTACCGCGGTGATGCCGTTTCGCTGGCCCGAGGTTTATGAGGGGCCGGGCAGCGCCCTGGTTCTGGTGCGCCGGCTGGCCGCGGACGGCCATCGGCGGGTGCTGGTGGTCAGCGATGCCACCCTGGTGCGCCTGGGGGTGCTGGAGCCGCTGTGCTCAGAACTCGAGCGCCTGGGCGTCGAGGTAGCACGCTTCGATGCCATCACCCCCGACCCGACCATCGACCAGGTCGAGGCCGGCCTCGAGGCGCTTCAACGCCATGCGGCCACGGCGCTGCTGGCGGTGGGCGGCGGCTCGCCCATCGATGCCGCCAAGCTGATCGGGGCACGGGCCCGCAACCGCAAGCCGGTGGCTAGAATGGCCGGGCTGTTCCGCGTGCACCGCGGCATGCTGCCGCTCTATGCCGTGCCGACCACCGCCGGTACCGGTTCCGAGGCGACACTGGCCGCGGTCGTGCGCGACCCTGAGCGCCAGCGCAAGCTGGCCGCCGTGGACCCGCGCTTGATCCCCATCGCCGCCGCCCTGGACGCCGAGCTGATGGTCGGCCTGCCGCCCCCCATCACCGCCGCCACCGGCATGGATGCACTGACCCATGCGGTGGAGGCCTTCATCTCCCGCAACGCCCTGGCGCGCACCGACGAGAAGGCCCTGGAGGCCGCCCGACTGATCGTTCGCCACCTTCCGGCGGCCCACCGCAACGGCGAGAACCGCGAGGCTCGCCAGCAGATGGCCCGCGCCGCCCACTTGGCCGGCATCGCCTTCACCCAGGCGGGCGTGGGGTATGTACATGCCATCGCCCATCAGTTGGGCGCTCGCTACGGCACACCCCACGGCCTGGCCAACGCCATCGTGATGCCTCGGGTGCTCGACCACGCCCTGCCGGCCTGCGAGGGGCGACTGGCAAAGCTGGCCCGGCACTGCGGCATCGGCCCCGAGCACGGCAGCCCCCGACACCAGGCCGAGGCCTTCGTCGCGCATGTGCGCGACTTGAAGCAAGCGTTCGGCATCCCCGACCACCTGGCCGAGCTGCGCGACGCCGACATCCCCGCCATCGCCCGGGCGGCCAGGGCCGAGGCACGCTTCACCTACGCGGTGCCGCGCTACCTCGACCAGCCGAGTGCGGAGGCGCTGGTACGCGACCTGCTGCCGCCGGCGTAACGGCCAAGATCACGCCCTCTCGTGGGTGACATCGTCGCTTAGGGCGGTGACAATGACCGCCCATTTCCGGTGGCCCTTTGGCATGAGCGACTCCCTGCGCATCCTGTACCTGGACGAGCACCTGGTGGCCGTTCACAAGCCCGCCGGCCTGCTGGTGCACCGAACCGCCCTCGCTCGCGGCGAGCGCGAATTCCTGCTACAGCGGCTGCGCGACCAGCTCGGCCAGCGGGTCTACCCGGTGCATCGACTGGACCGCCCGACGTCCGGCGTCATGGTGTTCGCGCTGTCACCCGAGTCCGCCACGCCACTGGCCGACGCCTTCGCCGAACGCCGGGTCGCCAAGTCCTATCTGGCGGTGGTGCGTGGCATCGGCCCCGAGGCCGAACGGCTCGAGTACCCGTTGCGCGAGGAGGACGGCCGACGCCCCAAGGCCGAGATGCCCCCCATGGACGCGGTGACCGAGGTGCGGCGCCTGGACAGCGTGGAATTGCCGGTACCGGTTGACCGCTACCCGCATAGCCGCTACTCGCTGATGGAGGCGCGGCCGCTCACCGGGCGCCGTCACCAGATCCGTCGCCACCTATCCCGGCGCGGCTACCCGATCATCGGCGATGCCAAGCACGGCAAGGGCAACCATAACCGCTTCTTCGCCGAGCGCCTCGAGACGCCACGGCTGCTGCTGGCCGCCACCGGACTGGCCTTCGTGCATCCGGTCTCCGGTCGGCCCCTGCACCTGAGCTGCGGCCTGGACGCCACCATGATGGCACTCTTCCAGCGCTTCGGCTGGGCTGGCCACCTGCCGGTGGATGCCGTGCAGGAGACCCCGCCGTATCATGAATCCGCTGCCACCGACTAACCGACACGCCACCATGACCGATCTGCCCTTCGCTTCCTCCGCCATCGTTCCCCAGGACACCGTCGACACCGACGATCACGCCCTGCGCTTCGGCGGCATCCGCCGGCTCTACGGCGCCCGTGCCTTCGAACGCTTCCGTGCTGCCCATGTGATAGTGGTGGGCGTGGGCGGCGTGGGCAGTTGGACGGTGGAGGCGCTGGCCCGCTCAGGAATCGGGCGGCTCACCCTGATCGACCTGGACGACGTCTGCATCTCCAACGTCAACCGCCAGCTCCACGCCCTGGACGGCACCATCGGCCGGCCCAAGGTGGACGTGCTGGCCGAGCGCTGCCGGGCCATCCAGCCGGGCATCGAGGTGGTGGCCGACACCGCCTTCGTCACCCCCACGAATCTTGCCGAGCGCATCCCCGAGGACGCCGACCATGTCGTGGACGCCATCGACAGCGTAGTGGCCAAGGCGGCACTGATCGCCTGGTGCAAGCGACACAAGCTGCCGATCACCGTCACCGGCGCCGCCGGCGGCCAGACCGACCCGACGCGCATCAGGATCGCCGACCTCGCGCGTACCGAGCACGACCCGCTGCTGGCCAAGGTGCGGTCGCGCCTGCGCCGCGACTTCGGCTTCTCACGCAACCCCAAGCGGCGCTTCTCGGTGGAGTGCGTCTACTCCGACGAACAGCTGGTCTATCCGGGCAGCGACGGCGAGGTGTGCTTTCAAAAGCCGGGCAGCGGCGAGTCCACCCGACTCGACTGCGCCTCGGGCTTCGGCGCCGCCACCTTCCTTACCGGCAGCTTCGGCTTCACCGCCGCCTCCCGAGTGCTGGCCCGGCTCGCCCGAAACGCCCAGGCCAACGCCTGAACCTCCCCCCGACACCCTTCCCCTGCCCGATGGAGACCGACCCCATGCCCCGCCCTCATCCTGTTCCCGGCATCTACTCCCATTACAAGGGCAACCGCTACGAGGTGCTAGGGCTGGCCCACCACAGCGAAACCGAGGAGCCGCTGGTGGTCTACCGAGCCCTCTATGGCGACTACGGCCTCTGGGTTCGTCCCCTGGACAACTTCACCGAGCGGGTCGAGGTCCGGGGAGAGCCGGTGCCGCGCTTCGCGCTCGAGAAGGCCTTCTGAGGCCTACTAGCGCTGCCCTCGGTGCGCCCAACCCGTCATCCGCTTCTCCAGCAGCGCAAACAGCTCGTACATCACCATGGCCATGGCGCTGATCACGATCAGCCCGGCGAATACCAGCGACATGCGCATCTGGGAGCCGGCGCTCATCATCAGATAGCCGATGCCCTGGTTGGAGGCCACGGTCTCGGAGACCACGGTACCCACAAAGGCCAGGGTGATGGCGATCTTCAGCGAAGCGAAGAAGTAGGGCAACGAGCGCGGCAGGCCCACCTTGAGCAGAACGTCCAGGCGCTTCGCCCCGAGCACCCTCAGCACGTCCTCCATCTCCGGCTCCAACGTCGCGAGGCCGGTGGCCACGTTGACCACGATGGGAAAGAAGCAGATCAGGAAGGCGGTGAGGATGGCAGGCACCGAGCCGATGCCAAACCACACCACGAGTATCGGCACGAAGGCCACCTTGGGGATGGCGTTGAAGCCCACCAGCAGCGGATAGCAGGCATGGTAGAGGAAGCGCGACGAGCCGACGATAAAGCCTAGCACCAGCCCCACCGCCACGCCCAGGCCGAAGCCCGCCATGGTGGTCCAGAAGGTCTGCCAGGAGTGCATGCCGATGGGGCCGGCAAAGGTAACCAGGGCCTGGGCAGTGGCCGAGGCGCTGGGAAAGATAAAGGGCGGCACGTCGAAGGCACGCACCGTCACCTCCCAGATCACGATCAGGGCCAGCACGGCGATCCACGGGGCCAGGCGTTCGAGCAGCCGGTTGTTCTTGGACATGGGGGTTCCTCAGCTGCCGCGGATCTCGCCGATCCGCGAGCGAAGTTCGTGCACCAGACCGGTGAAGGGCGTCTCAAAGGTCATTTCCAGGGAGCGCGGACGCGGGAAGTCGATGGTGCGAGCTTCCAGGATTCGTCCCGGTCGACGGCTCATCACGTAGACGGTGTCGGCCAGGAAGGCCGCCTCGCGCAGGTCGTGGGTCACCAGCACCACGGTGAAGCGCTGGGCCTCCCAGAGGTCACGCAGCACGCACCACAGCTCCTCCCGCGTGAAGGCATCCAGGGCGGCGAAGGGCTCATCGAGCATCAGTAGCCGCGGCCGATGGATCAGCGCCCGACAGATGGAGGCACGCTGCTGCATCCCGCCGGAGAGCTGCCAGGGATACTGGTCCTCGTAGCCCGCCAGGCCCACGGTACCCAGCAGCTCCCGGGCCCAGCCCTCGAACTCGGCGCGGCGCCGGCGAAACTGCGAGCGGTAGGGCTTCACGATCTCCAGGGGCAGCAGCACGTTATCCAGGGTGGTGCGCCAGGGCAGCAGGTTGGCGCTCTGGAAGGCCATGCCGCAGATCTTCAGCGGCCCGCCCACCGGCTCACCATCGACTCGCACGCTGCCTGCGGTGGGTGCGTTCAGGCCGGTGCACAGCTTCATGAAGGTGGACTTGCCGCAGCCCGAGGGGCCCACGAAGGCCACGAACTCACCCTCCTTGATGGAGAGGGAGATATCCTCGATGGCGTTGCCGCTATCGTCGTAGGCCAGGCTGACCCGGTCAAAGGTCACGAAGGGTGCCGCCGCAGGCTGGGCGACGGCTTGGTCCAGGGTGGCGGGTGCCGTCATACTCAGTCTCCCTGGCCCGGGAAGATCATGCGCTCGTCCTGCTCCGGCAGGTAGCGGGAGGTGAATACCCGCTCCGCCGACGGCACCTCGGGCAGGTCATAGGCGTCGGCCACCAGTTGGATGGCGTTGGTCAGGCGGTCCTCGTCCACCGCGCCGGCGCCATGGGCGCGAGCATCCTCTGTGTCGATCACGCTCTCGATGGCCAGCTTGAGGCGCCGGGTCTCCATCTCCACGTCGATCAGACCGTCGCGGGCCAGCACATAGTCGATGGCACCGTCCGGGTCGGCCAGAGTCTCGGCCAGGGCGCGATTGAAGGCGCGCAGGAAGCCTCTCACCGCCTCGGGGTTCTCCTCGGCGAAGGACTCGCTGGCGATGATGGCATTGCCGTAGAGCGGTACCCCATAGTCGGGGAAGGGCATGATGGTCAGGTCCTCTTCTCCCATGCCGCGCCCCTCGAGATTGAGCAGGCTGGTGAAGTAAAAGCCGGTGATCGCATCCACGTCGCCGCGCACCAGCAGGGTCTCGCGAAGGGTCGGGTCAACGTTCTGCCACTCGACATCATCAGCATCCAGGTCGTTGGCGGCGGCGAAGATGCCCCAGGCGCGGTAGCCGGTATCGAAGGCCGG
>CAYWBG010000040.1:0-18335 GCA_964456005.1 uncultured Halomonas sp.
CGAACAGCTGGCTCATGTCCTTGAAGGCCTTGAACTCCAGGGCGTTGCCGCAGGGATCGAGCAGGAACATGGTGGCCTGCTCGCCCACCTCACCCTTGAAGCGCACATAGGGCTCGATCACAAAGTCGGTACCGCGAGCCTTCAGGCGCTCGGCCAGCGCCTCCCATTCGTCCCATCCCAGCACCACGCCGAAGTGGGGCACCGGCACGTCGTGGCCGTCCACCGAGTTGGTGTTGGCCTGGTCCTGGTAGGGCATCTTCGGGTGCTCGTGGATCACCAGCTGGTGGCCGAAGAAGTTGAAGTCTACCCATTGCTCACTGGAACGGCCCTCTTCCAGGCCGAATACTTCGCCGTAGAAGGCCCGGGCCGCGCGCAGGTCGTGAACGGGGATTGCCAGGTGGAAGGGGGAAAGGCTCATGGAAGTCTCCTCAGGTGTCATCGAGTGGGATGATCATCAGGTGGGGTCGTAAGCGGGACCGGCTGCGCGTCTTCGGCGCCCGGTTCTCCTCGCCTTCGACGCAGTCGCACCATTCTCGTGGCAATGGCAGTACCGGCCAGGGTGATCCCCATACCGGCCAGGATCTGGAGGCTCAGGGTCTCGCCAAGCAGCAGATACCCCCACAGCAGGGCGCTGACCGGGACCAGGAAGGTCACCGTGGAGGTGGCGGTGGCACCGGCGCTGGCAATCAGCCCGAAGTAGAGCAAAAAGGCCAGAGTGGTGCTGAGCACCGCCAGGGCCAGGCCGTTGGCCCAGGCCAGACCGCTGATCGGCTCGGCGGGCCACAGCAGCAGCCCCGGCACCAGCAGCACCAGCGCCGACATGGCCGAACTGCCCGCCGCCAGCACGCGCACCGGCAGGTGCGCCAGGTGCCTCCTGGCGTAGTTGCTGGCCACACCGTAGCAGAAGGTGGCGCCGAGTACGGCCAGGATGAACCAGCCGTCGCCGCCCAGCGCGAAGTCGAGCCGATCCGCCGACAGCACGTAGACGCCGAAGAAGGCCAGGGCCAGCCCCAGGTACTGCTGTCGCATCACCGGCGTGGCGAAGAACAGCGCGCCGAGCAGCGCGGTGAAGATCGGCGTCGTGGCATTGATCAGCGAGGTGAAGCCGGCCTCCAGCCGGGTGGTGGCCAGCGCCAGCAGCGAGAAGGGCACCACGTGGTTGATCACGCCCAGGATGAAGAGCCCGCCCTTGTTGGCCCACACCAGCTTTAGGTAGTGGAGGCTCAGCAGTAGCGGCACCAGCAGGAGGGCGCCGATGCCCATGCGCACCAGGATCAACGGCACGGGCCCGAATTCGGGTACCGCGACACGCATGAAGATGAACGACAGGCCCCACAGCGAAGAGAGCAGTATCAGGCGTAGGGTATCGGCGGGTGACATTCCAGTTCCTTGGAGGGGGAAGCGGGCGCGGAGGTATGCCCTCAGGGTACGGCGGCCGGGAGGCGATGGGAAGTAAGGCGTCCTGGCGGCTATCCGTCGCGGCATTGCCGTATGAGATGGATGCCCATCAAGGGCAGAGGCGGCCAACCCCTGCTATAGCTACAGGGTGACCTTCCTTGACACTGGAGCCTGACCCATGCCCGCCATGATGAAAGCCGCCGTCTTCGTCGAGCCCGGCCGCATCGAGATCGACGACCGCCCGATGCCCGATATCGGTCCCAATGACGCCCTGATCCGGGTGACCACCACCACCATCTGTGGCACCGATGTGCACATCCTCAAGGGCGAGTACCCGGTGGAGAAGGGCCTCATCGTGGGCCATGAGCCGGTGGGGGTGATCGAGAAGCTCGGCGCCAACGTGAAGGGCTATCACGAAGGCCAGCGGGTGATCGCCGGGGCGATATGCCCGAGCTTCACCTCCTACGCCTGCCAGGACGGCTGCAGCGCCCAAGATGGTGGCCACCATGCTCACGGCTACAAGCCCTTGGGCGGCTGGCGCTTCGGCAATACCATCGACGGCGCCCAGGCCGAATACCTGCGGGTGCCCGACGCCCAGGCCAACCTCTCCCCGGTGCCTGATGGCCTCACCGACGATCAGGTGCTGATGTGCCCCGACATCATGTCCACCGGCTTCGCCGGCGCCGAGTCGGCCAACATCCGGATCGGCGACAGCGTGGCGGTGTTCGCCCAGGGGCCTATCGGGCTGTGCGCTACCGCCGGCGCCCGGCTGCGCGGCGCGGGGCTGATCATCGCCGTTGACGGTGTCGATGAGCGCCTGGAGATGGCCAGGAAGATGGGCGCCGACGTGACCCTCAACTTCCGCGAGGTGGACGTGGTCTCGGAGATCCTCAAGATCACCGGCGGGCGCGGCGTGGATGCCTCCATCGAGGCGCTGGGCCTGCAACAGACCTTCGAGCAGTCGCTGCGCGTCATCAAGCCCGGTGGCACCCTGTCGAGTCTGGGGGTCTACTCCGAGGCGCTCACCATCCCGTTGGACGCCTTCTGCGCCGGCCTGGGGGATCATCGCATCGTCACTTCGCTCTGCCCCGGCGGGAAGGAGCGCATGCGCCGGCTGATGCAGATCATCGACAGCGGCCGCCTGGACCTGGGCCCCATGGTCACCCACCGCTATCCGCTGGAGAAGATTGTCGATGCCTACGACCTCTTCTCCCACCAGCGCGACGGCGTGCTCAAGATCGCCCTGGAGGTCTCCTGAGTCCTTGCGTTGGCGCGAGTTCTGGTACACTTCCGCCATGATTGAGGTAGACGGAGACACGATGGAAACGGAATTGAGTGAGTTCGAGCGGCAGATGCGCCGCGATATCAACGATTTCATGGACAACGCGCAGGAAACTCGGCGCAAGGCCGCCACGGCCCCCCCTGAATGGCCCAGGGAAGCCGGCGATGAGGCCAAGCCCAAGGCACCGCGCAGCAAGCCCGGCGGTGCGCCGAGGACGGGCCACCTGGTGAAACTCGCGGTGCGTACCAAGCAGCTTGAAAGAGACACCGTCTTCGAGCATGTCTCCTCCAGTATCTCCAAGATCGAGGCGCAGCTCGAGGCCGAGAAGGCCGCCCGCAAGGCGGGGTACCCCATCATCGGCTACGTGATCGAGACCCAGCGGCTGTAACGCCCCCAGGGCCAGGCGTTGGGAATTCTCGCCAGGAGTCACCCGTGCGGATCCGCCAGCTCCATATCTATCCGGTCAAGTCGCTGGGCGGCATCGCCCTGAATGAGGCGCGGCTGACCACCGAGGGCCTGGCCTGGGATCGGCGCTGGATGGTGGTCGACGACGTTGGCCGCTTCGTCACTCAGCGTCAGCGACCGCGCATGGCTCAGGTCCGCGCCCACCTTGAAGAGAATACGCTGGTGCTGACCCATCCGGCGACTAAGCCGCTGCGTGTATCGCTGGTCGGCGAGGGGCAGGCGCGGCTGTCGGCCTACGTGTGGCAGGATCGCTGCGACGCCCTTGACGAAGGTAGTGAAGCGCGTAGCTGGCTGTCTCGTGTGCTCGGCGACCTGCGTGGCAGTGGCCTGCGTCTGGTGCGCTTCGATGCGCATCAGCGTCGTCGGGTCGAGCCCGATTTCCTGTCCGCCGGGGAGCAGGCCCATACCGGCTTCGCCGACGGCTATCCCTTCCTGGTGACTACCGGGGCGTCTCTTTCCGCCCTGAACCTGGCCCTCGAGGCCAGAGGCGGCGAGGCGTTGCCCATGAATCGGTTTCGGCCCAACATCGTGATCGAGGGAACCCAGCCCTTCGCCGAGGATGGCTGGCGCGAGATCGGCGGAGACGACTGGCGGTTGGGGCTGCGCAAGCCCTGTCAGCGCTGCGGGATTACCAGCGTGGACCAGCAAAGCGGGGAGATTCGTCACCCCGGAGAACCGCTTAAGACGTTGATGGCCCTCAAGCCTCGGCTGTCCTGGAAGGGCGCCTTCTTCGGCCAGAACGCCATCCTGTTGTCGGGCGAGGGCAAGACCATCGCCGTCGGAGATCCCCTGTCAGTCGGCTGATCTGCGCTTTTCGAAAGGTCGGTCCGCGGAAAATATTTTTGGAACTATTTTTCATGAAATGCCCTATGGGCTATGGTGTGGGGCCATATTTTCCATCCCCACCAGGAGCCCTCCATGAGCTTTTTCGTCTACCTCTCCGGCGAGATCCACACCGACTGGCGCGATGAGATCCGGCGCGGCGCCGAGGCTGCCGGTCTAGATGTGGTGTTCACCGCCCCGGTGACCGACCACGCCGCCAGCGATGCCGCCGGCGACCACCTGGGCGAGGAGAGCCTGCCGTTCTGGCGCGACCACAAATCCAGCAAGGTGAATGCCATCCGCACTCGCACCCTGATCGAGCAGAGCGACCTGGTGGTGGTGCGCTTCGGTGACAAGTACAAGCAGTGGAATGCCGCCTTCGATGCCGGCTACTGCGCGGCCCTGGGCAAGCCCTACGTGACGCTGCACGGCGAGGAGATCGTTCACCCTCTCAAGGAGGTCGATGCCGAGGCCATGGCCTGGTGCACCACCACCGATCAGGTCGTCGATATCCTGCGCTACGTGCTCAAGGCCTGAGCTGGGATAGGGCCGGTCCATCTGCTGGCCGGTCGCTGATCCTGGGCTAAGCTTGTCAGGGAAGCCATACGGGTTCCCTGGCGGTGGACTGCGATGCCTGGAACCTTCGACGGGAGGTTTTCATGGCAATCCGACTGACCGATCCCCTGCGCCGCGAGTACGAGCAGCTCTTCGAGAGTTGCGATATCCTTCCCCAGCACCAGGCCGAGGTAGAGCGCAGCGTCGACCGGCTGCTTCAGCACCGCGAGCGCTACGAGGCCGTGGCCAACAGCCGGCGCATCCCCTGGGCCTTCCTGGCCGTGGTTCACCATATGGAGTCGGGCTGCCGCTTCGATAGCCACCTGCATAACGGCGACCCGCTCACGGCGCGCACCGTCAAGGTGCCTGCTGGCCGCCCGAAGCGGGGTTCGCCGCCCTTCAACTGGGAGGAGAGCGCCGAGGACGTCATGGCGCTCAAGCGGCTGAGCGCCGATACCGACTGGAGCCTGGCGGGCACCCTCTACCAGTTGGAGCGTTACAACGGCTGGGGCTATCGCCTGTACCACCCCCACGTCCTCTCCCCCTATCTGTGGAGCTTCTCGACGCACTACACCAGCGGCCGCTACGTGGCCGACGGGCGCTGGTCCGACACGGCCGTGTCGAGGCAGTGCGGGGCAGCGGTGATGCTACGGCGATTGGCCGAGCGGAGCCTGGTCGACTTCAAGGACCACCCGGCCGCTACGCTGTATGAGTCGATAACCACCGAGCCCGGTGAGGCCGATCAGCACGAACAGGGACCTCTTGTCTCCCGGCATCGCATGCGGCGCGCCAGGCGCGAGGAGGAGGCCGAGAAGGCTCGTCGCCTGCAGCGCTGGCTGAGTACCTTTCCCGGCATCTTCCTGAGGGCCGACGGCATCCCCGGCGACCGAACCTCGAATGCCTATCGTCTGGTGACCGGGCATTACCTTCCCGGCGATCCGCGCAGCGACTGAGCCACGGGCTCGCTACGATCCCACTCCATCGAGGAGCGTAATGATGTCCCAGGTTAGGCACCATCCCATCATCTATGTGCGCGGCTATGCCATGCGTGACAGCCAGATCGAAGCCACCGTCAACACCCCCTACATGGGCTTCAATCTGGGAGCGACCCGGATTCGCCAGGGGCCCAGCGGCGGCTTCGAGACCTTCATCTTCGAGTCCCCGCTGATTCGCTTGATGAAGGATCACGGCTATCGGGATGTTTACGCGGAGGGGGCCATGAGCGAGGAGCGGCTGCCGCGCAGGACTCTGCTGATCCACCGTTTCTACGAGAGCGACAGGGGGGAGGGGCAGCGCCCCTCGATCCCCGAGGCAGCAAAGGCCTTGAGTGAGTTGATCCTGTGGCTGCGCGAGCGCATCTGTGGCGATGACGCCGCCGAACGAGCGGCCTTCAGGGTCTACCTGGTGGCCCACTCCATGGGCGGGCTGGTGTGCCGTTGCCTGCTGCAGAACCACGAGGTCGGCAGCGCCGAGGCACGCGCCTGTGTGGACAAGGTCTTTACCTACGGTTCGCCCCACGGGGGCATCGAAATGGCCGGCCTCAATGTGCCGGGCTTCCTGGGCCTATGGGATATCAACAACTTCAACCGCAACAGTATCGCCGGTTACCTCAAGCTCACCCCTCGCGGTGGCCGTGTCAACCACCTGGGTGGCCACTTCCCACCGGAGCGCTTCTTCTGCCTGGTGGGCACCAACCACCGCGACTACAACGCAAGCCGTCACGTGGTGGGTGCCCAGAGCGACGGCCTGGTGAAGATCGAGAATGCCTGGATTGAGGGCGCGCCGCGGGTGCACCTCTACCTGGCTCACAGCGGTCCCTTCGGCATGGTCAACTCGGAATCGGGTTACCAGAACCTGACGCGCTTCCTGTTCGGCAATGCCTGCATGCAGGGACGGATGGTGGTCGAGCACCTCCCGCTGTCTCCCTCCTTGCAGGAGGCGCTCGATGAAGGCCGCGATATCGAGGGGAGCTATCACTTCGAGTGCACGGTATCCCCGCGCTTGTATCCACCCGTGGCGTTATCGGACAGGCGGGTGGAGCACGACTCGGCGATCTTTCGCCGCTACGACGAGATGTTCCATCCCGAGCGTACCGGGCATGACCACGCCCGCCATCCGGTGCTCTTCTCGGTCTACCTGGATAGTTCGAAGATCACCGTTAAGCAAGGACGCACCATGATGCTGGTGGCGGACATCGCCGTACGCAGCACCGAGTTCAAGGTAGGCGGGCGCTGGTTCATCAGCCGGCGTGTCCCCGACGAGAACCTTTTCCGCGACAAGGTGGTGATCCTGGCAACGGCTGCCGGGGAAGGCTGGCGGCTGCGTTATGTCCTAGGCGACGAGGACTGGGGCGAGGGGCGCGGTCGACCGGTCAAGGAAGACCACCAGGGCCGCTATGTGCCGCTGACCAGCCGCAAGGGCTTCAAGGCGCGACTTTATCTGGATGTCTCGCCCTGGGAGTAGGGCATCGCCCGACAGAGAGGAATGGCGCCCTCATGCTGGATAACGCCTGACATCCACCAGGCCTCCGCTCGTAAACGGCATGGGCCCGCGATCAATCGCGGGCCCATGGTATGGCGTGGCATCAAACGGGGCTAGTCGATGCTGGCCTCTGGCCGGAAGTGCTCCCTGGCATGGTGATAGAGCACACCGGCATAGCCGTTGCGCTGCATGATCTTGAGGATCTTCGCTGGATTATTGTCATCCAGGGCCTTGTGCAATTTCGCCCGCTGCTCGTCGTCGAGGGCCTCGTACCAGTGAAAGGGCTCGCCCTGGGCATTGCCATCCTCGGCCTTGCGCATCAGGTCGATCTCGATGCGCCCGCCCTGCTGGTAAAGGATGTCGTAGCCCTCCTGCAGGTGGCTCGCCGGCACATCGAACGGCTTCTCGAGGCCTTCCAGCACGTTGTAGTAGTAATAGCTCAGCGGTTGCATTTGGCTCCTCCAGCGGTAGGCCGTGGCTCATCTTGGCTTGCCTGACTTCCTGTGTGCCATGTTGCCTGAGGCTGGGCGACGAGCTCAATTGAAAAAATGAGCTCTCGGCGTCTGGAGAGCCTCGGACAATCGGCAGCCTCGGCGAAGTAGCGAGTCAGGCAGATCATGGTGCCGGTCGAGCGCCTGACAGACGCCCCGCATCGAGACGGTCCTGCATCTGACGCAGCTTCTCCTCACCGGCACCTTTCAGTATAGGTGATCGCTCAAGCGAGTCGGTGTTACATGCCCTCCAGGCGCGATCCGGGCAAGGCAACCGAGACGGCTGCGAATTGATGCGCTGCAATATCTGCTAGGCTGGCGGTAGGCGGCATGCGGTTTTGCAGCGTGCCGCGATACCTACATCCGTCCCACATCAGGAGGCCCGCCCCATGACCCAGCGTCAGTCGCCGGTAACCCGCCATCCCGAGTCAGGGCTGCCTGCCGGCCCCGAGCGTCCCAATCCTGGTGTCTACTCGACACGCGCTGTTGATCACGCCTTCAAGGCCAATCTGGCTCGCCTGACGAGGGGCATTACCCCGGCCGGGCTGGCCAGTGTCTATGTCGAGTGGCTGTTGCACCTCTCGCTATCCCCCGGCAAGCAGTTGGAACTCGGCGAGAAGTCCATCCGTAAGCTGACCCGCTTGGGGCGCTATGCCCAGCGCCTCGCCCTCGACCCCGGCACCCCCCCCTGCATCGAGCCCATGGAGCAGGACCGTCGCTTTCGCGACCCGGCCTGGCAGCAGTGGCCCTACAACCTGATGTATCAATCCTTTCTGCTCACCCAGCAGTGGTGGCATAACGCCACCACTGAAGTGGATGGCTTGTCGCCCTCCCGCGAACAGGTGATCAACTTCGTCACTCGCCAGTGGCTGGACCACTGGTCCCCCTCCAACGTCCCCTGGCTGAATCCGGAAATCACCAACGCCACGCTGACGAGTGGCGGCCAGAACCTGGTGGTGGGGTGGCAGAATCTCCTCGAGGACTGGGACCGACAGATGTCTGGCAAGCCGCCGGTGGGCGCCGAGGACTATCGACTCGGCGAGAATCTCGCCATGACACCCGGCAAGGTGGTCTACCGCAATCGGCTGATAGAGCTGATCCAGTACGCACCCACCACGGAGCAGGTCAACGCCGAGCCGGTGCTGATCGTGCCGGCCTGGATCATGAAGTACTACATTCTCGATCTGACGGCGGGCAAGTCGCTGGTCGAGTACCTGGTGGATCAGGGCTATACGGTGTTCATGATTTCCTGGCGCAACCCGGGCACCGAGGAGAGCGAGCTGGGCATGGAGGACTACCGCCGCCTCGGCCCCATGGCGGCGCTGGATGTGGTGACCGAGGTCACCGGAGCGCCGCGGGTGCACGGCGTCGGCTACTGTCTTGGCGGCACTCTGCTCTCTATCGCCGCGGCGGCCATGGCCCGCGATGGCGACGAAAGGCTGGCGACGATCACCACTCTGGCCACCCAGGTCGACTTCACCGAGGCCGGCGAGCTCACGCTATTCATCAGCGAGAGTCAGGTCGCCTACCTGGAGAGCATGATGAAGGATCAGGGCTATCTCGACGGTTACCAGATGGCGGGTGCCTTCCAGATTCTGCGCTCCAACGACCTGATCTGGTCGCGCATGGTGCATGACTACATGCTGGGTGAACGGCAGCCGATGAACGAGATGATGGCCTGGAACGCCGATATCACCCGGATGCCCTACCGCATGCATTCCGAGTACCTGCGGCGGATGTTTCTGGACAACGACCTGGCCAGCGGTCGCTATCAGGTGAATGAGCGGCCGGTGGCCATCCAGGACATTCGCGCCCCGATCTTCACGGTGGGCACTACCCGGGACCATATTGCCCCCTGGCGCTCGGCGTACAAGATCCACCTGCTGACGGATGCCGATGAGGTAACCTTCCTGCTCACCAGCGGCGGCCACAATGCCGGGATCATCAGCGAGCCTGGCCACCCGCACCGCAGCTACCGCCAACGCACCCAGCATCAGGGGGAGCGCTACCTGGACCCGGATGCCTGGCTGCAGAACACTCCCGAGCAGGAGGGCTCCTGGTGGCCGGCCTGGCAAGCATGGCTGGCGGCTCACTCGAGTGGCAAGGTGACGCCGCCCGGTCTCGGCAACGAGCGCTATACCCCGCTGGAAGACGCACCCGGTAGCTACGTCCGCCAGCCCTGAGTCAGCCGCTTCGCTGTCTACGTCGAGGCTGCACCCTGCTTTCGGGTCGCTCGCCACATCAAATAACGTCTTGAAGGGCCCTTGGACGTTTGGTTCGAGTGCCGTCAAGGAATGTGCCATTATCACGCACTGCCGGAAGCGACCCGATACCGTCTTCCAGGATTCATTGACAGTGCCGAGGCCAGGGTAGCCAAGACACCTGCAAGAGAGGCGAGGTTATGACAGCTGCGACAGGAATGGCCGGTCCAGGCGTGCCGGTTCGACGGTGGATCTGGCGAACGCTGGTGGGGAGTGTGGCCGCCGTCGGCCTCGTCGTTTCGGCAGTGACCCTTGCCGACGAAGCCGAGGAGTGGCCCCGTGGCCACTATCCGCTGCCCGAAGAGGGCAATGTGATCGGCGAGACCTACGCCGTGACGGTGGAAGATCACGAGGACACCCTGATCGACATCGCTCGTCAGCACAACGTTGGCTACGAGGAGATCGTGCGCGCCAACCCGGATGTGAGCATCTGGATTCCCGGCGAGGGTACCGAGGTGACGATTCCCGGGAAGTTCATCCTGCCTGATGCCGAGCGGACCGGAATCGTGATCAACATCGCCGAGTTGCGCCTCTACTACTATCCGGAGGTGGGGGAGGGCGAGACCCCGCGGGTCCAGAGCTACCCGATCGGCATCGGCCGTGAAGGCTATGACACCCCCCTGGGTATCACCGAGACCACCATGCGTCTCGAGGATCCGGCCTGGTACCCGCCACGCTCCATGCGCGAGGAGGCCGCCGAGCGGGGCGAGCCGGCCCCTGAGGTGGTGCCTCCCGGCCCCGATAACCCGCTGGGGCGCCATGCCGTCCTCCTCGATATCCCCGGCTACCTGATTCATGGCACCAACGATCCTGATGGGATCGGCATGCGCGCCAGCCGCGGCTGTATCCGCATGTTCCCCGAGGATATCGAGACGGTCTTCGACAACGTGTCGGTGGGCACCCGGGTCAATATCATCGACCAGCCCATCAAGGTCGGCTGGCAGGACGGGCAGCCGCTGGTACAGGTCTTCCAGCCCCTGGAAGAGCAGGAGCACGGCATGTCGGCGCTGATCGAGACCCTGGCCCGACTCAACGAGGGCAATGCCGACGGCGTGGCCTTCGACTATGAGCAACTGCGCCGCCTGCTCGACGAACCCAGTGGCCAGGTGGTGGTCCTCGAGCCGACTCCCGAGCCGGAACCCGACGAGGCCCCGGCCCTCGATGGCATCTTCGAGGAGCTGGCGATCCGCTTCTCCCTTGCCGAGTAGGGGTAAAGGTTTTCCTCGCGTGGCCGATAGCCTTGCTGGAGCGTGACGCGCCGCTCCAGCGTCGGCTCGTTTCTACCGCGACCGATGCCTGATGCTTCGGAACCGCGGAGGACGTGAATGGATCTGGCCACGATTATCGGCATGCTCGGCGCCCTGGTGATGGTCACCGGCGCCATCTCCCTCGGCGCTTCCCCCATGGTGTTCCTCAACCCGATCAGCCTGCTGATCGTGGTAGGGGGGAGTCTGATGGTGGTGCTCTCCCAGCTGCGCTTTTCCGAGTGCCGTATGGCCCTGCACGCGGCCACCCGCGCCTTCAAGCACTCCCTGCCCGACACCGCCTCCACCATTGAGGAGATGCTCGAGGTCTCCAAGCTGGCGCGAAAGCGCGGACTGTTGGCGCTTGAAGACTTCGAAGCGAGTTCTCGCTACCTCCAGCAGGGTCTGCAGATGCTGGCGGATGGCTTCACTCCCGAGGTGCTCAAGGAGGTGCTCGACAAGGAGCGCCTGATGACCCTGGATCGCAACCAGGCTGGCGCCCGGGCTTTCACCCTGCTTAACGAGGTGGCGCCGGCCATGGGCATGATCGGCACCCTGATTGGTCTGGTGCAGATGCTTGCCAACATGGATGACCCGAGTTCCATTGGCCCGGCCATGGCGGTGGCGCTTCTCACAACTCTCTATGGCGTCCTGATCGCCAATGTGATCGCCAAGCCCATTGCCGAGAAGCTCGACACCCGCATGCACCAGCAGGAGAAACTGCAGGCGCTGTGGACCGACGCGCTACTGGCCATCCAGGAGGGCAAGAACCCGCGAATCGTGGAGCAGATGCTGCTGGCCTATCTCCCCGATGAGGTGCGTGATCGTCGTAATGCCAAGGCGGCCGAGGGCGTGCCTGAGGGGGAGCCCAATGGCTAGGCGGTCTCGTGGCAGCGGGCCGATACCCCCTTGGATGGTGACCTATGCCGACCTGATGTCGCTGCTGCTCTGCTTCTTCGTGCTGCTGCTGTCCTTTGCCGAGATCGATCTGATCCGCTTCAAGCAGCTGGCCGGTGAGATGGCCGAGGCCTTCGGCGTGCAGCGCCAGGTGCCAGCAGATGTGATTCCCATGGGCACCAGCCCGATATTCGACAGGTTCTCTCCGGCAGAGCCGGAACCCACGCTACGCGACGAGGTGCGCCAAAGCACCGTGCTGGAGCGTCCTCGCCACGACACCCATCGGGAGCAGCGCCTCCGTCAGCTTGAGCTCGAGATCGAGGAGGCACTGCGCACCGCGATCGACGAAGGGGGCGTGCAGGTTGAGCGCGATGGCGCCAATGTGCTGATCCGTATCGACGAGCAGGGCAGCTTCCCTTCGGGCTCCGCCGAGGTGATGGGCGAGTTCGCCGCACTGCTGACTAGGCTAGCCGAGACCCTGGCGGCGATGCCGGGCGAGATTGCCATCGATGGCCACACCGATGATGTTCCCATTCGCAGCTCCCGGTTCCGCAGTAACTGGGACCTTTCGGCGATGCGCTCGGCGACGGTTGCGAATATCCTGCTGGAAAATGCCGATCTCGAGCCGTCGCGTCTGACGGTCATGGGGCACGCCGATACTCGGCCATTGGCTGCCAATGATTCCGAGCAGGCCCGCGCCATCAACCGCCGGGTGGAGATTACTCTGCAGCTCGAAGAGGCGGTGGAGCGTGAAGTGCTGACAGGCTTGGTTTCGTCCACGCCAAGGTAAGTTGCTCTGACGGCTTCGCCGGATCAACCGCCGTCGACTTGATCCTGATCAGGCAGGGCTTCCACTAGCCCCAGTGCCACGCAGAGCCGCACCAGCTGGGCGAGGCTCATCGCTTCCAGCGCCCGCATGGCGCGCAGTCGATACACCTCGACCGTCTTGGCGCTGATGTCCAGGTGGTCGGCGATTTCGCGACTGGTCATCCCCTCGGCCACATGCACCAGGATACGCTGTTCCTTGGGCCTGAGGGCCGCATAGCGGGCCTGCAGCGCCTCGAGACGCGCGCGTGCCTGGCGGGCCTGGTGGTGTTCTCGCAGCGCCTGCTGCACGGTATCGATCAGTTGCTGGTGGTTGAAGGGCTTCTCGATGAAGTCCAGGGCCCCGGCCTTGAGTGCCGCTACCGCCATGGGTACGTCGCCGTGCCCGGTCATGAAGATCACCGGCGTCTCATCGCCGCGCTCCACCAGGCGCTGCTGTACCTGCAGGCCGGAGAGCCCCGGCATGCGCACATCAAGCAATACCGCCGCGTGGACCTCGGGGTCGGCGGCGAGGAAGGTTTCGCCGTCGGCGAAGTCGCGGGTGACCAGGCCCACGGAGTCGAGCAGCCAGGCCAGTGATTCGCGCAGGGCCTGGTCGTCGTCGACGATGGCGACGCAGGAGGCGGCCTCGGCGTGATGCTCGGCGTCGTTCACCAGTGGCTCCTCGTTCTCGACGTTCAAGGTGTTCGGGGCGGGGCGAGGGGCCCCGTATCGGCGAGCAGTGTACCGGCAAAGGTGGCGCCGTCGGAACCGTCTTCCGGCCGCAGGTCGAGGTGGCCGCCCATGGCCTCCATCAGCGAGTGGCTGATGGCCAGACCCATGCCCAGTCCGTCCGGACGGCTGGAGTGAAAGGGGGCGAAGATCCACCCGGCCTTTGCATCGGGGATGCCGGGTCCACGGTCGCTCACCGTGAAGGTCACCTCACGAGGTCCGGTGCGCCGCGCCCGGATCGTTACCCGGTCGGCGCCGGGGCAGTCGCGGCTGGCCTCCAGGGCATTGAGCAGCAGGTTGACCAGCACCTGCTCCAGGGCTAGAGGATCGGCCAGCACCCGGGGCAGGTCGTCCTGCAACTCGTGGGAGAGCATCACACCGCTCTGCTCGTACTGCCACTCGCAAAGCCGGCAGGCGGCGTCGACGACTTCCAGCAGCGCCACCGGCCGCGAACGCGTCTTGCCCTTGCGCACGAAGGTGCGGATATGGCGCAGTCGCTCGGCCAGGCGCTCGACCTGCTCGCTGATTCGGGTGAGGGGCAGCCTCAGATCGCCGGCGGGGCGGTGAGGGTCGGCGTTGAGCTGCATCAGCGCCCCGTTGGCGTAGTTGGCGATGGCACCCAGCGGCTGATTCAGCTCGTGGGCGATGTTGGAGGCCAGCTCGCCGGTGGTGGCCAGGCGATTGGCATGGGCGATCTGTTCCTGGTGGCGGCGTTCCTGTGCCTCGGCGGCCTTGCGCAGGCCGATGTCGCGATTGATCAATGAGTAGTGGTCGGGCTCCGCCCCGGGGCCTCGATGTGCCTGTGCCACGCTGAGTACCGGGACCGGGCCGCGGGGCCCGCGCATCTCCAGTTCGCCGCTCCAGGAGCCGTAGCGAGCCACGGCGGGCAGCACGATCTCACGGAGAATCGCCAGGGAGTCGGGCGTGTAGGCTCGGGCCAAGGCGGCATTGCCACCCTCTCTGGGCAGGGCGAGTAGCCGCCGGGCGGCTTCGTTGGAGGTGAAGATGCGCTCCTCGCCATCCACGAAGAGCACATAGTCGGTGGTGGATTCCACCACCCGAGCCAGACGCTCGCGGTTGGCCTCGGCGCGGATGCGTCGGCCCACGTCCCGGGAAACGCAGAGGATGTCGATCAGCTCCCCGGTGGCCGGATCGCGTCGGGTGCGGCTGGTAGTCTCGAACCACACATAGTGACCCTCCCGGGCGCGGAAGCGGTAGGTCTGCTGATAGAAGCCGTCGTGGTAGTAGACTCGCGGCGACTTGTTGAGCAGGTCGGCCAGGTCCGCGGGGTGAAAGAGATCGTAGGCGGAGACGCCGATCAGCGCCTCGGGCTCGTAGCCGAGCAGGTCCCGTGCCGCCCGGGAGGCGTAGAGAAAGGTGCCGTCGCGAGCATGACGGCTGATCAGGTCGGTGGTGCTCTCGGCAAGCCATTGGTAGTGCGCCTTGTCTGCCTCCAGGGCCGAATTGGCCCGGGCCAGCCGGGTGTTGCGGGCTTCGAGGGCCGCGACGCGTGCCTCGAGCTGTGTCAGGCGCTGCGCCGGGTTCCGGTTGCTGCCGTCCGCCATCAGCGCGCCGGGTCCACCACGCCGCCCAGGGAGGCGTTGCGCCGGAACCAGCCGGCGATGCTGGCCCGTGGCAGGCGGGTCGGCAGCACCTCGTGGGGCACGCTCTCCGAGAGGAAGCAGGCAAAGCTGCCGGCCTGGGGCCTGATGCGTGCCACTTCGCGCCGGGGATCATCGGCGGCGAATATCACCATCTCGCCGCCGCCGTCGTCGGGCCAGTCGGGATTGAGGTAGCCCACGGTGGAAACCACGCGGTTGGCGCGGCCGCGAAAGCTGTCCAGGTGCTGGCGGTAGAAGGCCCCGGGCGGGTAGTGGGCGAAGTGGGCCTCATACTCGAACAGCCCGAGAAAAAGCGCCTGGTTGAGCTCGCCTTGAAGCTGCCCCATGGCCTCCAGGTAGCGACGCTGCGCCAGGCTCTCGCGGTCCAGCCAGTGGATGGCATCGCCACGAATGTCCTGGCGCACGGCGTGCTTGTTGCCGCGGCCGATGCCTGCCGCGGCCAGGGCGTCTTGCTCAACCAAGGCCATCAGCTCCCGATGTAGCGTGGCGCAGAGTCCGGCATCGAGTACGCCCTCGCCGAAGTACCAGCCCTGTGCCACCAGGGCGTCGAGGATCTCGGTTAGTATATCGGGTGGCAAGGTGGAGGGAAGGGGAAGGCTCAGCGGCGTGGTCTCCTGCATCGAACAAGGGTCAGGGGGTGGCCTGCTGCTGGATGCGCAGCAGGCGTTCCGGAAAATAGCACAGCGGGCCGACGTCTGGCTCGCGATACAGGCTGACGGGTCGACCGAAGCCCTCGGCCAGTAGTTCTACCAGCATCATCGCCGAGAGCCCCCAGATCACCTGGCCATCCACATGGTAATTGGGCACATAGAGGGGGCGACCGTTCATGGGGATGACGTCGGTATGGTGACGGCAATCCTCCAGGAACAGGGCCAACGGCACCTCGAAGATGGCGTCCAGCTCGTTGGGGTCGGCGGCGAGCGGCAGGTCCGGTGGGATCAGGCCGACCCAGGGGGTGACGCGCAGGCCGTGTAGCGAGACCACGTCCGACAGCCGGCCGAGCAAGTTCACCCGGCGAGGCGGCAGGGCGATCTCCTCTTCCGATTCGCGCAGGGCGGTAAAGAGCAGGTCTGGATCGCTCGCCTCACGCTTGCCGCCGGGAAAGGCGACCTGGCCGCCGTGGGTGTTGAGGTGAACGGCACGCCGTGTGAACAGCAGGGTGGGCTCTGGGCGATCGACGATGGGCATCAGGACTGCCGCCTCGGGCATGGGCAGGCGCACACGGTGGGGGCGGTGCGCTTGCAGGCGTTCGCGAAGTTTCTCTAACATGGGGTTTCCGCCGGGTTTGACTCCTTCTACCCGGCACCATAGAGCGGCGTCAAGCCCGCCAGCCTGCCAGGGAGCCCCATGAACTTCTGCAGCCACTGTGGCCATACCGTTCGTTTCGCCATTCCCGAGGGGGACGACCGCCCGCGCTACCTTTGCGATGAGTGCGGCACCGTCCACTACCAGAATCCGCGGATCGTAGCGGGAACCCTGCCGGTAAGCGGCACCCGGATATTGCTGTGCCGCCGCGCCATCGCGCCGCGCAAGGGGTATTGGACCCTGCCGGCGGGCTACATGGAGAACGCCGAGACCACCGTGGAAGCCGCTGCCCGCGAGACCCGCGAGGAGGCCTGCGCCGAGGTGGATATCCATGGCCTCTACACCCTGATCAACCTGCCGCATATCAATCAGGTCTATATGATGTTCCGGGCCGATCTCGTGGGTGACTTTGCTGCTGGCCAGGAGAGCCTGGAAGTGGCGCTGTTCGAAGAGCACGAGATACCCTGGGATGAGCTTGCCTTTCCCACCATCGAGCGGACCCTGCGCCACTTCTACGCCGACCGCCGCGACGACCTCTTCCCGCTGCACATCAGCGATGTCACACCCGAGGATCGCGAGCGCTACTTCGGGTCGGCTTGACCGGGGCTCGGTCTGTCCGCGTCCTTGACGCTCAAAGATCTTCCAGCCGCCATGCGTCGTAGGCTGGCTCCTCGTAAGGGTGTGCTAGCTTGAGGGCCGATACGGCGGCTCGAATGATGCTGTCTTCGCAGACCAGCTCTACCTTGAGTTCCTCCACCTGCTCCAGGCTGCCGACCTCACCGATGTGCGGGTCAGCACCGGTCAGTGGCCGGAACTGCCCGGTGCCCGGCGTCTGGAAACAGCATGCCTCGTAATCGCCGATGCGTCCCGCACCGCAAGCGAAGACGGCTTCCTTGACGGCCTCGGCATCTTCCACGGGGACAAAGAAGGCCAGCTTGTACATGGTGCACTCCTTCAGGAGATTCATGTGGGTGGAGTCCCCCTTGTGCCACAGTCCCCCTTGCGGCGTCAGCCCCGCGGGAGGCCGCGATGAAAAAAATTGCGTGACAATGAACTTGTTGTCCAGGGTGTGTACAAATACATTGACCATGTACAGGGTGGCGGTGTCGCCTCCTCGTCTGGCCGCTGCAAGGTATACCTGTCCCGTTACACGCAATGAGGAAGCCACAATGAAGATGTTCAAGGTCGCAGCAATCCAATGGGTAGGCGCCGGCATGGCAAGCCTGATGATGGCGGGCGCAGTGCAGGCCGGCAGTCACGGCCACGATGAGGCGTCGGACGACATCGTCGATACGGCCGTCGCCGCTGGCCAGTTCGAGACCCTGGTGGCTGCTGTCCAGGCCGCCGGCCTGGTCGACACCCTCAAGGGCGAAGGCCCCTTCACCGTCTTCGCCCCCACCGACGATGCTTTCGCCGCCCTGCCAGAGGGTACCCTGGACGAGCTGCTGATGCCTGAGAACCAGGAGACCCTGCAGGCAATTCTCACCTACCACGTGGTCCCTGGCCAGGTGATGGCCGAGGATGCTATGGGCCTGGACAGCGCCGAGACGGTCCAGGGCCAGTCGATCACCATTACCACCCTGGATGGCAGCGTGATGATCAATGATGCCACCGTCATCCAGGCCGATATCGAGACCAGCAACGGCGTCATCCATGTCATCGATGGCGTGCTGCTGCCCGAGTGATTCCCCGTTCCCGGTAACACCCGGCCAAGTCCTTGCTCTTGCCGCCCTACGGGGCGGCTTTTTTGTGGGTGCACGCTTACCGCCGTTGACACCCCCGGGGACTCGCCGTGAGGCTGTCGCCGTAACGGGTTCGAGAGGAGGACTTCATGGAGAGTGCGCTTGAGGAGCTGTTGCATGTGGCGGGATTGCTCCCCCGAGGGCGGTTGCAGCCACTCGGCGGCGGAGACATTGCCGCCGTCTACCGCCTGGCCACCGACGCTGGCGATGTGGTGGTGAAGTCTGATGACCCGA
>CAYWBG010000041.1:0-18308 GCA_964456005.1 uncultured Halomonas sp.
CGAAGGAGTCGATCAGGGTGTCCTCGGTCATGGCGTTGCCGCCGTACTTCACCACTACGGTCTTGCCGGTGAAGCGCTGAATATAGGGCAGCGCCTCGGAGAGCACCTCCACCACCAGGCGCGGGTCGCGGGTCTGTTCGGTCATGTCCTTCCCTTCTCTGTGCTGCTGGCCGCCGGAGAGCCGGCGGCATTGCTTGTGTTGCCAAATGCCGCTCAGAGCGCCACGTCCAGTTCGGGGGCCACCTTGCTCAGGGCGGCGGTGAACTGTGCCCGGATGCGCTCCAGGGCCGCCTCGGTCTTGCCCTCGAAGCGCAGCACCAGGACCGGTGTGGTGTTGGAGGCGCGACACAGGCCCCAGCCGTCCGGAAAGTCGACGCGGATGCCATCCAGCGTTGTCTTCACGCCATCGTCGCCGAAGTCGCCTTCACGGGCCAGCCGTGCCACCAGGTCGAACTTGGTCTCGTCGGTGACGGTGATGTTGATCTCCGGCGTGCCGAGGTCCTGGGGGTAGCGGTCGAAGAAGGCGTCGGCGTCGAGCGTCTGGCGGGAGAGTATCTCCAGCAGCCGAGCGGCGCCGTAGAGGCCGTCGTCGAAGCCGTACCAGCGCTCCTTGAAGAAGATATGTCCGCTCATCTCGCCGGCCAGCAGGGCGCCGGTCTCCTTCATGCGCGCCTTGATCAGCGAGTGGCCGGTGCGCCACATCTCGGGCTCGCCGCCGGCCTCATCGATCACCCGGGCCAGGTTGCCGGTGCACTTGACGTCGAAGATCACCTTGGCGCCCGGGTTACGCTCGAGCATGTCCTCGGCGAAGGCCATCATCAGGTGGTCCGGATAGATGAGCCGGCCGGAGGGGGTGATCACGCCCAGGCGGTCGCCGTCGCCGTCAAAGGCCAGGCCGATATCGGCGCCGGTCTCCTGCACGGTGCGAATCAGGTCGACCAGGTTCTCAGGCTTGCCCGGGTCGGGATGGTGGTTGGGGAAGGTGCCGTCGATCTCGGCGAACAGCGGTATCGTCTCGGCACCGAGCGTCTCGATCAGCTGCGGGCCGAGTTCGCCGGCCACGCCGTTGCCGCAGTCGACCACCGCCTTGAGGGGGCGAGCCAAGCGCACATCGGCCAGGATGCGGGCCAGATAGGCGCTGCGCACGTCCACCTCGCGCAGGCTGCCCTGGCCCTCGGCCAGATCCTGCTCCACGATACGGGTGTAGAGGGCGGTAATCGCCTCGCCGGAGAGAGTCTCGCCGCCCAGCACAATCTTGAAACCGTTGTAGTCCGGGGGGTTGTGGCTGCCGGTGACCATCACCCCGGAGGTGGTGCCGTCAAGCGCATGGGTGGCAAAGTAGAGCACCGGGGTCGGTACCATGCCGACGTCGATGACGTCGCGACCGACGCCGATGAGGCCGCGCACCAGGGCGTCCCTGAGACGAGGGCCCGAGAGGCGGCCATCCCGGGCCACCACCACGGTGGACTCGCCGCGAGCGGCAGCCTCGCTGCCGATGGCGCGGCCGATCCACTCGACGGTTGCCTCGGTGAGGGTGTCATCGACAATGCCGCGGATATCATAGGCGCGGAAGATGGAAGCAGGAACGGTCTGGGTCTCGGCGGTCATGGGTGTCCTTGTCCTGAGAGTAGCGTCGGTCGCTGGGCGGCAGGGTCGTCGGGCCTGGGCGTCAGTGACGACCCGAGCTGCCGAAGCCGCCGGCGCCGCGCTGGACGGCTTCATGCTGATGTTGCTCGAAGTCATCTACCACCTCGAGCTCGGCCTGCACCACGGGAACTAGCACGTACTGTGCCAGACGCTCGAAGGGCTCGAGGGTGAAGTTCGTCTGGCCGCGATTCCATATCGAGATCATCAGCTCACCCTGGTAATCGGAGTCGATCAGCCCGACCAGATTGCCGAGCACGATGCCGTGCTTGTGGCCGAGCCCCGAGCGGGGCAGGATCAGGCCGGCGAGCCCGGGGTCGGCGATATGGATGGCCAGGCCCGTGCGTACCAGTTCGCACTGGCCCGGCGCGAGGTTGAGCGGTGCGTCGAGCAGGGCGCGCAGGTCCATACCGGCGGAGCCCTCGGTGGCGTAGCGGGGCATATGGTCACGCAGGCGCTCGTCGAGGAGCTTTACGGCCAGGCGGGGCTTGGCATCACGGTGGGTCATCGGGCGTTCCTGAAGGGGTGATGGAGAGTTCGGTCGGCCGTTCAGCATCGGGGGAGCTTAACGCGAATGGCGAGCGGCCAGGCAGGCCAGGGCGCGGCGTACCACCGCGTCGCCCAGGTCGCGTTTGGGTTGCGGGGCCAGGCTCATCTGGCTCAAGCCTTCCCTCCCTTCGCTAGCGGCATCGCGCCACAGCAGTAGGGCGGCGTTGTCGTTACTGCCGAAGCCGAGACCCTCCTGTGAAACATCATTGGCAACGATCATGTCGAGCCCCTTGCGGAGTAGCTTGTCTCGGGCGTAGGCCTCCACGTCGCGGGTCTCCGCGGCGAAGCCTACCACCAGGGGGCGGCTTGCTTCCGGCAGGGCGGCGACGGCGGCGATGATGTCGGGGTTCTTGATAAGGCGAAGCACCAGGTCATCCTCGCCTTCGACCTTCTTGATCTTGTGCTCGGCGGCATTCTCGGCGCGGTAGTCGGCCACCGCGGCGCAGCCGATGAACACATCGCTGGCCGGCGCCAGTCGCTTGGCGGCCTCGTGCATCTCGAAGGCCGTTTCCACATCGATTCTTTCTACGCCTTCCGGGCAGTCCAGGCTGACAGGGCCGCTGATCAGCTTTACCCGGGCGCCGAGTGCCGCGGCGGCCTCGGCCAGGGCGTAGCCCATCTTGCCGGAGCTGTGATTGGAGAGGTAGCGCACCGGGTCCAGCGGCTCCCGGGTGGGGCCGGCGGTGATGGTCACGGTCAGGCCGGCGGCCTCATGGGGAGCGGGCGCTGTCGGCGCGGCGTCGGGCGCCGTAGCAGGAACCGGCGCCGCATCGGGCGCCATGAAAGGAGACAGCATGGCCTCGGCGACCGCCTCGGGTTCCAACATGCGACCCGGACCCACGTCACCGCAGGCCTGATCGCCGCTGGCGGGGCCGAGAAGCCGCCAGCCATCCTCGGCAAGCCTGGCGGCGTTGCGCAGAGTGGCCGGATGGCGCCACATGGCCTGGTTCATGGCCGGAGCCATCACCTTCTCGGCACTGCTTGCCAGACACAGGGTGGTGAGCAGGTCGTCGGCCATGCCGGCGGCCAGTCGTGCCATCAGGTCGGCGGTGGCAGGGGCGATCAGGATGGTGTCGGCCCAGCGGGCCAGCTCGATATGGCCCATGCCGGCTTCGGCCTCGGGGTCGAGCAGCGAGGTGCGCACCGGCTCGCCGGTCAGCGCCTGCAGGGTCAGCGGGGTGATGAAGGCCTGGGCGCCCTGGGTCATGACGACGCGCACCTCGCAGCCGGCCTGCTTGAGCAGGCGGGCGAGCACGGCGCTCTTGTAGGCGGCGATGCCGGCGCTGATGCCGAGCAGGATTCTGCGACCGGTGGTTCCGGAGGGCGATGGCATGGAGGTGTTCCAGGACGCTAATGTCAGCTATACCTTACCACCCGCGGCGAACCTTGCGTAGACGAGGGAGTGGCTACACTGAGCAGCAAGCGGACAGCGCAGGGAGGCGACGATGTCGATCAGGGATTGGCCGGAGGGGGAGCGCCCCCGAGAGAAGCTGTTGGCGCTGGGGTCGGAGGCGCTGTCCGACGCCGAGCTACTGGCAATCTTCCTGCGGGTGGGAGTGCAGGGCCGTTCGGCGGTGGACCTGGCCCGGGACCTGCTGCTGGAGTTCGGCGGCCTGCGCCAACTGCTGGAGGCGGACCGCGAGCGCTTCTGCGCCGCCCGGGGCATGGGCAGCGCCAAGTATGTGCAGTTGCAGGCCACGCTGGAGCTATCGCGGCGCCACCTGGCCAGCCAGCTGGCGCGGGGCGAGGCGCTGACCTCGCCGACTCTGGTGCGCAGCTATCTGGCCGCTCAGCTGCGCCACCTGGGTCATGAGGAGTTCGCCGCCCTCTTCCTCGACAGTCAGCACCGAGTGATTCGCTACGAGTCGCTGTTTCGCGGCACCCTGGACAGCGCCTCAGTCTACCCCCGGGAGGTGGCCCGTCGTGCTCTGGAGCTGGGCGCGGGCGCAATCATCTTCGCTCATAACCACCCCTCCGGCGTGGCCGAGCCGTCTGATGCCGACCGGCGCATCACCGACCGATTGCGCGAGGCGCTCGGCCTCTTCGAGATTCGCGTACTGGACCACTTCGTGGTGGGGGACGGCGAGGTGGTCTCATTCGCCGAGAGAGGGTGGCTATAAGATGAGGCGCCCCTCGCTTCTGCTGCGCAATACTCTTCGCTCGGCTCGAGCCCTGGCGCCGTAACGGGTGCTTCGCTATACTATGCGCCCGGCTGCGCTCGGTTCCCTGGGGTTAACACCCGGGGGGTCAGGGCCGCAAGCATGCTCTCCGCCACCGGTAGGCCTCGTGCGCCACGCCCTCGTAGCGGCGCCATCCCACGCCCTTGCTGGAACCCCGCTCCACGCTTGCCCGGAGGAGCGGTCTCTGGTATAAAGTGCAGCCTTTGAATTCCCTTGGGTCAAATTTCACGGGATCTCCCGGTTTGCCCGACAGGTTTTGAACACTCAGGGTTCGCGTAACAGGCGACGAACACCTGGCCCAGCGGTTGGAGGCTCCAATGTCAAAAGTATGTCAGGTTACCGGCAAGCGCCCGGTGACTGGTAACAATGTTTCACACTCCCAGCGCAAGACCCGCCGCCGGTTCCTGCCGAACCTGCACTCCCACCGCTTCTGGGTGGAGTCCGAGAACCGCTTCGTCAAGCTGCGTGTCTCCTCCAAGGGTATGCGCATCATCGACAAGAGGGGCATCGAGGCGGTGCTCAGCGACATTCGCAAGCGCGGCGACGCCGTCTAAGCGACTCGCGTTCTAGCGATTCATCAATGGGAGCAAGCAGTCATGCGTGACAAGATTAAGCTGGTGTCCAGTGCCGGTACCGGCCACTTCTACACCACCGACAAGAACAAGCGGAACACTCCGGACAAGCTTGAATTCAAGAAGTTTGATCCGGTGGTCCGCAAGCACGTGATGTACAAGGAAGCCAAGATCAAGTAAGCCTTGGTCATCTTCCGCAGGTGTTCCTGCCTGTCTGCCTGAACCCGGCTGAGTGATCAGCCGGGTTCAGGCGTTTGTAGAGGCCGCCGGCCGAACTGAGCGATAGCGCCATGCCCGAGTTGCCCGAAGTCGAGACGACCCGCCGCGGCATCGCCCCCCATGTCGAGGGGCGAGAGGTCGGCGAGGTGATCGTGCGCCAGGCTCGCCTGCGCGTGCCGGTGCCGGGCAATATCGTTGAGCGCCTGGTAGGCGCTCGTATCGGGACGCTTTCCCGCCGCGCCAAGTACCTGCTAATGCCACTTTCCGGCGGGGAGTCGAGCGGGGGTACCCTGCTCTGGCATCTGGGCATGTCCGGCAGCCTGCGCATTGCTCGGCTCGGAGAACTGCCAAAGAAGCACGACCACCTCGACCTGGTGCTCGATGACGGCGCCATCCTGCGTTATCACGACCCGCGACGCTTCGGGTTTGTCGATTGGCTGGCGGGCACCCGCGAGCAGGACACGCGTCTGGCACGCCTGGGTCCTGAGCCGCTCTCCGAGACCTTCGATGGCGAGCGTCTTTACCGGCTTTCTCGCGGGCGGCGCGTGGCGGTCAAGCCCTTCCTGATGGACAACGCCGTGGTGGTGGGCGTGGGCAATATCTATGCGTCCGAGGCGCTGTTCCTGGCCGGCATCGACCCGCGCCGCGCCGCCGGGCGCATCAGTCGCGAGCGTTACGATCGCCTGGCCGCCGCCGCCAGGGACGTGCTGGCCGCTGCCATCACCCAGGGCGGCACCACCCTGCGCGATTTCGTCGGAGGCACCGGCGAGCCCGGCTACTTCAAGCAACGCCTTAACGTCTACGGCCGTCACGGCCAGCCCTGTCGGCGCTGTGGCGCCGAGCTTCGCCTCGTTACCCTCGGGCAGCGGGCAAGCGTCTACTGCCCCCACTGCCAGACCTGACTTCTCGAGAGATTCCCATGACCCTGTCCTCGCTGCGCCTCAAGAAGAATGCCGACCGCCGCCTCAAGGCCGGCCACCTTTGGCTCTACTCCAACGAGATCGACACCGATGCCACTCCGCTCAAGGGCCTCGAACCCGGTCAGCAGGTGGTGGTGGAAGCCGCCAACGGCAAGGCGCTGGGCGTGGCGTACGTCAATCCGAATTCGCTGATCTGCGCGCGACTCGTCTCCCGAGAGCCGACGCAGGGTCTCGACCGCTCGCTGCTGGTGCACCGCCTCAACCAGGCCCTGTCCCTGCGTGAGCGCCTGTTTGCCGCCCCCTACTACCGTCTGGTGCATGGCGAGAGTGACCTGCTGCCCGGGCTGGTGATCGACCGCTTCGGCGACACCCTGGTGGTACAGCTCAACACCGCGGGCATGCAGGCAGTGCTGCCGGCGCTGCTCGATGCCCTGGACAAGGTGCTCGCGCCGACCACGGTGGTGCTGCGCAACGACACCAGCGGCCGCCGCCAGGAGGGCCTCGAGCTCTACGTCGAGGTGGTCAAGGGCGAGGTAGCAGACCCGGTGCTGCTGGAGGAGAACGGCGTGCGCTTCGCCGCCCCGGTGCTCGACGGCCAGAAGACCGGCTGGTTCTATGACCACCGGGTCAATCGCGCCTGGCTTAATCAGTACGTGGCCGGCAAGCGGGTGCTGGATCTGTTCAGCTATGTGGGCGGCTGGGGCGTACAGGCCGCGGCCAACGGCGCCAGCGAGGTGCTCTGCGTGGACGCCTCGGCGCCGGCGCTTGAGCGGGTGGCCGAGAACGCCGCCCTGAACGGCCTGCACGAGCAGGTGTCGGTGGGCGAGGGCGATGCCTTCGAGGCCCTGGCGGCACTCAAGGCCGACGGCGAGGAGTTCGATGTGGTGATCCTCGACCCGCCGGCCTTCATCAAGAAGCGTAAGGACATCCCCAACGGCGAGCGCGCCTATGGCAAGCTCAACCGGGAGGCGATCCGGCTGCTGGGCCGCGATGGCCTGCTGCTGTCGGCATCGTGTTCCATGCACCTGGCGCCGGAGCGCCTGGTCGACGTGGTGCGTGGTGCGGTGCGCCATCAGGATCGCCACGGCCAGATCCTCTTCCAGGGCCACCAGGGGCCCGACCACCCGGTGCATCCGGCGATTCCCGAGACCCGCTACCTCAAGGCCCTGGGTGTGCGAGTCTTCCGGGATTGAGGGGGAGGTGTTGCGTATGCGAACGGTGTCACATCCATGACGGACTTCCCGCCCGTGCGCGTCTTCGCCCACAGCAATGCGCTGCTGGTCAGCCATGTGCACAACCTGCTGGAGTCGGCGGGCATTCCCGCTCAACTGCGCAACATGACGCTGGGAGGTGGCGCCGGCGAGCTGCCGCTGGGCGAGTGCGAGCCCGAGGTGTGGGTAAAACCCCATAACCGTGAGCGCGCCGAAACGCTGATCCGCGAGGCCCTGGCCGGCGAGAGTGATGCCCCGGCCTGGCGCTGCCCCAGCTGCGGCGAAGCCCAGGAGGGCGTCTTCGACGCATGCTGGCGCTGCGGTGCAGAGCGGCCGTGAGACGATACAAGGAGCGATGATATGGCTTGGGACCTGCCCAGCCCCTTCGCGATCGAGCTCGTCGTCGAGCCTTCTGCCATCGACGAGTACGGTCACGCCAACAATGCCGAGTACCTGCGCTGGATCGAGCAGGTGAGCTGGGCACACTCCGAATCGCTGGGGCTCTCCCTGGTGCGTTATCGCGAGCTGGACCGCGGCATGGCCGTCCATCGCCACGAGCTGGACTACCTGGCCCCGGCCTTCGAAGGCGACCGGCTTGTGCTTGCCACCTGGATCGTCGGCGACGACGGCCGTCTGACGCTTACCCGCCGCTTCCAGCTGGTTCGTCCCGCCGATGGCCGCACCCTGCTGCGTGCCCGCTCCCGCTTCGCCTGCATCGAGCTTTCCAGCGGCCGGCCCCGGCGCCTGCCCGAGGAGTACCGGCGAATCTATGGCGAGGCCAGCGTTGACGAGTAAGCCCCGGTCGCCATGTGGGGGGGCGCGCGTTACCATAGCGGGCATTTCCGAACAGCAGAGTCCGCTTACCTCATGAGTGCAGCTTCCGAGAAGACCCGCGTTCTCACCGGCATCACTACCACCGGCACCCCCCATCTGGGCAACTACGTCGGCGCCATCAAGCCCGCCATCGAGGCGAGCCAGGACCCGAGCGTGCAGTCCTACTATTTCCTTGCCGACCTGCATGCGCTGATCAAGTGCCAGGACCCGCAGCGGGTGCAGGAGTCACGCCTGGAGATCGCCGCCACCTGGCTGGCGCTGGGCCTGGATACCGACAACGCCATCTTCTACCGCCAGTCGGACGTGCCGGAGATACCCGAGCTGACCTGGATGCTCTCCTGCGTCTGCGCCAAGGGGCTGATGAACCGCGCCCATGCCTACAAGGCGGCGGTGGCAGAGAACGAGGCCGCGGGCAACCAGGACCCCGACAAGGGCATCACCATGGGCCTGTTCGGCTACCCGGTGCTGATGGCCGCCGACATCCTGATGTTCAACGCCAACCGAGTACCGGTAGGCCGGGATCAGATCCAACACATCGAGATGGCCCGCGACATCGCCGGCCGCTTCAATCACCTCTACAAGGGTCAGTACTTCACCCTGCCCGATGCGGTGGTGGACGAGAGGGTGGAGGTGCTGGGTGGCCTGGACGGACGCAAGATGTCCAAGAGCTACAACAATACCATCCCGCTGTTCGTCCCCGAGAAGAAGCTGTTGAAGCTGGTGCGCAAGATCAAGACCAACTCCCTGGAGCCTGGCGAACCCAAAGACCCCGACTCCTGCACGTTGTTCCAGATCTACTCCGCCTTCGCCACGGCGGAGGAGGCCGACGCCATGCGCGCCGAGTACGCCAACGGCATCGGCTGGGGCGAGGCCAAGAACCAGGTGTTCGAATACCTCAATGCGCATCTGCGCGAGCCACGTGAGCGCTATGAGGCGCTGATGGAGGATCCGGGCCATATCGAGGCGGTGCTGAAGAAGGGCGCCGAACGCGCCCGGGCCGAGGCGGCGCCCTTCATGGATCGCCTGCGCCAGGCGGCGGGGCTGGGACGCTTCGTCTGAGTGCGCTGACCTTCGAGGGCGACCTGGTGTCGGCTCTTTTATCGCCTTATGGAATTAACTCGTTCGTTTAAATGCTTTTACGTGCTACCTCGGAATCGTTAGCATGCTCGGCTAACCAAGCCTCCTGTCTTGACGACTTCGAGAGAGCCTGCCATGAGTGATCTTGCCCTGACACAACGCTTCCGACTCTCCCTCTCCGCCGTGGCCGCCGCTGGCCTGGCGGTGGCGGCGCTGGGCGTGGGAGTCGCCTTCGGCGCCCGCCACGGTGCGCTGATGCTGATCGGCGGCCTGCTGGGGATGGTGCTCTACCATGCCGCCTTCGGCTTTACTGCCGCCTGGAGGGTGTTCATCACCGAGCGCCGCGGCCGTGGCCTGCGAGCCCAGATGGTGATGCTGGCCATTGCCGTGCTGCTGTTCTTCCCGGCGTTGGGCGCCGGTAGCCTCTTCGGCCAGCCGGTGTTCGGATTCGTGGCGCCCATCGGCGTCTCGGTGGTGTTCGGTGCCTTCCTGTTCGGCCTGGGAATGCAGCTGGGAGGCGGCTGTGCCTCCGGAACCCTGTTCACCGCCGGCGGCGGCAATGCCCGCATGCTGATAACCCTGCTGTTCTTCATCATCGGTTCGGTGATCGGCAGCGCCCACTTTACCTGGTGGCAGAGCCTGCCCTCCTTCCAGCCGGTTTCCCTGGTCCAGACCGCCGGCGTGGGTGGGGGCATCGCCGTCAGCCTGGCGCTGTTTGCCGTCATCGCTGCGTTCACCGTGGTGATGGAGAGGCGCCGTCATGGCCAGTTGGAGCAGGCGCCAAGGATCGATGCCGGTAACCGGCGCTGGCTGACGGGTCCCTGGCCGCTGCTGTTCGGGGCTGTCGCGCTGGCGCTGCTCAACTTTGCCACCCTGGCCCTGGCGGGCCGCCCCTGGGGCATCACGTCCGCCTTTGCCCTCTGGGGGGCCAAGGGCTTCGAAGCATTGGGTGGCGACGTCAGCCAGTGGGGTTACTGGCAGGCGAGTTGGAATGCCTCTGCCCTGCAGGCTAGCGTGTGGAGCGATATCACCACGGTGATGAACATCGGCATCATGGTGGGCGCCCTAATGGCGGCCTCCCTGGCGGGCCGTTTCGCCCCTAACTTCCGCATTCCGGTGAAGTCCGTGCTGGCAGCGGTGATCGGTGGCCTCATGCTCGGTTACGGCGCCCGCCTGGCGTTCGGCTGCAATATCGGTGCCTACTTCAGCGGCATCGCCTCCGGCAGCTTGCATGGCTGGGTGTGGTTGGTGGCGGCCTTCGCCGGCAACATGCTGGGCGTGAAGCTGCGGCCCCTCTTCTTCGAAGGAGAGGCGGCCCGTGTGCCGGCGGCCAAGGGCTGCTGAGCCGCGTTGGCGATGTGTGATTTTCGCGTGATTTCGCGCCCCGGCTCCGTCCGGGGCGCGTTTGTTTACGGCATGGTAGAGTGAGACACAAGACGCCGGCAGAGCGTCTACCGCCCGTTCCAGTCACCGCACCGAGATCAGAGATGACCACTGAATCCAAGCGTCCCCTCTATATTCCCTTTGCCGGCCCTCTGCTGCTGGAGATGCCACTGCTCAACAAGGGCAGTGCCTTCAGCCAGGAGGAGCGCATCGAGTTCAACCTGATCGGCCTGCTGCCCCAGAATGTGGAAACCATCGAGGAGCAGGTGGAGCGGGCCTATCGCCAGTACCGCCAGTGCCAAAATGACCTGGACAAACACGTCTATCTGCGCGCTATTCAGGACGACAACGAGACCCTCTACTTTCGCCTGGTCTCCGAGCATCTGGAAGAGATGCTGCCGATCATCTATACGCCCACGGTGGGCAAGGCGTGCCAGGAGTTCTCCAATATCTACCGCAACCACCGCGGCCTGTTCGTCAATTACGGCGATCGCGATCGCATGGATGATATCCTGCGCAGTGCCACGAAGGATCGCGTCAAGGTGATTGTGGTCACCGACGGCGAGCGCATTCTGGGCCTCGGGGATCAGGGGATCGGCGGCATGGGCATCCCCATCGGCAAGCTGGCACTGTATACCGCTTGCGGCGGCATCAGTCCCGCCTACACCCTGCCTATCATGCTCGATGTGGGCACCAACAACCAGGAACTGCTCGACGACCCCATGTACATGGGATGGCGGCACCCGCGCATCTCCCAGGAGGAGTACGACGCCTTCATCGAGCAGTTCATCTCGGCGGTTAAGCGCCGCTGGCCAGGTGTACTGCTTCAGTTCGAGGACTTTGCCCAGGCCAATGCGGTACCGCTGCTCGATCGCTACCGTAACGCGCTTTGCTGCTTCAACGACGACGTCCAGGGCACCGCCGCGGTGGTGGTGGGCACCCTGATGGCCGCCTGTCAGGCCCGCGGCGAGAGCATCGGCCAGCAGCGTGTGGTGTTCGTGGGCGCCGGGTCGGCGGGTTGCGGTATCGCCGAGCAGGTGGTGGTGGCCATGCAGGCCGAAGGGCTCGCCGAATTGGACGCCCGAGCCCGAGTCTACATGGTGGACCGTGAAGGCCTGGTCACCTCCGATCAGACCTGGCTGCGTGACTTCCAGTCCCGGCTGGCCCACGACCCGGCCGTCTCCCATGACTGGCAGGGCCAGGACCTGGTGGAGACGATTCGGCATATCAAGCCGACGGTGCTGATCGGCGTGTGCGGACGACCTGGCATCTTCTCCGAGGAGGTGGTGCGCACCATGCATGCTGGCTGCGCGACCCCGGTGATCATGCCGCTCTCCAACCCCACCTCCCAGGCCGAGGCGTTGCCCGAGGACGTGATTCGCTGGACCGACGGTGCGGCGCTGGTGGCCACCGGTAGCCCCTTCCCGCCGGTGGTATACGATGGGCGCAGCATCCCTATCGCTCAGTGCAACAATGCCTATATCTTTCCCGGCATCGGCCTGGGGGTGGTGGCCGCCGGAGCGAAGCGGGTGACCGATGACATGCTGATGTCGGCCTCACGAGCGCTGGCCCGTGAGGCGCCCATCGTCAAGGAGGGGGAAGGTGCGCTGCTGCCGCCACTCGGCAAGATCCGTGCGCTCTCCAAGGCGATCGCCTTCGACGTGGCCGCCCAGGCCCAGGGGGAGGGCATGGCGCTGAAGACCGACGGTATCAAGCTGCGGGCGGCCATCGAGCGCAACTGCTGGACGCCGGAGTACCGGACGTATCGCCGCCGCTCCTTCTAGGAGCGGCGAGCAGGAGGAGTCTCACCTACCCCGAAGCCCGCACACACGAGGGCCCCGCCGGTCAGCCGGCGGGGCCTTTGTCGTGACGCTTCGCAAGCATATGCGAGATTGCCCTGTGGGAGCTCGGCGTCCCCGAGCGATGGCGGTGTTGGCCTTGCCGAGCACCTTTCGGGCATTGGCAACTCATCCATCGCCGGGGTGCCGGACCACCGATAACTCTGTCTCCCACCTGCGGGCTCTTGCCTTGTCAACACGACCATCAATCGTGCCGAGCCCGGCGCCCACTATGGTTCTCTTCAGTCTCGACTGAGGTTCACCTAAGTTTGCAAAGCATCATTTCTTTCGAGTTCCCTATCATGCCGCCCCGATCATCTTGCGCAGCACATAGTGGAGGATGCCGCCGTGGCGGTAGTACTCCAACTCATTGGCGGTATCGATGCGGCAAAGCGCCTCGATCTTCTTCTCGCCCTTGTCGGACGTGACGGTCACCTTGACCCTGCCGCCCGGGGTGAGCTCGGCAAGCCCCTCGATTGAGACCTGCTCGTCGCCGGTGAGGCCCAGCGTCTTGCGGCTCTCGCCTTCAGGGAACTGTAGCGGGACCACGCCCATGCCAATCAGGTTGGAGCGGTGGATGCGCTCGTAGGACTCGGCCAGCACCGCACGGACGCCGAGCAGTCGGGTGCCCTTGGCGGCCCAGTCGCGGCTGGAGCCGGTGCCGTACTCCTTGCCGGCGATCACCACCAGTGGGGTGCTCTCCTGCTGGTACTGCATGGCGGCGTCGTAGATCGCCATCTGCTCTCCCGACGGCACGTGGCGTGTCTCGCCGCCTACCACGCCGTCGAGCATCTCGTTCTTGATGCGCACATTGGCGAAGGTGCCGCGCATCATGATCTCGTGGTTGCCGCGGCGTGAGCCGTAGGAGTTGAAGTCTACCGGCTTGACGCCGCGCTCCTGGAGGTAGCGGCCGGCGGGGCTGTCCGGTTTGATAGCACCGGCCGGCGAGATGTGGTCGGTGGTCACCGAGTCGCCCAGCATGGCGAGAATCCGGGCATCCTTGACGTCCTCGATGGCCGGCGGGGTGCGCCCCATGCCCTCGAAGAAGGGCGGATGCTGGATGTAGGTGGAATCCTTCGACCACTGGTAGACCTTGCTCTGGGGTACCTCGATGGCTTTCCAGACCTCGTCACCGTCGAATACCTCGGCGTATTCCCGGCGGAACATGCCGGTGTTGACCTGCTCCACGGCCTCGGCGATCTCTGCCTGGCTGGGCCAGATATCCTTGAGATAGACGGGCTCGCCATCCTGGCCTGTGCCGATGGGATCCTGCGTCAGGTCGCAACGCACATTGCCGGCCAGGGCGTAAGCCACCACCAGCGGCGGAGAGGCGAGCCAGTTGGTCTTCACCAGTGGGTGGACGCGCCCTTCGAAGTTGCGGTTGCCCGAGAGCACCGAGGCCACGGTCAGGTCGGCGGCCTCGATCGCCTTCTCGATGGGCTCGGGCAGCGGGCCGGAGTTGCCGATGCAGGTGGTGCAGCCGTAACCGACCAGGTGGAAGCCCAGGGCATCGAGGTCATCGTCGAAGCCGCCGGCGGCCAGGTAGTCGGTCACCACCTTGGAGCCGGGCGCCAGGGAGGTCTTGACCCAGGGCTTGGTATCCAGCCCCTTCTCCCGGGCCTTTCGCGCCACTAGGCCGGCGGCCATCATCACGCTGGGGTTGGAGGTGTTGGTGCAGGAGGTGATGGCGGCAATCACCACATCGCCCGGGTCGAGCTTGAACTGCTTGCCGTCTAGGTCAACGTCCTGGCTGTCGGCGTGATCAAAGCTGCGCCCGACGCCCACGGCGGTCTGGCCACCCTCGGACATCAGCTTGCCCTTTTCCACCGTGCGTTCGGTGGAGGAGAGCGGCTTGGCATCGTCTTCCATCACCTTCTCGAAAGCCGCTTGCATGTCGCCGAGGGCAACGCGGTCCTGGGGACGTTTGGGGCCGGCCAGGCTGGCCTCGACCTCGCCCATGTCCAGCGCCAGGATGTCGCTGAAGACCGGCTCGGCGCCGGGTTCGCGCCACAGCCCCTGGGCCTTGCTGTAGGCCTCCACCAGGGCCACCTGGTCGTCGTCGCGGCCGGTCAGGCGCATGTAGGTCAGCGTCTCGTCGTCCACCGGGAAGAAGCCGCAGGTGGCGCCGTACTCCGGGGCCATGTTGGCGATGGTGGCGCGGTCGGCCAGCGGCAGATCCTTTAGGCCATCACCGTAGAATTCCACGAACTTGCCCACCACGCCCTTCTTGCGCAGCATCTCGGTCACCGTCAGCACCAGGTCGGTGGCGGTGATGCCCTCGCGCAGCTTGCCGGTGAGCTTGAAGCCGACTACTTCGGGGATCAGCATCGATACCGGCTGCCCGAGCATGGCCGCTTCGGCCTCGATGCCGCCCACGCCCCAGCCCAGCACGCCCAGGCCGTTGATCATGGTGGTGTGGGAGTCGGTGCCCACCAGGGTGTCGGGGTAGGCGTAGGTCCTGCCGTCCGTTTCCTTGGTCCACACCGTCTTGCCCAGGTACTCCAGGTTGACCTGGTGGCAGATGCCGGTGCCCGGCGGCACCACGCGGAAGTTGTCGAAGGCCTGCTGGCCCCAGCGCAGGAACTCGTAGCGTTCGTGGTTGCGCTCCATCTCGATGGCGACGTTATCCTTGAAGGCCGCGGGGTTGCCGAAATTGTCGACCATCACCGAGTGGTCAATGACCAGGTCTACCGGCGACAGCGGGTTGATGCGCGCCGGGTCTTCTCCCAGGCTCTCCACTGCTGCCCGCATGGAGGCGAGATCCACCACCCCGGGCACGCCGGTGAAGTCCTGCATGAGCACCCGTGCCGGGCGGTAGCCGATCTCGCGGTCGGAGCGCGCCTCTTTCTGCCAGTCGACCAGCGCTTGCATGTCCTCCCGAGAGACGCTCTCGTCTTCGGCGAAACGCAGCTGGTTTTCCAGCAGGATCTTCAGGGTCATGGGCAGCTTCTCGATGCTGCCCAGTGCCTCGGCCGCCGTTGGCAGGCTGTGAAAGTGGTAGGTCCTGCCGCCGACTTTGAGAGTCTGCAGGGTGTCCGGTAGGGCGTCATGGCTCATTGGAAGCCTCCTGATGGTGGCGAATGAACAAATTTTCCTGCTGTCTTGCGGTTGGAGACCCTTTCATCCTGGGGCCACCGCTTGTTGCGTCAATGACCTATCACTGCATGAGCCGTCAGTTGCGTCCATAGAAGCGATAGACCTGATCGACCAAACGCGACCACTCCTCTTCACGGGGACTCAGGGTAAGGTCGTGACGAACTTCTGTTGCCATACAGTAGTTTGCCTCTAAAACGCTGACCCAGGGTCGCTCTCCTTGACGATCACAGGCCAGCGCCGCGATATATGGGCGGCGGGCGCAAGCGTCTTCTTCCGTCAACCACTCGAGCCCGCTGTGCAGGGTATCCATGTCGAGGGGTTGCAGAAAAGGGCGTAATCGGCGCAGTAGCTGCTCGTCACTGGTCAGTTCCCGCCGTTCAGCATGCCTGAGCAATTGGGAGCGAAGCAGAAGGCGCAGCATGCTCAACAGCGGGCGACGCTGCCGCATGTCAGCATAGCCGCATTGGACTGGCTCTGCTGCCCCTGAGCGCGGACCACCATCTGGCCGGCACGCTCTCGCCATCGGCGTGCGCTTCACATCCGGCTTACCAGGACCTGTCGACGTCCCGGAACTGACATTCAACGTCGTGGAGCTTTCCATCGCGACCTCCATGCCTCGGCGCTGTCTCTGCTTGTTGGGTCTTTGCCCGCTATCAATCATTTCCTTTGTCGCTGGGCATGTGTGCGGCACAGAGGGCCTTCAGTTCAGCTTCGTCCATCAGGCTGCCCGTTCGGCAGCATAGGGGCACACCGCCCCGCACACCCAGGTGTCGGCAATCATGACAACTTCCCACCCGTACCCGGCCTCGCGGTGGCCTGAGCTGATCCATGAGGGTGACCATCACCGTTTCCAGATGCTGTCTGTCGGCATCACTCAAGGTCTCGATGGCCGTCGCAAGAGGGTTGATACCACCGTTTTCCACAAGACGCTGGCCGTCAGCCGTCAAGGTAAGTTCCGCGCTGCGTGCATCGCTCGGGCGACGAGCACGGTTCACTAAGTCCTTGTCTACAAGAGCCTTGATGACCTGAGATGCAGTTCCCTTGGAGGTAGCGTTGTAAGTGGCAAAGCCGGATACCGTTCGAGAAATGCCGTTCGCTAAGCCAAGATATTGGAGCGCGCTCCACTGCAGCGGGGTAAGGCCCTCGTGGTCGCTCTCCAGTTCGGTCGCTCGTACCAGGTGGCGCATCATGGCGGCCAGGTTGTTCGCGGGCTGCTGATTGAACATGTCCATCCCTCGAATAGTATCGAATCGATACTATATGTCAAATGCCTTCTGGAAAATCAGTCTTTTGAGACAAAGCCGGATGACAGTCAGCACCTGTTACCTCTTGATCCAGAGCGCTGTCAGGGGCATCTTGCCAAGACGATGACCACGCCCCGGCTGTCGTGGTCGAACGATGGTCGAGTGGCGGGCTTACGGAGGTGTCATGCACGAGGAACAACTGGCGTCGCGGCGAGTGCACTGCCCCTACTGCGATGCGCCCTTCGATCTGTTGCTGGATGCCTCCCAGGGAAGCCAACTCACCTGGGAGGATTGCCACGTCTGCTGTGCGCCTATTCAGGTGCGCATCGACGCTGACCCAGCCGACCCAGAGGCGTTGACGGTGACCCTGGGGCGCGATGATGAGGTGTTGTAGCTCAGCGTCTGAGCCTGCGGCGCCTACCACACCTCGCCGGCCCCGTTGTGGCGGCGCGGCTGATACAATGGCGTCACTTTCTGAACACGACTGCTGTGAGGTTTCTCCATGAGCGAAGCGCGTCACGAACGCCTGATCATTCTCGGCTCCGGCCCGGCCGGTTATAGTGCCGCCGTCTATGCGGCCCGTGCCAACCTGCAGCCGTTGCTGATCACCGGTATTCAGGCGGGCGGGCAGCTGACCACCACCACCGATGTGGACAACTGGCCGGGCGACGATGCCGGCGTGCAGGGACCGGAATTGATGGAGCGCATGAAGCGCCATGCCGAACGCTTCGATACTGAAGTGCTGTTCGACCACATTCATGAGGTGGAACTGCGCGAGCGTCCCTTTACCCTCAAGGGCGATAGCGGCACCTACACCTGTGATGCGCTGATCATCGCCACCGGCGCCAGCGCCCGTTACCTGGGCCTGGAATCCGAGCAGAAGTTCATGGGGCAAGGGGTCTCAGCCTGTGCTACCTGCGACGGTTTCTTCTACCGCAACCAGGAAGTGGTAGTGGTCGGTGGCGGCAACACCGCCGTGGAGGAAGCGCTCTACCTCGGCAACATCGCCTCAAAGGTCACCTTGGTGCACCGCCGGGACAGCCTGCGTGCCGAGAAGATCCTCCAGGACAAGCTCTTTCAGAAGGCAGAGGAGGGCAAGGTGGTGCTGGAGTGGAACCACACCCTGGACGAGGTGCTGGGCGACAACAGCGGGGTGACCGGGGTGCGGCTTAAGTCCACCGAGACCGGTAAAACAAAGGAGTTGGCCGCCCCCGGCGTGTTCATTGCCATCGGCCACAGTCCCAACACTGGGATCTTCGAGGGTCAGCTGGAGATGAGCGGCGGCTACATCAAGGTGAAGTCGGGCCTGGATGGCAACGCCACCGCCACCAGCGTGCCGGGCGTGTTCGCCGCCGGTGACGTCATGGACCATGTCTACCGCCAGGCCATCACTTCCGCCGGCAGCGGTTGCATGGCGGCACTCGACGCCGAGCGCTATCTGGACGAGCTGTAAGCGCCCTTCGGGCAGCGCCTAGCTGCAAGCGCCTAGCGCCCAGCCGCCCTTCGGGTAGCGCCCAGCCGCCCTTCGGGTAGCGCCCAGC
>CAYWBG010000042.1:0-16542 GCA_964456005.1 uncultured Halomonas sp.
ACCTCCGACCCCCTGATTCGTAGTCAGGTACTCTATCCAGCTGAGCTACGGGCGCTCTATCTTCAAACTCACATCGACCACATGCCTCGGCATGTCATGGCGGAGAGGGAGGGATTCGAACCCTCGATGAGGCTATAAACCCCATACTCCCTTAGCAGGGGAGCGCCTTCAGCCACTCGGCCACCTCTCCTCGTCGACACGGCGCATATCCTACCGTTTCTGAAGGCCTTTGTCCAGCGGCCTTGCACCTTTTTTCATTCAGCCCGGAGGCGACCGCTTCAGCTTTCCTGGCCGCCCTCTTCATCCTCCGCCTTTTCGCGCTGAATACGCTGATAGATCTCTTCGCGATGCACGGCGACATCCTTGGGGGCATTAACGCCGATACGGACCTGGTTTCCCTTGACTCCCAGGACCGTCACGGTGATGTCATCTCCGATCATCAGGGTCTCGCCGACTCGGCGGGTCAGGATGAGCATGGCTGATCTCCTTCTCAGGCTTGTTCTAGAGCATTCCGGCAACGGGATACACGCCGGTGGCATCGCACCGTTTCATTATGTGGCATGACGTCCGCCATGACCAACGCAACGGCCCATGACACCCCAGTCCAGTGGTGGAGGGAAGCGCCGCGAGCGCTGCATCGCGGGCTTCCCTACCAGCGTAGAAGGTGTCAGCGCCTCAAGACACGCCTCATTCGCTCTCGATATCGCGCTTGTCGAGACCGAACGCCTTGTGCAGAGCACGCACGGCGAGCTCCATCTGCTTTTCATCGATGACCACTGAGATCTTAATCTCGGAGGTGGAGACCATGCGGATGTTGATGCTCTCCTCGGAGAGCACGCGGAACATCTTAGAGGCCACGCCGGCATGCGAGCGCATGCCCACACCCACCAGGGAGACCTTGGCGATGTTGTCGTCGCCCTTGACCTCCCCCTCGCCCAGGTCGGGAAGCACCTGCTCCTCGAGGATCTTGAGGGTCTGCTTGTAGTCGCCCTTGGCCACGGTAAAGGTAAAGTCGGTGTAGTCACCTGCCGGCGCCACGTTCTGGACGATCATGTCCACTTCGATGTTGGCGTCGGCGATGGGACCCAGGATGCGCGAGGCCACGCCAGGAACGTCGGGTGTGTTGAGCAGGGTCAGCTTGGCTTCGTTGGCGGTAAAGGCAATGCCGGAGATGAGCGGTTCTTCCATGGAGTCCTCGTCTTGGTCGGAGTCTGCAACGATCAGGGTGCCGGGGCCATCCTCGAAGCTGGACAGCACGCGCAGCGGAACATTGTACTTGCCGGCGAATTCGACGGCGCGAATCTGCAGGACCTTGGAGCCCAGGCTCGCCAGTTCCAGCATTTCCTCCACGGTGATGGTATCCAGGCGCTGAGCCTTGGAGACAACCCGAGGGTCGGTGGTGTACACGCCGTCGACGTCGGTATAGATCTGACACTCGTCGGCCTTCAAGGCCGCGGCCAGGGCCACCCCGGTGGTGTCAGAACCGCCGCGACCGAGAGTGGTGATGTTGCCCTCTTCATCCACCCCCTGGAAACCGGCCACCACCACCACCTGGCCGTCATCCAGGTCGCTCTGAATCTCGTCGGTCTCGATGCGCTGGATGCGCGCCTTGGTGTGAGAGCTGTCGGTGAGAATGCCTACCTGGGAACCGGTGTAGGAGGTGGCAGGCACGCCCGTCTTGTGAAGCGCCATGGCCAGCAGCGAAATAGTGACCTGCTCGCCGGTGGAGACCAGCATGTCCATCTCACGCGGCGTGGGCTCGTCGTTGATCTCGTTGGCCATGCCAATGAGGCGATTGGTCTCACCGCTCATGGCGGAGACCACGACCACGACCTGGTGGCCGTTGTCGCGAAAGCCCTTGACCTTCTCGGCCACGGCCTTGATGCGCTCCACGGAGCCCACCGAGGTGCCGCCGAATTTCTGTACATATAGTGCCATATGCCGTTTTCCCTCGTGTGTCGAGTGCGGATAAGCGCTCGGATGAGTGAAGAGGTGTCGTGAAATGATCAGGGCCGGGGCATCGCTGCCACCGGCCCTGCGGGATCACTGGAGGCGCGCCTCAAGCCAGGCGGGCACGCTGTCGAGCGCCCCCGTCAGGGCGCCGACATCGCTGCCGCCGGCCTGGGCCATGTCGGGGCGACCGCCGCCCTTGCCGCCCACCTGAGAGGCGACATGGTTGACCAGCTCGCCGGCCCTGATGCGACCGGTGAGATCGTCGGTGACGCCGGCGATCAGGCTGACCTTGCCGGCCTCCTTGTCGGCCACGCCGAGCACGATGATGCCGGAGCCCAGCTTGTTCTTCAGCTGGTCAAGCACACCCCGCAGCTCCTTGCCGGAGACGCCCTCGAGCCGGGTGGCCAGTACCTTGACCCCTTGCACATCGCGGGCCTGGTCGAGCATGTCGCTGCCGGCAGCGCTGGCCAGCTTGGCCTTGAGACGCTCTAGCTCCTTCTCCAGGGTTCGGTTGCGTTCGACAAGCGACTCGACGCGCTCCTCTACCTGCTCGGGCTTGGCCTTGAGACGCTCGCCGATACGGGCAAGGCGCTCCTCCTGCTCGCGGAGCCAGCACAGCGCGCCCTCGCCGGTGATCGCCTCGATGCGTCGCACACCAGACGCGATACCCTGCTCGCCAATGATGTGGAAGCAGCCGATGTCACCGCTGCGCGCCACATGGGTACCGCCGCAGAGCTCGATGGAGAAGTCCTCGGCACCGATGGTCAGCACTCGCACATTGTCGGCGTACTTGGCTTCGAAGAGCGCCGCCGCCCCCTTCGCTTTGGCCTGATCGAGGGTCATCTGCTCGATCCGAGTCGGCGCGTTGGCCAGTATCTGCTCGTTGACCAGACGCTCCACCTCGGCAAGCTGTTCGGGGGTCATCGCCTCGAAGTGGCTGAAGTCGAAGCGCAGGCGTTCCGGGGTCACCAGCGAGCCCTTCTGCGCCACGTGGTCGCCCAGGACCAGGCGTAGCGCCTTGTGCATCAGATGGGTCGCGGAGTGGTTGCGCACCGTGGCCGCCCGCAATTCGCCATTGACCTCGGGCCGGACCTCGGCGCCCACCGCGAGCTCGCCCTCGAGCAGCACGCCGTGGTGCAGGTGGTGGTCGGACTGCTTCTGGGTATCAGTGACCAGGAAGCGGCTGCCGTCGTCCAGGTGCAGGTAGCCGGTGTCGCCCACCTGGCCGCCGGACTCGGCGTAGAAGGGGGTTCGGTCGAGCACCACGAGGCCGCGCTGCTCGGGCGCGAGGCCGGCCAGTGCGTGGCCATCGCGGTCGACGATAGCGGTAACGGTGGCGCGATCCTCGAGCCGGTCGTAGCCGGTGAAGGCGGTCTCGCCCTCGAGATCCAGCGCCGCGCCATAGTCGGCGCCGAACTGGCTGGCCGCCCGTGCTCGCTCGCGCTGAGCCTCCAGCGCACGCTCGAAGCCAATCTCGTCGAGGGTGACGTCCCGTTCGCGGCAAACGTCGGCGGTCAGGTCATAGGGGAAGCCGTAGGTGTCATAGAGCTTGAACACCGTCTCCCCGGGCAGCACCTCGCCATCGAGGTCTGCCAGGGCCTCCTCGAGAAGGCCCATGCCATGCTCCAGAGTGCGGGCGAACTGCTCCTCTTCCTTGAGCAGCACCCGCTCGATCTGGTGGCGCGCCTCCCGCAGCTCAGGGAAGGCGTCACCCATCTCGACATCGAGTGCCCCCACCAGCTTGTGGAAAAAGTCGCCCTTGGCGCCCAGCTTGTGACCATGGCGAATGGCGCGGCGAATGATACGGCGCAGCACGTAGCCGCGCCCCTCGTTGGAGGGCATCACGCCATCGGCGATCAGGAAGGCGCAAGAGCGGATGTGATCGGCGATCACACGCAGGGACGGATTTCGGGTGTCGGCGTGGTCGGTGTGCCGGGCCGCCGAGGCAAGCAGATTCTGAAACAGGTCGATCTCGTAGTTGGAGTGCACGCCCTGCATCACCGCGGCGATGCGTTCCAGGCCCATGCCGGTATCGATGGAGGGCTTGGGAAGCGGATGCAAGGTTCCCTCAGCGTCGCGATCGAACTGCATGAACACCAGGTTCCAGATCTCAATATAGCGATCGCCATCCTCCTCGGGGCTGCCGGGAGGTCCACCCCACACCTCCGGCCCGTGATCGTAGAAGATCTCGGAGCTCGGGCCGCAGGGGCCGGTGTCGCCCATCTGCCAGAAATTGTCCTCGTCGAGCTTCGAGAAGCGCTCGGGGTCGATGCCCATCTCCTCCTTCCAGATCGCCTCCGCCTCGTCGTCGCTGACGTGGACCGTGACCCACAGCTTCTCCCTAGGCAGCCCCAGCGTCTCGGTGAGGAAGGTCCAGGCGAAGCGAATGGCGTCACGCTTGAAGTAGTCGCCAAAGCTGAAGTTGCCCAGCATCTCGAAGAAGGTGTGGTGGCGGGCGGTGTAACCGACGTTGTCCAGGTCGTTGTGCTTGCCGCCGGCGCGCACGCAGCGCTGGGAGGAGGCGGCACGCACGTAGGGGCGCGGATCACGACCCAGGAAGACATCCTTGAAGGGCACCATGCCGGCGTTGGTGAACAGCAGGGTCGGGTCGTTGCCGGGAACCAGTGAGCTGGAGGGCACGACGGTATGACCGTGCGCCTCGAAGTAACTCAGAAAGGCCTGTCTGATATCTGCGCTTTTCATGGGGTATCCGTGCGATGAACGGGCTGACCCGGCGGGCGACGCTGGCTGAGACTGGCGCTACGGCACGCCTACTGGCGGCGCATGCGGTGCCTCGGGATGCCACCCGGGGTATTGGCAAAGGGGGGTATTATAGCGCAGTCGTCAAGGGACTGTAGGGGGTCGCCGGTTAGTCCTGATCTGGCGGTGAGTCCCAGGCTCGCGCCAGGGCGTGGCGCACCTGATCGAAGTCGAAGCCGCGGCCGGCCAGGAAGCGTTCGCGTCGGGCGCGCTCACGGGGGGTGTCGCCGGGGCCGGAGAAGCGCCGGGCGAGGGTTTCGCAGGCCAAAGCAAGCCAGTCGAATTCGCCCTGGTCGTCCTGCTCGGCGAAGGCATCACGAATCAGCTCGCGCTCGATGCCGCGCTGAGAAAGCTCCTGGCGAATCTTTAGCGGCCCCTGGCCGCGCAGCATCCGCGAACGCAGGAAGCTCTCGGCGAAGCGGGTATCCGACTGCAGCCCCTGGTCGGCCAGGACGTCGAGGCACTCGGCGATGGCGTCCGGGGCATGCCCCTTCGCCGAGAGCCGACTGGCCAGCTCGGTGCGGGAGTATTCGCGCCGAGCCAGCAGGCGGATGGCATCATCACGGGGCGTGGCGTCGCCAGGGCCCTTCTTACTGTCCATGGTTTAGAGCGGGTCGTCGTCGCGGTCGCTCTCGGCGGGTACCGCTTCCTTGGCCTGCTCCTTCTTGGGCTCCACCGGAGCGAGCAGCTGAGCGCGAATCTGGCTCTCGATCTCCTCCATGGTGGCCGGATTGTCCTCGAGGAACTGGGCGGCGTTGGCCTTGCCCTGGCCGATCTTGTTGCCCTGGTAGCTGTACCAGGCACCCGCCTTGTCGATCAGCTTGCACTGCACGCCCAGGTCGACCACCTCCCCGGCATGGTAGATGCCCTTGCCGTATAGGATCTGAAACTCGGCCTGGCGGAACGGCGGGGCCACCTTGTTCTTGACCACCTTGACACGAGTCTCGTTGCCGGTGACCTCATCGCCCTGCTTCACCGAGCCGGTACGGCGGATATCCAGGCGTACACTGGAATAGAATTTCAGGGCGTTGCCGCCGGTAGTGGTCTCGGGGCTTCCGAACATCACGCCGATTTTCATGCGGATCTGGTTGATGAAGACCACCATGCAGTTGGCGTTCTTGATGTTGCCGGTGATCTTGCGCAGCGCCTGGGACATCAAGCGGGCCTGCAGGCCCACGTGGGAATCGCCCATCTCGCCCTCGATCTCGGCCCGCGGCGTCAGCGCCGCTACCGAGTCGATGACGATGACGTCGACACCGCCGGAGCGCACCAGCATGTCGCAGATCTCCAGGGCCTGCTCACCGGTATCCGGCTGGGAAACCAGCAGATCATCGAGGTTGACGCCGAGCTTTTCAGCGTAGCTGGGGTCAAGAGCGTGCTCGGCATCGATGAAGGCGCAGGTCTTGCCCTGTTTCTGGGCCTGGGCAATCACCGACAGGGTCAGGGTGGTCTTGCCCGAGGACTCGGGCCCGAAGATCTCGACCACTCGGCCCAGCGGCACACCACCGATGCCCAGGGCAATATCCAGGCCCAGCGAACCGGTGGAGACCGAGGGCATGACCACGCGAGGGGCGTCGCCGAGGCGCATCACGGTGCCCTTGCCGAACTGACGCTCGATCTGGGAAAGCGCGGCGTCGAGCGCCTTGGTGCGATTGTCATCCTGAGCCATTGTGAATCTCCTGGTCGGGGGTCTGAATACTGTATGACTGGACAGTAGTATGGCGAAAAAGGGCGGGCAGGACCAGCGCAAATTCCGCCCGCATGGTGGGCCTTGCTCAGCGGCCCTCCAGCCGGCGCAGCAGTCCTGCCAGGGCCTCGCAAACGGCCTGCTCCCGCACGTCGAGGCGACCGCCTGCGTAGTGATGGCACTCGGCCTGCTGACGCTGCGCATCGCCCCAGGCCAGCCACACGGTGCCCACCGGCTTCTCGGCGCTGCCACCGCCGGGCCCGGCCACGCCGCTGATCGCCACGCCGAGCGCGGCGCCACTCTCGCGGCAGGCGCCGGCCACCATGGCCTCCACCACCTCACGACTCACCGCCCCAAAGGCCTCAAGCAGCGTCTCGGGCACCCCGAGCAGGCGGGTCTTGGCGGCGTTGGCGTAGGTCACGTAGCCGGTCTCGAAGTAGTCGGAGCTGCCGGCCACCGCGGTGATGGCGCTGGCCACCCCGCCACCGGTGCAGGACTCGGCGCAGGTGACCATCACGCCCTGTTCGCGACAGAGGCTCCCCAGGCGCTCGGCTAGGGTGCCCGGGTCGAGATCGGCAAGGCTGGTGGCAGAATGAGACATGGGGTGGGCTCCTGAGTCATCGACAATCGCTCCTGACGGAGCCGATGCCTGGACGCTAGAATACTGTCTTTTGCCCGCGAGTGCAGAGCCCGAACAGGATTCCCGATGTCACAGGCCGCAAGCCCTACCCATACGCCGATGATGGCCCAGTACCTGAAGATCAAGCGCGAGCACCCCGACGTGCTGCTCTTCTATCGCATGGGCGACTTCTACGAGCTCTTCTTCGATGACGCCAGGCGCGCCGCGGCGCTGCTCGACATCACTCTGACCCAGCGCGGCCAGTCCGCCGGCAAGCCGATCCCCATGGCCGGCGTGCCCTACCACAGCGCCGAGGGCTATCTAGCGCGCCTGGTGGCCGCCGGCGAGTCAGTGGCGATCTGCGAGCAGTTCGGCGACCCGGCTGCCGCCAAGGGCCCGGTGGAACGCCGGGTGGTTCGCGTCGTCACTCCCGGCACCCTCTACGATGAGGCGCTGCTCGACGCCCGCCGCGACAACCTGCTGGTGGCCATCCATCCGGAGGCAGAGCACTGGGGGCTGGCCTGGCTGGAGCTCTCCAGCGGTCGCTTCAGCGTGCTCGAGGTCGAAGGCGAGAGCGAGATGCTCGCCGAGCTTCAGCGCCTCGACCCTGCCGAACTGTTAGTGTCCGAGAATCTGGCTCTGCCACCGACGCTGGAGGGCCGCCGTGGCCTGCGCCGCCAGAACGAATGGCTGTTTGACCGCGAGGGCGCCACGCGCCTGCTCTGCGACCAGTTCCAGGTCCAGGACCTGCGCGGCTTCGGCTGCGCTCACCTCAGCGCCGCCATCACCGCCGCCGGCGTGCTAATCGAATACGCCCGGGACACCCAGCGCTCACGGCTGCCGCACGTCACCGCCATCGGCGTGGAGCGCCGCGACGAGACGGTGGTGATCGATGCCGCCAGCCGTCGCAACCTGGAGATCGACATCAACCTGGGCGGCACCCTCGACAACACCCTGGCCAGCGTGCTCGATACCACCGCCACCGCCATGGGGTCACGCCTGCTCAAGCGCTGGCTCAACCGGCCGCTTCGCGACCGTGACCAGGTAGGAGCCCGCCAGGCCGCTGTGGCCCTGCTGCTGGAGGCCGAGGGCTTCGTGGCGCTGCGCGATGCGCTCAAGGCCATCGGCGACGTGGAGCGCATCCTGGCCCGGGTGGCCCTCTATAGCGCCCGTCCGCGCGACCTGGCCCGGCTGCGCGACGCCTTCAATGCCCTGCCCGAGCTCGAGGCCGCGATCGCCCCCTACTCCGAAGGGACGACGCTGGACGAGCTGCGCCGGCATATCCGCCCCTACCCGGAACTGGCCGACACCCTGACCCGAGCCGTTGTGGAAAACCCGCCGGTGGTGATCCGCGACGGTGGCGTGATTGCCGAGGGGTTTGATGCCGAACTGGACGAACACCGCGGCCTGGCCGAGCACGCCGGCGACTACCTGGTGAAGCTGGAGGCGCGGGAACGGGAGCGAACCGGTCTGCCGGGCCTAAAGGTCGGCTACAACCGGGTCCACGGCTACTACATCGAGATTCCCCGGGCCCAGGCCCGGGACGCGCCGGTGGACTACGTCCGCCGCCAGACCCTCAAGAATGCCGAGCGCTTCATCATCCCCGAGCTCAAGGAGTTCGAGGACAAGGCGTTGTCGGCCAGATCCCGAGCCCTGGCCCGGGAGAAGCTGCTCTACGACGGCCTGCTCGACACCCTGAATGTCGAGCTCTCGGCGCTGCAGGCCACCGGCCGGGCGCTGGCGACGCTGGACGTATTGTGCGCCTTCGCCGAACGCGCCCAGGCGCTGGATTTCGTCCGACCGCGGCTGGCCGAGGCACCGGGCATCGCCATCCGCGACGGCCGCCACCCGGTTGTGGAACAGGTCAGCGACAAGCCCTTCGTGCCCAACGACCTGATGATGGACGATACCCGAAGGATGCTCGTGATTACGGGCCCCAATATGGGGGGCAAATCCACCTACATGCGCCAGGCAGCGCTGATCGTGCTGCTGGCCCATACCGGCAGCTTCGTGCCGGCGGACGAGGCCGAGATCGGTCCGGTGGACCGCATCTTTACTCGCATCGGCTCCTCGGATGACCTGGCAGGCGGGCGTTCCACCTTCATGGTGGAGATGACCGAGACCGCCAACATCCTGCACAACGCCACCGACCACAGCCTGGTGCTGATGGACGAAATCGGCCGCGGCACCAGTACCTTCGATGGCCTGTCGCTGGCCTGGGCCAGTGCCGAGCATCTGACCCGCACCCGCGCCTTCACGCTGTTCGCTACCCACTACTTCGAGATGACGGCCCTGCCCGAACAGGCCGAGGGCGTGGCCAACGTCCACCTCACCGCCGCCGAACACCGCGACGGGATCGTCTTCATGCATCGGATAGAGGATGGGCCTGCCAGCCAGAGCTATGGCCTGCAGGTGGCCCAGCTGGCCGGGGTGCCTCAGGGAGTCATCGCCCGGGCACGCGAGAAGCTGGCCCAGCTCGAGCAGCAGGAGGTCGACCAGGGCAGCTGGGGCGGCGGCCAGCGACGTGATGGCGCCCCCCAGCCCCTGCAGAGCGACCTCTTCGCCAGCGCGCCCCACCCGCTGATAGAGGAGCTCGACGGCCTCAGCCCGGACGACCTGACGCCACGCGAGGCCCTGGCGCTGCTCTACCGCTGGCGAGATGCCTTATAGCGAGGCGTATCGCGAGGCGCGCCGCCACTTCTCTTGCGAGGCCATGGGGCCGCGACTAGAATGGACTGATTAACCGCCGCCTTAGCATAAGAACCTCGGCTTTTATAACCGTTTAACCAACTATCCATAGTGGCCGAGCGACGCCGGTCCGAGGAAGGGAGAGTGGCATGACGTTCGTCGTCACCGAGAACTGCATCAAGTGCAAGTACACCGACTGTGTCGAGGTCTGCCCGGTCGACTGCTTCTACGAGGGCCCCAACTTCCTGGTGATCCACCCAGACGAGTGCATCGACTGCGCCCTCTGTGAGCCGGAATGTCCCGCCGAGGCGATCTTCTCGGAGGATGAGCTGCCAGAGGGGCAGGAGCCTTTCATCGAGATCAACGCAGAGCTGGCCGAGGTGTGGCCCAATATTGCCGAGAAACAGGACCCACTGCCGGATGCCGAGGAGTGGGACGGCAAGCCGGGCAAGCTGGATCATCTCGAGCGCTGACTCTCCCGTACCCTCGCGAAAACGACAACGCCGGAGGCCTAATGGCATCCGGCGTTGCTGTTTCTGACCAAACGGAGTAGGAGAACACCGGGTCGTGAAAAGGCGGCCCGCAGGCCGCCCGCTCCCAGCCTTTCCTTGAGCGGCTCCCTCCGCCCGAATCCTGTGATGACGTCCCTGCCCGGAAGCAGCCTCCTGCCGCACCCGGCGCATCACCAAGCATCCCGTTGCATCCTGCCGAGGGCAGCACCGCTGCCCTCTCATCCCATGGCCATTCTGGCAGGCATGCGCTGCAACACAAGCGCCCCCGAGACCAGGGCGACAGGAGCTCGGTTTCCGATACCGTGGCACGGAAAAGCACAAAAACGTTTATTATCAGCCATATAAAAAAAGGCCGACACCAGTTGGCGTCGGCCTTCTACCACAATATGGGACGATCTCTTCGGGCAATTGTCGGCGATTTCCTACAAGACGTACCACCAGAGTCTGCAGTGACGGCTCACTGGCCCTTGATGGCGGACCGGCCCGGATAGACCACACCGTCGCCCAGTTCCTGCTCGATCACCAGCAGCCGGTTGTACTTGGCCACGCGATCAGAGCGGCACAGCGAACCGGTCTTGATCTGGCCGGCGCAGGTGCCCACGGCGAGGTCGGCGATGGTGGTGTCCTCGGTCTCACCGGAACGATGCGAGATCACCGCGGTGAAGCCGGCATCCTGGGCCATGCGAATGGCATCCAGGGTCTCGGAGAGCGAGCCGATCTGGTTGAACTTGATCAGGATGGAGTTACCGATCTGCTCATCGATGCCGCGCTTGAGGATCCGGGTATTGGTAACGAACAGATCGTCGCCCACCAGTTGCACGCGATCACCCAGCTTGTCGGTCAGCGCCTTCCAGCCATCCCAGTCGGACTCGTCCATGCCGTCCTCGATGGAGACGATGGGGTAGTCGTCGCACAGGCCAGCCAGGTAGTCGGCAAAGCCCTGGGCATCATACTGCTTGCCCTCACCGGCGAGATCGTACTGACCCTCCTTGAAGAACTCGGAGGCAGCGCAGTCCAGGGCCAGCGTCACGTCACGACCCAGCGCGTAGCCGGCATCCGAGACCGCCTGCTTGATGACGGCCAGCGCCTCGGCGTTGGATTCGAGGTTGGGTGCAAAACCGCCCTCGTCACCCACCGCAGTGGCCAGGCCACGGGCGGTGAGCACCTTCTTCAGGGCATGGAAGACCTCGGCGCCCATGCGCAGGCCCTCGCGGAAGTTCGGGGCGCCCACCGGCTGGACCATGAACTCCTGAATATCGACGTTGTTGTCGGCATGCTCTCCACCGTTGAGGATGTTCATCATCGGCACTGGCATGCTGTACTGGCCCGGCTGACCGTAGAGCTCGGCGATATGCGCGTAGAGCGGCATGCCCTTGGCGTTGGCGGCGGCCTTGGCGACCGCCAGGGAAACCGCCAGGATGGCGTTGGCCCCGAGCGACGCCTTGTTGTCGGTGCCGTCGAGGGCGAGCATGGCGTCGTCGAGGCCACGCTGGTCCCGGGCGTCCATGCCCACCAGGCGCTCACGAATGGCGCCGTTGACCGCCTCGACGGCCTTCAACACCCCCTTGCCCAGATAGCGAGACTTGTCGCCATCGCGCAGTTCCAGCGCCTCACGGGAGCCGGTAGAGGCGCCGCTGGGGGCGCAGGCCAAGCCCACCGCACCGCTCTCCAGGCGCACTTCCGCCTGCACGGTCGGGTTGCCGCGGGAGTCGAGCACCTCGAGGGCGCGAATGTCGACGATCTTGGTCATGCGTGTCTTCCTCAGTCGTATCAGCGTAGGAAAATTACGGAAGGTCGAGTGGTGCGAAGCCCTTGACCAGCTCGTCGAGGGCCTTGAGCTGGGCCAGGAAAGGCTCGAGCCTGTCCAGAGGTAGCGCACAGGGACCGTCACACAGGGCCGCATCCGGGTCCGGGTGGGCCTCTAGGAAGAGGCCGGCCAGCCCCACGGAGACCCCGGCACGGGCCAGCTCTGCCACCTGAGCGCGACGGCCGTCAGCACTGTCGGCGCGACCGCCGGGACGCTGCAGCGAGTGGGTCACGTCGAAGAAAAGCGGATAGCCAGACTGCTTCATCTCGCCGAAACCGAGCATGTCGACCACCAGGTTGTTGTAGCCGAAGCTGGAGCCACGCTCGCAGAGGATCAGCTGGTCGTTGCCGGCCTCCTCACACTTGCGAATGATATGGCGCATCTCGTGGGGCGCCAGGAACTGCGGCTTCTTGATGTTGATCACCGCGCCGGTCCTGGCCATGGCCACCACCAGGTCGGTCTGGCGGGCCAGGAAGGCCGGCAGCTGAATGACGTCGGCCACCTCGGCCACCGGGGCGGCCTGCCAGGGCTCGTGAACATCGGTGAGGATCGGCACCCCGAAGCGCGCCTTCACCTCGGCCAACATCTCCAAGCCCTTCTCGAGCCCCGGGCCGCGGAAGGAGTGGATAGAGCTGCGGTTGGCCTTGTCGAAGCTGGCCTTGAAGACGAGGGGCATGCCCAGCTTGCCGGTCACCTCCACGTAGGCCTCGGCCACTTCCAGGGCCAGTTCAGAAGACTCCAACACATTCATGCCGCCGAACAGCATCAGCGGAAGCGAATTGCCGGCCGTCAGGCCCGCAACCGCGATATGCCGCTCGGGTAGGGTCTCGCTCGTGACAGGCATGCGTCTCACTCCGGGTGAGAGGACTGGGTGCGGGTGCGCGCCGCCTTGTGCTCCAGCGCCGCGTTGACGAAGCCAGTGAACAGCGGATGGCCATCGCGGGGGGTGGAGGTGAATTCCGGGTGGAACTGACAGGCGACATACCAGGGGTGGTCAGGCAGCTCGACCATTTCCACGAGAGAGTTGTCGACGCTCTTGCCGGCGACCACCAGACCGGCCTGTTCGAGCTCCTCGACGAACTGGTTGTTGACCTCGTAGCGATGGCGGTGGCGCTCGACGATCTCGGCACTGGCATAGGCCTCTCGGGCCCTGCTGCCGGCCTTCAGCTGGCATACCTGGCCACCCAGGCGCATGGTGCCGCCCAGGTCAGAGGCCTCGTCGCGCAGCTCGATCCTGCCCTCGGGGGTGATCCACTCGGTGATCAGACCCACCACCGGATGCTGGGTGTCATGGGTGAATTCGGTGGAGTCGGCGTCTTCCCAGCCGGCCACGTGGCGGGCGAACTCGATCACCGCCACCTGCATGCCGAGGCAGATGCCCAGGTAGGGAATACCGTTCTCGCGGGCGAAGCGGGCGGTGGCGATCTTGCCCTCCACCCCGCGCTCACCAAAGCCCCCCGGCACCAGGATGGCGTCCTTGCCGGCCAGCCGTTCGGCACCGTGGTGTTCGATATCCTCGGAGTCGATGTAGTCGACGTTGACCTTGACCCGGGTCTGGATGCCGGCGTGGATCAAGGCTTCGTTGAGGGACTTGTAGGCGTCGAGCAGCTCCATGTACTTGCCGACCATGGCGATATTGATCGACTTGAGCGGGTTGAGCTTGGCGTCGAGCACGTGTATCCACTCGTTAAGATCGGCTTCGTCGGCGGTCAGACGCAGCTTGTCGCAGACGATCTCGTCCAGGCCGTGCTCGTGAAGCATCAGCGGAATACGGTAGATGGTATCGGCATCCTGCAGCGGGATGACGGCGCGTTCCTCAACGTTGGTGAAGAGCGCAATCTTGCGCCTCTCGCTCTCCTCCAGCTCTACCTCGCTACGACAGATCAGGATATCGGGCTGGATACCGATGGAGCGCAGCTCCTTGACGCTGTGCTGGGTCGGCTTGGTCTTGGTCTCTCCCGCCGTCTTTATGTAAGGCACTAGCGTAAGGTGCATGAAGATCGCGCGACTGGCACCCAACTCGCTACGAATCTGGCGAATCGACTCCAGAAAGGGAAGGGACTCGATATCACCCACGGTGCCACCGATCTCCACCAGCGCCACGTCGAAGCCCTCGCCGCCCTCATACACCCGACGCTTGATCTCGTCGGTGATATGCGGGATCACCTGCACGGTGCCGCCCAGGTAGTCGCCACGGCGTTCGCGGCGCAGGACATTCTCGTAGACTCGCCCGGTGGTGAAGTTGTTGCCCTGGGTCATCTTGGTGCGAATGAAGCGCTCGTAGTGGCCCAGGTCGAGATCGGTCTCGGCGCCATCTTCGGTGACGAATACCTCGCCGTGCTGGAAGGGACTCATGGTGCCCGGGTCCACGTTGATGTACGGGTCGAGCTTGAGCATGGTGACCTTGAGGCCGCGCGCCTCGAGAATCGCCGCCAGCGAGGCCGACGCGATGCCCTTGCCCAGAGAGGACACAACGCCGCCGGTCACGAAGATATATCGTGTCATGGAGAACCTGTCGAAACGTGATCAGTAGGCCCGGCAGGAAGCCGCGCCCGGATGGGTCGACAGGATAGCAGAGTGCGACCTTTGGCTCAATTTCGGCGCCGAGCGAATGGCGCCGCAGGAAGCCTTCACTAGGCTTAAGGTTACTGGTGGGAGATCGGCTCCGCCGAGCGAATGGCGCCGCAGGCGCCCCTGCAGTGTTGTTGCGTTAGCGCATACCGCCGAGGAGCCCTTCGGTCTCCATTCGCCGGGCAAAGCCCAGCTCCCACAGTAGGTTATCAGCCGCAACTGAGATTCTCGCAAGTTTGCGACGCGGCGCTTACACCCCCAGGTAGTCGAGGATGCCCTCGGCGGCCTGGCGCCCCTCGTAGATGGCGGTGACCACCAGGTCCGATCCACGCACCATGTCGCCGCCCGCAAAGACCTTCTCGTGGGTGGTCTGGAACGGCAGTGCGCCGTGCTCCGGCGCCTTGACCCGATCGCGCTCGTCGATCGCGATGCCATGGTCGTTGAACCAGGCGGGCGGGTCGGGCTGGAAGCCGAAGGCGACGACCACCGCGTCGGCCGGAATCACCTCCTCGGAGCCAGGCACCACCTCGGGGCGACGACGGCCGTTCTCGTCCGGCTCGCCGAGGCGGGTGCGCACCACCTTGACCCCTTCCACCTTGCCCTCGCCCACCACCGCGACCGGCTGACGGTTGAACAGGAACTCCACGCCCTCCTCGCGGGCGTTGGCCACCTCCTTGCGCGAGCCCGGCATGTTCTCCTCGTCGCGACGATAGGCGCAGGAGACCTGGGTGGCACCCTGGCGAATAGCGGTGCGATTGCAGTCCATGGCGGTATCGCCGCCGCCCAGCACCACCACGCGCTGACCCTTGAAGGAGATGTAGTCGGCGGGATTCTTCTCGAAGCCCAGGCAGTGGTTGACGTTGGCGATCAGGTAGTCGAGCGCCTTGTGGACTCCGGGCAGGTTCTCGCCCGGGAAACCGCCCTCCATGTACTTGTAGGTGCCCATACCCATGAACACCGCGTCATACTCCTCGAGCAGCTCCTCGATGGTCACATCGCGACCTATTTCGGAATTTAGGCGAAACTCGATGCCCATCTCCTCGAACACCGCCCGACGACGCTCCATCACGCTCTTCTCGAGCTTGAACTCGGGAATGCCGAAGGTCAGCAGACCGCCGATCTCCGGATTGCGGTCGAACACCACCGGCTTCACGCCGTTGCGCACCAGGATGTCGGCGCAGCCCAGGCCCGCCGGCCCCGCACCGATGACCGCCACCTTCCTGTCGGTCCAGGTTACCCGTGACATGTCCGGGCGCCAGCCCATGGCGAAGGCGGTATCGGTGATGTACTTCTCCACCGAGCCGATGGTCACGGCGCCGAAGCCATCGTTCAGGGTGCAGTCCCCTTCGCAGAGGCGGTCCTGGGGACAGACCCGACCGCACACCTCGGGCAGCGAGTTGGTCTTGTGGGAGAGCTCGGCGGCCTCGAGGATATTGCCCTCGCTGACCAGCTGCAGCCAATTGGGAATATAGTTGTGAACCGGGCACTTCCACTCGCAGTAGGGGTTGCCGCAGTGCAGGCAGCGGTGGGCCTGACTGGCCGCCTCCTGGGGCTTGTAGGGCTCGTAGATCTCGGCGAACTCCCGCGAGCGTGCGCGGGCATCCTTCTTCTGCGGGTCCTGGCGACCCACGTCGATAAACTGGAAATCGTTGCTCAGACGGTTTGCCATATTGATTCTCCTGGAAATCCTGTCGGCCGCCCCGGTGCGGACCTGGAGCCCACCGGGGCGCTTCTCACCTGTCGTCGAGGGCGCCAACCGGACTGAAGCCACCTGCCCCATCCCGGCTGACGTCGCGGCCATTCCGGCTGACGCCGATTCTTTACTCCGGCTGGCGCCGGAGCTCGCTCATTCCGGCTGACGCCGCCTCTTATTCCGGCTGACGCCGGGATTGGGCCAACAGGCTGTTCAGGCTTGCCGCCTTGGGCTTCACCAGCCAGAAGTGGC
>CAYWBG010000043.1:0-16525 GCA_964456005.1 uncultured Halomonas sp.
GCAGCGCCAGCTGGATCGGCAGGGTATTCATCAGCAGCAGCGCCACCACCACCGGGATGCGCGCTACCGCCGAGTAGAGGAAGAGGCTCTGCACCGCCACCAGCAGGCCCACCAGCAGCTGCCAGCGTCGAGTGCCCGCCGGTAGCACCAGACGCTTGCGCTGCACCAGCACCAGACAGGCCAGGATCGCCAGCGCCACCCCGGAGCGTACCAGGATCGCCAGCAGCAGCCCGGTTCCGGCGTCGAAGGCGACCCGGGCGGCCACGTGGTTGGCAGCAAACAGGGTCGCCAGGCCGCCCATCAGCAGCAGCGCCAGTGGCCTGGGGAAGGGTGCGGGGGCCGCGCGGGCGGTATCGGGAGTCGACATGTCACGGCTTCCATGCAGAGTGGAGCGGAGAGTGCGCCGCTAGGTGGCACATCATCTTGAGTGCCGGCCGGCCAAGAGGCCATGGGCGGCGACATCATGTTAGACTAAAGTCAACATTAACCCATCTGGAGTGTCGATGAACGACCCGGTGCTGGTGATCAACTGCGGTTCCTCCTCGATCAAGTATGCGCTGGTGCCCGACCCTCCCGGGAAGCCTCGGCTAGCCGGGATTGCCGAGCGCCTGGGCAGTAGTGACGCCCGCCTCAGGGGCACCGATAGCCGTGGCGAACCCTTTGAACGCGCGCTTGACGGGGCCGGCCACGTCAAGGCCCTGGAGGCGATCCTCGAGGGGCTCGAAGGTCACCATCCGGTCGCCGTGGGACACCGCGTCGTCCACGGCGGTGAGCGCTTCACCCGGGCCGCGCGACTCGACGATGAGGTCGTGGCCGCCATCGAAGCCACCGCCGCGCTGGCCCCGTTGCACAACCCGGCGAACCTGCAGGGCATCGTCGCCACCCGCCAGCTGTTTCCCGAATTGCTCCAGGTCGCCGTCTTCGACACCGCCTTCCACCAGACCATGCCGCCACGGGCCTACCGCTACGCCCTGCCCGTGGCCCTATACCGCGACCACGGCATCCGCCGCTATGGCTTCCATGGCACCAGCCACGCCTATGTCAGCGACCGCGCCGACGCCCTCAACGGCCGCGCCGGCGGCTGGCTGACGGCGCATCTGGGCAACGGCTGTTCCACCGCCGCGGTCCACGAGGGAAGAAGCCTGGATACCAGCATGGGCCTGACCCCGCTAGAGGGGCTCGCCATGGGCAGCCGCAGCGGGGATGTCGACCCCGGCCTGCATGCTCACCTGGCGCGCCAGCTGGACTGGAGCCTGGAGCGCATCGATGAGGTTCTCAACCGGGGCAGCGGCCTGCTGGGCCTGTCCGGGCTGACCAACGACATGCGTGAACTGGAGGCCGCCGAAGCGCGCGGCCACGACGGCGCGATACTGGCTATCGAGGTGTTCTGCTACCGCACTGCCAAGTCCCTGGCCGCCCTCTCCTGCGCCCTGCCCCGCCTGGATGGCATCGTCTTCACCGGCGGCATCGGCGAGAATTCGCCCCGGGTGCGCGAGCGGATCCTGGGCCACCTGCCCCACTTCGGGCTCGCCCTGGACCCCGACGCCAATGCGGCCACGACGCAAGGCCGCGAGGGGCGTATCGACACGCAAGCCGCCGACCGGCCTTCCCTGTGGGTGATCCCCACCGACGAGGAGGGCCGCATCGCCGACGAGACCCGCCAGCTGCTGGGAGAGAGACCCGAATGACACCCCCCGAGACACGACGTGACCCCCAGGTCCTGCTGCTGGTGCCCACCAGCGAGGGCGCCGGGCTCACTTCGGCCTGCCTGGGCCTGATCCAGGCGCTGGACACCATCGGCCTCAAGGCCGGCTTCCTCAAGCCAATCTGCCAGGCCGAGCTCAACGGCCCGGGCCCGGATCGCTCCTGTGCGCTGGTGTCCAGTACCCTGGGGCTGCACCCACCGGCGCCGATCTCCCAGGCCGAGATGGAGCGTCTGCTGCGCGAGGATCGCCTGGACGTGCTGATGGAGCAGGTGGTCGAGTTACAGGACGGTGCCCTGGAGGCCGACGAGGACGGCACCCCGGAACTCCTGGTGATGGAGGGCCTGGTCCCGACGCGTCACGCCAGCTATGCCACCCAGATCAACGCCCAGCTCGCCCATGCCCTCAATGCGCGGATCATCCTGGTGGGCACCGGCGACCTGGACCAGCCCGGCGCCCTGGCCGAGCAGCTCGACATGCACGCCGGCGCTTTCGGCGGCATCGGTTCCACCCGTACCCTGGGCTGCATCCTGATGCGCATGCACAACATGCCCGGCGGTGAGGACCCTAGCGGCCTAGCGCCCGGCACCGCCGCCCCGGCCCTCGAGGAGCCGCTACTGGCCGAGCTGCGCCGCCACTCCCCGGCACTGGCCACTGACCGCTTCCAGCTGATCGGGATGGTGCCCTATGCCCCCTCCCTCTCCGCCCCGCGAGTGCTGGACGTGGCCCATGAGCTCGGGGCCCATTTTCTCAGTGAGGGGGATGCCAGTCGGCGCGTGCTCGCCACCAGCCTTTGCGCGCGCAGTGCCGCCAATGCACTGCACATCTTCAAGCCCGGCGCCCTGGTGGTCACCTCCGGCGACCGCGACGACGTGATCCTGGCCGCGGCCCTGGCCACCATGAACGGCGTGCCGCTGGCCGGCGTCCTGCTCACCAATGGCTTCCTGCCCGGCGAGAACATGATCGAGATGTGCCGTCCGGCGCTGAAGACCGGACTGCCGGTGCTGGGCGTGGACACCGACAGCTTCTCCACGGCAAAGAACCTGGGTCAGATGGGCAACGACATTCCCGTCGACGACCTGGAGCGGGCCGTCAAGGTGGCCAACTTCGTCGCCGCGCATATCGACCTGGAGTGGCTCAAGGAACACCTGAGTCGCGGCTACCCTCGGCGCCTATCGCCCTCGGCCTTCCGCCATCAGCTGGTCAAGCTGGCCCAGCGCGCCGATAAGCGCATCATCCTGCCCGAGGGCAGCGAGCCGCGCACCGTGGAAGCCGCCGCCATCTGCCAACGCCGCGGCCTGGCCCGCTGCGTGCTGCTCGGCAAGCGCGAGGAGATCGAGGAGGTGGCTCGCCACCGCGGCATCGAGCTGCCGGAAGGGCTCGAAATCATCGACCCCGACAGTATCCGCGAGCGCTACGTGGAGGCCATGGTGGAGCGGCGCAGCGGCAAGGTGAACGCACTCACCGCCGAGGCGCAGCTCCACGACAACGTGGTGCTCGGCACCATGATGCTGCAGCTCGACGAGGTGGACGGCCTGGTCTCCGGGGCCATCCATACCACCGCCAACACCGTGCGCCCGGCCTTCCAGTTGATCAAGACCGCACCGGGCTATGCCCAGGTGTCATCGATCTTCTTCATGCTGCTGCCCGAGCAAGTGGTGGTCTACGGCGACTGCGCGGTCAACCCCGACCCGGACGCCGAGGCCCTGGCCGAGATCGCCCTGCAGAGCGCCCGCTCCGCCCAGGCCTTCGGCATCGAGCCCAGAGTGGCAATGATCAGCTACTCCACCGGCGAGTCCGGCTCCGGTGCCGATGTCGAGAAGGTCCGCCAGGCCACGCACCTGGCCAGGGAACAATCCCCACAACTGCTGATCGACGGCCCGCTGCAGTACGACGCCGCGGCCATCGAGAGCGTCGGCCGCCAGAAGGCGCCGGACTCGCCGGTAGCGGGTCGCGCCACGGTATTCGTCTTCCCCGACCTCAACACCGGCAACACCACCTATAAGGCGGTACAGCGCAGCGCGCGGGTGGTCAGCGTCGGGCCCATGCTGCAGGGCCTCAACAAGCCGGTGAACGACCTCTCCCGCGGCGCACTCGTCGACGACATCGTCTACACCATCGCCCTGACCGCCATCCAGGCGGCACAGGCGGATTAAGGGCCACTATCGGCAACAACTTGCGAAGCACTCCCTTTCCCACTCGCCTCTGTAGGCCTAGAGTGGAAGGAGGCTTCATTCTCTTCGCATCAGGAGGCATGCCCATGACAGCGGAAGACCGACCCGTCGCCTTGGCAGGAAACGGAAGACGCGCCCAGCTATCGCTCTTCGCCCGCAACTTCTTCAGACATCCGCGCATGCTGGGGTCGATTATCCCCAGCTCTCCCTTCCTGGTTCGACGGTTGATCGAGCGCATCGACTGGGAGAATACCCGGGTCGTGGTCGAGTACGGGCCCGGGGTCGGGACCATCACCCGCGAGCTCCTGCGCCGCATGCCGCCGGAATCGACGCTGGTGGTGCTGGAAACCAACCAGGACTTCGTCGATTTTCTCGAGCAGTCGCTGCCCGACCCTCGGCTGCAGGTGGTCAAGGGCTCGGCCGAGACCGTCCAGGCCGAGCTGGAGCGCCTGGGGCTTCCGCCGGCCGACTACGTGCTGGCCGGCATCCCCTTCAGCACCATGCCGGCGGAAAGCCGCGAGTCCATCCTCAAGGGCAGCCTGGATGCGCTTGCTCCCCAGGGTTCCATGCTGATCTATCAATTCTCGTCGCGCGTACTGCCCGACCTGCGTCGCGTTTTCTCCGAGGTGGAGTGCGATTTCGAGCTCCTCAATATTCTTCCGGCGAAACTCTACTACTGCCACCCTTGAGGCGTGCATCGATCTGCGTCGGGTCGGATGTGTTGAGTGGCCGCTCGCGTGCTCGCCACCGCTGGCCCCCGTTGGCAAATGGGCATATGCTCGAATCACGCATTATCCTTCGTTCATGAAGGCCTGGAATCACTACGGAGAACACCATGCCCGGATTGCTACCCGACGTCGACCCGGATGGGCTGCTCGAATACTCGGTGGTCTATACGGATCGTGCTTTGAACCACATGTCGGCTCGCTTCCAGGACGTCATGTGCGACATCTCCAGCAACCTGAAGCGGGTCTACCACGCTCACAGCGCGGTCATCGTACCGGGCAGCGGCACCTTCGGCATGGAGGCGGTGGCCCGCCAGTTCGCCGAGCAGCGCCACTGCCTGGTGATACGCAATGGCTGGTTCAGTTACCGCTGGAGCCAGATCCTGGAAATGGGCGGGATTCCCGCCGAGACCGATGTGCTCAAGGCGCGTCGCCTCGACGGCAATGACCCTACGTCACCCTTCGCCCCGGCCCCCATCGAGGAGGTCATCGAGACAATCCATGACCGGCGTCCCGATATCGTCTTCATGCCTCACGTAGAGACCTCCGCCGGGATCATCCTGCCCGACGACTACATCCGGCGTGTGGCCGGCGCCATCCATGAGGTAGGCGGCCTGCTGGTGCTCGACTGCATCGCCTCGGGCACCATCTGGGTCGACATGCACGACCTGGGCGTCGATGTACTGGTCAGCGCCCCTCAGAAGGGCTGGAGCGCTTCCCCCTGCTGCGGCATGGTCATGCTCTCAGGCCGTGCCCGGGAGGCCATCGAGCAGACCACCAGTTCCAGCTTTGCCTGCGATCTCAAGAAATGGCTCTCGATCATGGAGACCTACGAGGCCGGCGGCCACGCCTATCATGCCACCCTGCCCACCGACGGGCTGGTCAAGCTGCGCGACGTGATGGTCGAGATCGACGTCCACGGCCTGGAGCGGGTAAAACATCAGCAGCAGGCGCTGGGTGACGCCGTGCGTAAACTGCTCGCCGACTATGGCTATCGCAGCGTGGCCGCGCCAGGCTTCGAGGCACCGGGAGTGGTGGTCAGCTACACCGAGGATGGCAAGATCGTCGGCAAGTTCGCCGAAGCGGGTGTGCAGGTCGCCGGCGGCGTGCCGCTGATGTGCGACGAGGGGGAGAACTTCCAGACTTTCCGCATCGGCCTGTTCGGCCTCGAGAAGCTGCAGGACCGCCAGCGCAGCCTGGCCAACCTGAAGGCGGCACTCGACCATCTGGCCGCGAGCCAAACGGCGCCCGCCAGCAAGGCCTGAGCACCGTGCACCGGTCAGCAACTGGCTGTCCTTGACGCAGTGGGGCGGCCGGCCGGCCGCCCCAACGACATTCTCTTGTTGCCTTATTGCGGCGTATGACTACACGCTGCCGACACCCCTGGGAACGAAGCCCAGGTTGTTCTCCACCGCCTTGACGCCTCCGGCGTTCTCGGCGGCGACCTGCACCGCCATTTTCTCTTCCTGGTTCTCCACCAGCCCCCAGAGTTGCACACGCCCCTCGGTGACGATGACATTGAGGCGGTCAACCATCACGCCGGTGTTTTTGTCCACTTCCTTGAGGATCGCCTCGCGAATCTCGCGATCATCGGCGCTGACGCTGGCCTCTGGCTCGCTCACCGAGAAACCACGCAACAAGTTGGCACGGCTGACGATGCCCACCAACTGGCCATCCTTCACCACCGGCACGCGCTTGATACCGTGCTTCTCGAGCAGGGTGGAGATCTTGTGCAGCGGCATCTCCTCATCGATCGTGATCGGGTTACGGGTCATCACCTCATGGGCAAGACGTCCGTGGGTTTTCACGTAGTCGGCAGGATCGTGGCCGGCGACCAGCCTCAGCCACCAGGATTTGCGACGGCCGTCTTTCTCGACGCGCCGCATCAGGTCCCCCTCGCTGACGATACCCAGTACCTTGCCGTCTTCACTCACCACGGGCACGGCACTGATGCCGTTTTCCATCAGCAGGGTGGCAATTTCGCGCACCTCGCTGCCGGGCTCTACGGTGATAACGTTGCGGGTCATGATGTCTGCAGCTTGCATGGCGCGTCCTCTGAGCGTTGTGTAGGGGCGACCCGCGCGGGTCGCCGTCTAACGATTCCGGAGTCGGACAGCCCCGCTAGGGTGACTGTCATTCATGAGAAGATAGCAATGCCGGATGCCTCGCGCCTTGATCCAACCGGAGTTTTCCTCAACGCTGTTCACCCATCGGGCCGAAGGTCGGGGCTGCAGGGGGCATCGGCATCTGTCGTCGAGACAGTCGAATCGAAAACGTTAGAAACGTAACAGATGATAAGATAGGTTTCACACCGCGCTAGATCCTGCCGTTCCGCCGGGAGGTGTACCGAGCTGCACCCCGACTGCCGCGCTTCGCCAATTCGCTCACTTTCCCCATGGTGCATGCATGACCGATCTGCAACGAGCCGCTCGACAAGCCCTTTCCCTGCTGGACCTGACCAGCCTCAACGACGACGACAGTGACACGGGCATCGAGTCGCTGTGCCGACGCGTGAAGACACCCTTCGGCACCCCTGCCGCTGTCTGTGTCTATCCCGCCTTCGTGACGACTGCTCGGCGCACGCTTCAGGCCCTGGAGCTGGGAGGCAAGGTCAAGGTGGCCACGGTCACCAACTTCCCCCACGGCAATGATGACATCATGGCCGCCGCCCGCGAGACCCGTGAGGCAGCGGCCGCCGGTGCCGACGAAGTGGACGTGGTGTTCCCCTGGCGCGCCCTGCTGGCCGGCGACGAGGAGACCGGTCGCGAGCTGGTGGCCTGCTGCCAACAGGCGTCCGGCGACGCACGGCTCAAGGTGATCCTGGAAACCGGCGAGCTGAAGGACCCCGCACTGATCCGCCGGGCCGGCGAACTGGCCATCGAGGGCGGCGCCGACTTCCTCAAGACCTCCACCGGCAAGGGGGCGGTCAACGCCAATCTGGAGGCCGCCGAGACCCTGCTGCAGGTCATTCGCGACAGCGGGCAGGAGGTCGGCCTGAAGGTCGCCGGTGGCGTGCGTACCACCGAGGATGCCCTGGCTTACCTGCAGCTGGCCGCCCGACTGATGGGCCCCGGCTGGCTCACTCCCGGGCACTTCCGCTTCGGCGCCTCCGAGCTGCTCGACAGCCTGCTCGAGACCCTGATGAACGGGGTAGTCGAACCCGCCGGGAGTCAGGGGGGAACTGATGGCCACCCCGCCTAAGACGATTTAAGAGTCTGACCCCGACGCTTGGCCAGGCCCCTCGGCGTGGACGAGCTCCACGTCGACGATCCGCGAGCGGCTCATCACCACCTTCCAGCGCTGCAGGCTAGGCGGTCGGTCTCCCTGAACCTCGCGGATCACCAGGTTAATCAGGTGGCGCTTCTCGACTTCCTCGCGCACCACCTGCCCCTCCTCCAGTCGATAGACCCGGTGGCTGCCCTTGTCCATCAGCCGGGCCAGCGGCGCCAGGTCCAGCGTCAGTGTCTCACGGGTGTGCTCATACCCGCTTAGGAAGCGGGTCGGCGACATCCGCGAGCGGGAGCGGTAGTGCAGCACGACCTCCTCGCGCTGAGCCACGCTGCGCTTGCGCACCCGCTGGATCTCCTCATCCAGCTTGAGGAAGCGCTCGTAGTCGAACCACTCCAGTTGGTGACCCACCGGCACGTTGCGGGTGGGGTCCAGATACTGCCGGCGCCACTTGGGGCGCCCACGGCGCAGAAGGCGCCACAGGGTATTGCGCAGATCATCCTTGAATACCTCGCGCAGGGCATAGATCACCGCCATGGCCAAGACGAACAGCGCGGTAATATCGGCGAGGGTGTCACGCACCCGCAGCAGCCCCAGGGACACGAACACCATCACCACCGCGGTGGCCAGTGCCTTGACCGCCTTCTGCTCACCGCCGCCGAGTTCCTGAGTCTTCTGCTTGAGGGTCACCGGGTATTCGATCAGCCGGCGCAGCAGGCGCATCTTGTTGGACATCCGCGTCGGGTCCCGAGTCACCCGCTCGGAGTTGTACTCCTTGGCCTCGCGGTAAGCGCTCTCCTCCTGGCAGATCGCCAACAGCCGCTTGCGGATCTCGCGAAAGCGCGCCCCCCTGGGGAGACTGGCCACCAGCGCCAGCAGGCGCTGCTCGGTGAACCAGGAGAGGTAGTTGTCGATGGTGACGTAGTAGCGGCTCAGGCTCTCCTCGGTGGGCCGCTGGCGCCGCAGCCGCTTGAGAATACCCATGGCCAGTTCGGCGTGTTCCTCGAGACGCGTCTCCAGAGAGGTTTCCGTCTTCTCGGCGCTGCGCTCCTTCGTCTGGCTGCCGGCGGCCTCGCTCGTCTCGGGCTGGGTCGGGGTTCCCCCCTTGCCGGAAGCGGGTGTTTCCTGGCTGGCCTTGGCCTTCTCCTTGCCGGCGGTGGCCTTCTCGGCGCGGCGGACCCGGCGCGCGGCCTCCAGTAACGGCTGGTTGGAGCCCTCCAGGGCCACCACGTACTGGTAGGCGTAGAGGCTCATGCCCAGTCGATACTGGTCGGGATCGAGCCGTCCACGCTCGGCGAGGCGACTGAGCACCAGAGGCAGCCGGTAGCGATCGCTGTAGTAGGTGCGCTTCACATGAATCGCCGCGTGGTAGAACGCCTCCTCGGCGAGCACATTGGGCCCCAGGCCCAGCTCCCCGGGCACGAACAGGTAGAGATCGAGCTGGTGAGCCGTCTCCTCCTGCAGCACCCGGGAGATGCGCAGGGAGAGCGTGTCGGCGCGGTCTACGCTGATCATTTGCCGGGATCCGGAGAAGCGCCGCGGGAATTGGTATCTCCCCCAGGGTCGGCCACACCCGCCTCGCCGGCTTCACGCCCGCTGGCATCGCGGCCGTCGCCACGCTCGCTGCTGCCGTCCAGGCGGCCGCCGCCACGACCCTCCATGCTGACACTGAGCCGCGGTATGCCCAGATCGATGTCCTGCTCCTCCATGCGCTGACGCAGCAGCAGGTTGAAGGCGCGGGCCACGTCCCACTGCATCTCGGGGGCGGTACGAAAGCGCATGCGCAGGATCGGGCAGCCATCTTCGAAGGCCTGGATACCCTGCATCTCGATCGGCGACCAGATGTGGTGGCGCATCATCGGATCCTTGCGCAGCGTCTGGGCGGTCTCCTGCATCAGGGTAATGGCGTCGTCGATCTTCATGTCAAAGGGGATGCGGATCTTCATCAGGGCGATGCCGAATTGACGCGACATGTTATGGATCGACTCGATACGGCTGAAGGTGATGATATGCACGACCCCATCCAGGTCGCGCAGGCGCACGGTGCGCAGGGTCAGCCCCTCCACCGTGCCGATGTGGCCGTTGATCTGCACGAAGTCGTCCACCGCCATGGAGTCTTCGATGAGGATGAAGATCCCGGTGATCAGGTCCTGCACCAGGGTCTGGGCCCCGAAGCCGATGGCCAGGCCGATCACACCGGCACCCGCCAGCAGCGGCGTGACGTTAACCCCCAGATTGGCCAAGCCGACGATGCTGGCGATGATCACGATGGTGATAAAGATCACGTTGCGAATCATCGGCGTGATGGTCTGAGCGCGGGCCTGATTGACTCGGCGTCCCCGTGAGCGGGCCGAACTGGTCATGGCCCGCTGGATGGCGGTATCGGCAAAGATCCATGCCAGCCAGGCCAGCATCAGGGTGAACGCCAGGGCCAGCAGGGCCTGGCCGATACGCGCGCTGGCCACGCCCTGCTGGCCGAGGCCGATCAGGGACCCCCCCCACACCTGCAGCGAGAGCTCGGCGAAAGCCAGCCAGGCAGCGGCATGAGCCAGCACATAGCCGAAACGCTCGAGACGCTGACGGTACTGACTGACCCGACGACGCCTCTGCTGGCGCTTGCGCCGTTCGCCGTGGCGACGGACCAAGCCGGTCACCACCAGCGCCAGCACCAGCAGGGAGGCCGAGATGATCGAGCGCGCTAGGGCCGTGCCCACGTCGCCGCCGGTAACGAAGATCGCCACCAGCGAGCCCCCCACCAGCAGCAGGGCCGGTATGTGCCACAGGCTTCCCAGCACCTGCACCACGCCGGCGCTGCCGCGGTGATCGCGACGCTCGTGCCAGGGACGGTTGCGGATGATGTGCTGAATGGGCCGCTTGAAGACCAGGATGAAGCGCACGCTGATCAGTGCCGCCAGCATATTGGCCAGCACCGAGAGCAGCCCCGACAGCTCGTCGCCGAGCAGCCCGGAGAGACGCGTGGAGTTGAAGGCGTCCCCCAGGGCCACCAGGGCGCCGATCAGGAACAGCTGGCGCAGGGCGCGGTTCTGCAGGATCTGCACGGCCACGAAGCGGTGGCCGCGGGTGAACACCGAGACAAAGGTCTCGACCACCACCGAGAGGGTGCGCCCGCACAGCGCTACATAGGCCACCACCAGAGCCATGACCCGGCCGGAGCTATCAGGGACCAGCTGAGCGACACCCAGCACCAGGGCAAACGCTAGCAGCCACGGCAGCATGCGGCGCAGGAAGTGCACCACCAGCAGTCCGCCGCGAGGCTCCCGGGGCAGGTCCAGCGGCCAGCCACGCCGTTTGACCACCCGCCGCCCAAAGGCGATCAGGATCACCAGCAGGCATCCCCAGATGCCCAGCAGGACCACCGCTTCGACGAGAAAGCGCATCAGGTCGGTATTTTCCGTATCCCTGACCAGGTTGCTCAGATCCTCCCAGCCCTGCTCGAGCTGGCCCTCCCACTGGTCCAGCGGCGTACCGCCGTGCTCGGCCTGCTCACCCAGGTCGCTCAGGGTCTCGGCCAGGGCACCCAGCAGGCCCTGGCGGGGCGCTAGGGTGCGATCCTCCGCGGCTTCTCCCTGCACCTGCTTCAGATCGCGCAGATTCTCCAACAGAGCGCCGCGCTGCTCGGCATCTTCCAGGGTGGTGATCACCCTCTCCAGAGCGTCCTGGAAGGCCTCGGGGTCGTGCTCCTGCGCCGCCTCTTCGCTGACCAGCCCGGGGAGTCCGGGAAGGCCCAACTGTTGGCCCTGGGCCGGACCGCCCAGCAGCAGCCCCACCAGCAAAAGCGGCAGTACCCACAGCCAGTGCGGCGGCAAACAGTGAATCGGGAGCGGCGGGCCAGAATGGCAGGAGCTGGGCAACATCGGTTCTCCATGGAATGACGCGGAAGGGCGCTGGGGGAGCCTGTCGCGGTTCTCGCGCTGTGGTAGGCTCGGCTTTCGCCCCATGTCACGCACAGGATGCCGTCATGACGCCGCTACCGCCACCCGAACCGCTTAACGCCGACGGCGAGACTCGCCGTGTCGGTGTCGAGATCGAGTTCGCCGGGCTACCGCCTCGCGATACCGCCGACCTGGTCTGCCACCTGTTCGGGGGCATCGTGGCGGTGAAGAGCCCCCACCGTCTCAAGGTGGAAGGCACGCGCTGGGGGGATTTCGTCATCGAGCTCGACACCCAGTATGCCCACCCGGACGACACCGTGATCAACGCGGGCCCCAAGGACGATACCGACTGGGAACGACAGCGACACCAGATGCGCGTGGACTTCCATACCCGCACCCGTGAACTGATCGGCGACATGGTGACCGGCCTGGTGCCCACCGAAGTCATCTGCCCCCCGGTTCCCTGGAACGAGCTCGATATGCTCGACGCTCTCTTCGAAACCCTGCGCACCCAGGGCGCCAAGGGCACCGATGCCAGCCTGCTCTTCGGCTTCGGACTGCACCTCAACCCGGAAGCCCCCAGTTTCGAGGCCGAGAGTCTGCTCGCTCACCTGCGCGCCTACCTGCTCAGCGCCGAGTGGCTACGCGAGCAGATCGACGTGGATATCACCCGCGAAGTGCTGCCCCATGCCAATCCCTTTCCCAAGCCCTATGCCCTCAAGATAATGGCCACAAGCTACACTCCGGATATCGATACCCTGATTCGTGACTACCTGGCCGACAACCCGACCCGCAACCGCGAGTTGGACATGACACCGCTGTTTGCCCACCTGCGGCCTGACTATCCCCACGAGCTTTTCCAGAACAAGCTGGTCAAGGCGAGGCCCACCTTCCATTATCGGCTCCCTGATGCCCGCCTCTCGGAGCCAGGCTGGGGCTCGGCCACCGAGTGGAACCGCTGGCTGGAGGTGGAGAAGCTTGCCGCCGACCGAGAGCTGCTGGCCAAGCGCTGCGCCGGCTACGTAGCCAAGCACACCCGCTCGCCCCTGGCACGCTGGTGGCTGAGAATGCGCGGCTGGGTGGGGGCCACGTGAGTCGTGATGCCCTGCCCCGGCCGCTGATTGGCATCACCACTTCCGACCGCAAGAGTCATATCGCCTGGCTCTTCGACTGGTTCGCGGTGTGGCGCCACGGGGGCCGCCCTTGGCGACTGTCTCCTTCGCGGCCCTGGCCGGAGCGGCTCGACGGGCTCATCATCGGTGGCGGCGACGATATCCAGGCGCACCTCTACAACAGCGAGGTGCGACTCGACGTCCGTCTTGACCCCCAGCGCGACGAGCTCGAACTGGAGTTGCTCGAGCGCTTCATCCCCGAGGGCATCCCGGTGCTGGGGATCTGTCGCGGCGCCCAGCTGATCAACGTCCACCTGGGGGGCACGCTGGACCCGGACATCTACACCACCCACGAAGGGCTCAAACGCCGCCGCACGGTGCTGCCTCGCAAGACCGTCGACATCGTCGGCGCCAGCAAGCTGCACCGCATCCTGAGGGTCACCTGGTGCCGCATCAATAGCCTGCACCACCAGGCGGTGCAGCAGGCCGGACGCGGCATCGAGATTGTCGCCCGTGATCGCGACGGTCTGGTCCAGGGCATCGAGTCTCGGGACCACGACTTCCTGATCGGCGTGCAGTGGCACCCGGAGTGGCTGATCTTCAACCGGCCCCAGCAACGCCTGATCCGCGCCCTGGTCAAGGCCGCCGTGGACCGCCGTAGCCGGCCGCCGGCCGACAGCACCGAGCCGGAGACCGGCGGACAGGCCCCCTGACACGCCGACGGCCACCCGGAGGTGGCCGTCGGAAGTCGCGCCATAGGAAGTCGCGCCAGGTGCGGGTCAACTCTCCAGGGTGGCCTCCAGGGTGATATCGGCATTGAAGAGTTTGGAGACTGGACAGCCCCCCTTCGCCTTCTCCGCACACTCCTCGAAGGTCTCCTTATGGGCCCCCGGCATCTTCACCCGGGTCACCAGGTGAATGCTCGGAATATGGAAGCCGCCTTCCCGGTCTTCAGCCAGGGTGACCGTGGCTGTAGTGTCGATGCTCTCGGCCTCCATGCCGGCATCGCCCAGGATCAGTGACAGGGCCATGGAGAAGCAGCTGGCATGGGCGGCACCGATCAGCTCTTCCGGGTTGGATCCTGCCTCTCCCTCGAAGCGCTGACGGAAGTCATAAGGCGCTTCCTTGAGCACGCCACTCTCGGTGGACACCGTGCCCTTGCCGTTCTTGATGCTGCCCTGCCAGCGAGCGGAAGCCGTCTTGTTAATGCTCATGAGTCACTCTCCGTTATGGATGGTCATGATGGGATGAATGGCCACTACAGTGTAGACGCCTCTCGGTTGAGCGCTTTCGTCGCCGCCTCGTAGTCGGGTTCCTGCTTGATCTCCGGCACCAGCTCGGCGTGGATGACCCGGTCGTTCTCGTCGAGCACCACCACCGCCCTTGCGCAGAGCCCGGCCATCACACCGCTGCAGAGATCGACCCCCCAGTCCCGGTGGAACGCCGGGTAGCGAAAGGTGGAGAGGGTCTCGACGTTGTCCAGCCCCTCGGCCCCGCAAAAGCGTCGCGCAGCAAAGGGCAGGTCGGCGGAGACCACCAGCACGACGGTGTTATCCAGTTGGGAGGCCAGCTCATTGAAATGGCGCGTCGACATGGCACAGGTCGGCGTATCAACGCTGGGAATGATGTTGAGCACCTTGCGCTTGCCGGCGAAGTCGGCAAGCGTCACATCGGCCATGTCGATGTTGGTCAGGCTCAGGGGGGGAGCCGCCTGGCCCACGGCCGGAAAATCGCCGGCCACGTCCACCGGTTCGCCGGCACGGGTTACCTGTCGCATGCCATTTACTCCTGGATAGTCGTAGAAGGTGTCGAGCCTAGCCGGACCACACCGGAGTGGCCATCGCCAACGTCAACGCTTGCCGTCACGCAGCGTCGACAGGGCATCATTCAGCGCCACCCGGCCCAGCTCGCGCATGGCGGCCACGTTTCGCTCGGGAATGGCCTCGGGGTCCGGGTAGTGCTCGATCGCCTGCTCCAGTCCTGCCTCTCGCAACAGGTGCAGCATCGGCCAGGGCGAACGGTTGGTGAAGTTGGCGGGATCCGAGTCGTCCACCCCCTCAAAGCAGTAGTCCGGGTGGAAGCTGGCCAGCTGGTAGGTGCCTTCGTAGCCGTGCTCGGCCAGTAGCACCTCGGCGATGGTCAGGAAGTCGAGATAGTCCTCGAACGCCTCGAGTCCCGGGTTCAGCACCAGCAGGGTGGTCTCGACCGCTGGGTCATCGTCGAGCCGCTCGCACTCGGCCATTAGCGCCAGCAGGGCGCGCTCCCAGTCGCTGGCGTCCACCGCCGCATAGCGGATGGAATCGCGGCCTACCTCGCGGCCGGCGAAGGGGCAGACGTTGCGGGCGACCACGAAGGTCTCGACCCAGGCGCGGGTATCGGCCAGAGCCGGTGACGACGGAGCAGGCATGACAGGACTCGGTAGAAATGGTGTTCTATGGTCAGCCCTTGGCCTGCCGATTGCAAAGTCGGTAGCGCACAACGACGTCAGCCTCGGCCCGGGTCGGCATCAGCGGCCGCGCTCTGCTATCGTGCCACAAACTCCCCTCGCCGAGACCATCATCATGGAAGCCAGCTCATCGCCCAGCGTCACGCTGCCTGCCACCGCCCATGCGCCCGCCATCGAGGTTCCCGCCATCGGCCAGGGCACCTGGTACATGGGCGAGGGGCTAGCGCCTCGCCAGGATGAGGTGCGTGCCCTTCAGCACGGTCTGTCCATGGGGCTCACCCTGATCGACACGGCCGAGATGTATGCCGACGGCGGCGCAGAGGACGTGGTCGGTGAGGCGCTAGTGGGCAGACGCCATGAAGCCTTCCTGGTCTCCAAGGTCTACCCCTGGAACGCCGGGCGCGACACTGCCATCGCCGCCTGTGAGGCGAGCCTGAAACGCCTGAACACCGACCATCTGGACCTCTACCTGCTGCACTGGCCGGGCGACATTCCCCTGGAAGAGAGCCTGGAGGCCTTCGAGCGACTGCATGAGGCGGGCAAGATCCGCCGTTTCGGCGTGTCCAACTTCGACGTCGACGAGATGGCCGCGCTGCGCTCGCTGCCCGGCGGCGAGAACTGCGCTACCAACCAGGTGCTCTATCACCTGGGCTCCCGGGGCATCGAGCACTCCCTGCTTCCCTGGCAGCGAGATCACGGCATTCCCACCATGGCCTACTCGCCGCTGGCCCAGGCCGGCAGCCTGCGCCGGGACCTGCTCACCCACCCCGAGATACTCGAGATCGCCTCCTCGCTCGGCATCACCCCCACCCAGTTGCTGCTGGCCTGGGCGATCCGTCCCCTCGATGGCCATCGTGACGTGATCGCCATCCCCAAGGCTACTGGCCTGGAGCACGTCGAGCAGAACGCCGGGGCGCTGACGATCGAGCTCACCCACGAGACGCTGAACCGCCTCGACGCCGCCTTCCCGGCGCCCGGCAGAAAGGAGCCCCTGGATATCATCTAGGACTTGCGTGACGCGAGCCGGTCGGCAAGCCTGGTCGGCTCCGGCAGTTTGGTGCGGCGCAGGCAGGCCGTCACCCACGCCAGCGCCGTGGCCAGCGACACCCGATGCCCCGGCGAGACGAAGATCGGCTTCACGCCGACCCGCGAGCGCAGCACCGCGCCGATCACCTCGTCCTCCGGGCCGTCGGTGAGCGGTGCCCAGTCGCCCCTCGCCGGCCCCGGCTCGCCGTGACGCCCGC
>CAYWBG010000044.1:0-16285 GCA_964456005.1 uncultured Halomonas sp.
CGAAGCCTGACTCGAAGAGCGGCTCCGGCAGGAACAGGCCGCGCACGTTGATGAACACCGCCTCGCCCAGGGAGATGCTGTCCCTGGGGCTCGGCAGGGTACGCAGCACGGCGAAGTACCAGAAGAAGATCTGCAGCAGCAGCGGGATGTTGCGGAAGATTTCGATATAGCCATTGGCCAGCCTGGCAATCAGCCAATTGGGCGAAAGCCGGGCGATGCCAACGGTGAAACCGATAATCGTCGCCGCCAGCACGCCGAGGGCCGACACCAGCAGGGTATTGAGCAGCCCCACCAGGAAGGTACGACCGTAGGTGCTCTGTGAGGAGTAGTCGATCAGGCTCTGGACGATGCCGAAGCCCGCTGTGTTACTGAGAAAGCCGAAGCCGGTGGTGATCCCGCGCTGGGCGAGGTTCGCCTGGGTATTGCCAACGATGTAGACAAAGAAGGCAGCCACGGCGGCCACCAGCAGTAGCTGGAAGATCAGCGCCCGCTTGGCAGGGTCACGCCAGAACGGCGGCTTGGGACCCGCCGGTCGGGCCTGGGGTCGGGTGGACATGGGAAGGGTCTCCGCCTGGATCCGTCAAGCAGCATTCAGGTCTGCCGGCCCGGGATCCCCGGGACGGCAGTCAGGTCGGCGCCCCGACGCCGAAAGGCATCGGGGCAGGCCACTCAGCGAATCGGCGGAGCGTACTGGATGCCGCCCTCGGTCCACAGGGCGTTAATGCCTCGCTCGATCTCCAGCGGGGAGTCCATACCGACATTACGCTCGAAACTCTCGCCGTAATTACCTACCTGACTGATGATCTGGTAGGCCCAGTCGGCGGAGAGGCCCATGCCCTCGCCATAGTTGCCGTCCTGGCCCAGCAGACGCGCAATATCGGGGTCCCCGGAGTCGAGCATCTCGTCGACATTGTCGCGGGTGATGCCCATCTCCTCGGCGTTGAGCATGGCAAACAGCGACCACTTGACGATGTTGAACCACTGATCGTCGCCCTGGCGCACCACCGGCCCCAGCGGTTCCTTGGAGATGATCTCCGGGAGGATCATGGAGGCGTCAGGCTCGGCGAGTTGAATGCGCAGCGCCGCCAGTTGGGAGGTATCGGAGGTCAGCACGTCGCAGCGGCCAGCCTCGTAACCGCCCACGGTCTGCTCGGAGGTGTCGAAGACGATGGGGTCGAACTCCATGCCGTTGGCGCGGAAGTAGTCGGCCACGTTGAGCTCGGTGGTGGTGCCGGACTGCACGCAGATCGCGGCGCCATCGAGTTCCTCGGCGCTGGTGAGCCCCAGGTCGCGGTTGACCATGAAACCGATACCGTCATAGAACGTCACCCCGGTGAAGTTGAGGCCCAGGGTGGTGTCGCGGGTGGTGGTCCAGGTGGTGTTGCGGGAGAGCACGTCGACTTCGCCGGATTGCAGCGCGGTGAAGCGCTCCACGGCGTTGAGCGACACGAAGCGCACCGCCTCGGCATCGCTAAACACCGCGGCCGCCACGGCGCGACAGACGTCGACGTCCAGGCCCTGCCACTCGCCCTCGTCATCCGGGGCCGAGAAGCCCGGCAGGCCGTCACTGACGCCGCACTGAACCGCGCCGCGGTCGCGGGTATCGTCCAGGGTGGAGGCCTGGGCGACGGAGGAGGTCGTGAAGGCAAGAGCACCGGCAGAGGCCAGCAGGAGCAGTTTGTTATTGTTAAGCATGGGGATCTTCCCTCGCATGATGAGATGTTATTCGCGTTGTGCGAATCGTCGCGCATGCCCTAGGCATACGCCTTGATTGCAGCAAAGATCATTCCACATCTCCTCTACGCCAGGAATCGGTCGCTTTCAACGCTGTTGGAACAGCAAAAACCTCGCCATCTGGTTGACGATAGAGCACCGCCGTGGCGCATCCCGCCACCCGATCGGCACCATGGCGGTGCGCTTAACGCAGGTCGCCCCGTCATCAAAAAATGTGCGGGGCATCAAACGAGACAGGAAGCACGTAAGAAATCAGGGGCGTCGCAGAAGCCCGTGACGCAGCAGGTAGAGCAGCACGACGGCGAAGGCGGCGCCCAGGCCGTTGGCCAGAATGTCGGCCCAGTCGCCACCGCTGCGACCGGGCACCGGTATCTGAGCGTATTCGATGACGATGCCGTAGAGCACCGAGACCAGGAGGGCAAGCGGCAGACGCACTCCCGCCAGGCCGATCAGCCCCGCCAGACCGGCATAGCCGACGAAGTGGTTGGCCTTGTCCCAGGGCAGGTTGCTGGGCATCTGACTACCCGGCGTCAGGCTGCCCAGGGCAATGACCAATGCGCCCAAGACGGCCAGCGCCGCCCACAGGCGGCGCCGGTCGTGCAGGCGCTGGAGCCAGCCGAGACCGGCCCACTCAGCCATGGGCAATGCTGCGGTGGTAGGCCGGGCTCAGTTCGTGGAGCGCCTCCATGAAGGCGGTGACGTTATCCGGGTCGGTGAACTGGCTGATGCCGTGGCCCAGGTTGAAGATATGGCCGGGTCCCTGACCGTAGCTCTCGAGAATGCGTGCCACCTCGGCGCGAATCGCCGCCGGGCGAGCAAAGAGCACGTTGGGGTCAAGGTTGCCCTGCAGGGCCACCTTGTGACCCACCCGGGCGCGGGCGCTGGAGAGCTCGGTGGACCAGTCCAGGCCCACGGCGTCGGAGCCCGCCAGAGCGATGTCCTCGAGCCACTGGCCGCCGTTCTTGGTGAACAGGATCACCGGAACCCGGCGCCCCTCGTGTTCACGGATCAGGCCGGCGACGATCTGCTCCATGTAGCGCAGCGAAAACTCCAGGTAGGCCGGCGTGGAGAGCGCGCCGCCCCAGGTGTCGAAGATCTGCACCGCCTGGGCACCGGCACGAATCTGGGCATTGAGATAGTCGGTGACCGCCGTGGCCAGGGTATCCAGCAGGTCATGCATTACGCTGGGCGTGTCATAGAGCATCGTCTTGACGTGGCGGAAGTCCTTGCTGGAGCTGCCCTCCACCATGTAGGTGGCCAGCGTCCAGGGGCTGCCGGAGAAGCCAATCAACGGCACGCGGCCGTTCAGCTCCCGGCGGATGGTGGACACGGCGCGCATCACGTAGTCAAGGTCGCGCTCGGCATCCGGCGCCTTGAGCGCCTCCACCTCAGCCGCGGTGCGGACCGGCTTGCGGAACTTGGGCCCCTCACCGGTCTCGAAGTAGAGCCCTAGTCCCATCGCATCGGGAATGGTGAGAATATCCGAGAACAGGATGGCAGCATCCAGTGGATAGCGTTCCAGAGGCTGCAGGGTGACCTCGCAGGCCAGCTCCTGGTTGCGACACAGGCTCATGAAGTCGCCGGCCTCGGCGCGGCTGGCGCGGTATTCCGGCAGATAGCGGCCAGCCTGGCGCATCATCCACACGGGGGTGCGGTCTACAGGCTGACGCGCCAGGGCGCGCAGAAAGCGATCATTCTTGAGTTCCATGCAGGCGATCATCCACGGGAAATGTGGACCATATTGTACCCGATCATGGCGCTTCGGGCTGCGCTCGTGAGCCCGCCGTCCCTTCCTGATAGAATGATCGGCCCATCCGCCGGCACCCACCGCCGCGGCCAGACACCGAGGTACCCTGTGACGATTCGCTTCATCGCCGCCTCCCGGCTGCCCACTCCCTGGGCCACCTTCACCATGCACGGCTTCGAGGACGAGGCCACCGGCAAGGACCATATCGCCTTGACGCTAGGCGACGTGGCCAACGGCGAACCGGTGCTGGGGCGTGTCCACTCCGAGTGCCTGACCGGTGATGCTCTCTTCTCCATGCGCTGCGACTGCGGCTACCAGCTTCAGGAGGCGCTCAAGCGAATCGCCGAGGCGGGGCGCGGGGTCCTTCTCTACCTGCGCCAGGAGGGGCGCGGCATCGGCCTGCTTAACAAGATCCGCGCCTACCATCTGCAGGACCAGGGCGCGGATACCGTGGAGGCCAACGAGCAGCTCGGTTTCGGCGCCGACCTGCGCCGCTACGACCTCTGCGTACCCATGCTCGAACACCTGGGCGTGGCATCGCTTAGACTGATGACCAACAACCCGCGCAAGGTGGACGCCCTGACAGATGCCGGCGTCAACGTCATCGAGCGGGTTCCGCTGACCACCGGGCTCAACCCTCACAACGAGCACTACCTCTCCACCAAGGCCGGCAAGCTTGGCCACATGATGGCACTGGGCGACTTCACTCAGGCCGACGATGTGGATATCGAACGCAAACCCTGAGCCACTCAGCCGTTTGAACCCGGCGCCCACCACGCCGGTCAAGTAGGGTAGAAAAGGACGGAGGGACGGCCATGGCACGCTCACGTTTCACGAGCGGGCGAGGCTTCACACTGCTTGAGGAGCTTCTGCACAGTATCAGCCATGGAATCGGCGCGGCACTGAGCCTGGCCGGTGGCACGGTGCTGATAGTGCTGGCCAGCCTGACGGCGCACGTCGACCCCTGGAAAATTGCCGGCATCGGCCTCTACGGCATCAGCCTTGTACTGCTCTATTCCGCCTCGACGCTCTATCACAGCGTCCGCCACCCGCGTCTCAAGCGACTGTTCCAACTGCTGGACCACTGCGCCATCTACCTGCTGATCGCCGGCACCTATACGCCCTTCCTGCTGGTCAACCTGCGCGGCCCCACGGGCTGGACGCTATTCGCCGTGGTCTGGACCCTGGCGCTTGCCGGCATCGCCTTCAAGTTGCTCTGGCCCAACCGCTTTACGGTTCTGCGCGTCGGCATCTACCTGCTGATGGGCTGGCTGATTCTCTTCGCCGGTGGCGAGCTAACCGAGAAGCTGCCGACCGCCGGCCTCCTCCTGCTGATCGCCGGCGGCCTCTCCTATACGCTGGGCGTGATCTTCTTCGCCATCAGCGCCATTCCCTACAATCATGTCATCTGGCACCTGTGCGTGCTGGGCGGCAGCATCTTCCACTATTTCGCGGTTTATATCTCGGTACTCCCCTTCTCCGCCTGACCATCTTCACGCCTCGCGTGCCTTACGGATGCGCTCATAGGCGCTGCCAATCTCGCTGGTGCGCTCCTTGGCGACCTCGCGCATGCTTTCAGGCAAGCCCTTGGCGGCGAGCTTGTCAGGATGATTCTCGCTCATCAGGCGGCGATAGGCCTTCTTGATCTCGGCATCGCTGGCGTCGGGCTCCACGCCCAACACCCGGTAGGCATCCTCCAGGGACGGTCCATGTTCATCCCCACCGAGGGGTCTTCCGCGCAGCATGGCCTCGATCTGGGCAATCTCGGCCTCCGAACAGCCCAGCCCCCGTACCACCCGCATGAGCATCTCGTGCTCGGCGGGGTGCAGCGTACCGTCGGCGGCGACCGCGGCCAGCTGCACCTGAAGGAACACCTGGCGCAGCGCAGGCTGATGCGTGGCAATCTGCCGAATCTTGGCCAGTTCGGCATCCAGGTCGAAGTCGGAGCGCTTGCCGCGGGTGAAGTCCGCGCGCGCCTGCGCCCGCTGTGTCTCATTGAGCCGCAGTCGATCCCAAAGTTGCCGAGAGGCTTCCAACTCGACCTCGGAGACCTGGCCATCGGCCTTGCACAAGCACCCCATGACGGCGAAGGTCGACTTCAGGAACTGCGACTGGATGCCCACCAGCTTCTTCATCAGGCGGCTTCTCAGGCGCCTGCCCAGCCAATAGCCCAGTACCGCGCCCACCAGCAGGCCGATAGGGCCACCGATGGCAAGCCCCAGCAGGGCACCGATCAGTATCAGGAACAGCATGGCAACCTCGTGGGAGAGCGTGACGGGTCAGGGTAGCCGGGCGCGGATCGCCGCCTGGATGCCCTCGGCATCCAGGCCGCATTCGGCCAGCAGCTCGGCGGGCTTGCCATGTTCCACGAAAGCGTCGGGCAGGCCCAGATTGAGCACTGCCACCTGCACACCTTCGGCCATCAGCAACTCGTTGACGGCGCTGCCGGCACCGCCGGCTACGACGTTCTCCTCCAGGGTCACCAGCAGGTCGTGGTCGGCGGCGGCGGCCAGCACCGCCGCGCGGTCCAACGGCTTCACCGAACGCATGTTGAGATGGCTGGCGTCCAGCGCATCGGCCACGTCGGCGGCCGGCGTGTTGAGGCTGCCGAAGGCCAGCAGGGCGATTCGCGCGCCGGCCTCGGCACCGGCCTGGCGGCGTGTCTCGGCCTGGCCGATGGCAAGGGGCTCGAGATGCGTGGGGATGGTCACGCCGGGACCGCTGCCACGCGGATAGCGCACGGCGGCAGGGCCGGGGTGGTAATAGGCGGCGCTCAGCATGGCGCGGCACTCCGCCTCGTCGGCAGGTGCCAACACCACCATCCCCGGTATGCAGCGCAGGTAGGAGAGATCCAGGCAGCCGTGATGAGTGGGGCCGTCCTCGCCTACCAGGCCAGCGCGGTCGATGGCGAAGGTGACGTCGAGTGCCTGTACCGCCACGTCGTGGATCAGCTGGTCGTAACCGCGCTGCAGGAAGGTGGAGTAGATCGCCACCACCGGCTTCATGGCCTCGCAGGCCATGCCCGCAGCCAGGGTCACCGCGTGCTGCTCGGCGATGGCCACGTCGAAGTAGCGCTCGGGATACTCCCGGGAGAAGCGGATCAGGTCGGAGCCCTCACGCATGGCCGGCGTGATGCCGATCAGCCGCTCGTCGGCGGCCGCCATGTCGCACAGCCAGTCACCGAAGACGTTACAGTACTTGGGTTTGGACTTACGGACCGGCGCGGGCGGCTTGAAGGGCGGCGGGGTCTCGCCGTTCTTCTCCAGCTTGGTGATGGCGTGATAGCCGATGGGGTCGGCCTCGGCGGGCAGGAAGCCCCGCCCCTTGCGGGTCTTGACGTGAAGAAACTGCGGCCCCTCCAGATCGCGCATGTTGCGCAGGGTCTGCACAAGCAGCGGCAGGTCGTGGCCGTCGATGGGGCCGATGTAGTTGAAGCCCATCTCCTCGAAGAGCGTCGCCGGGCTGACCATGCCCTTCATGTGCTCTTCGGTGCGCCGCGCCAGCTCCAGCGCCCCGGGCAGGTGGGAGAGCACCTTCTTGCCTCCCTCGCGCATGGTGATGTAGGGCGGACTGACCAGGATCCGCGCCAGGTAGCTGGCGATGCCGCCGACGTTCTCGGAGATCGACATCTCGTTGTCGTTGAGTACCACCAGCAGGTTGGCGTCGACGTGGCCGGCATGGGCCAGGGCCTCGAAGGCCATGCCCGCCGTCAGGGCGCCGTCGCCGATCACCGCGCAGGTACGCCGTGCCTCCCCCTTGGCGCGAGCGGCCAGCGCCATGCCCAGGGCCGCCGATATGGAGGTGCTGGAGTGGCCCACGCCGAAGGTGTCGTACTCCGACTCGGCGCGCCGCGGAAAGGCCGCCAGGCCGCCGTAGTGGCGGATCCTTGGAATCTCCTCCCGGCGCCCCGTGAGTATCTTGTGGGGATAGGCCTGATGGCCCACGTCCCACACCAGGCGGTCGAAGGGCGTCTCCAGGGCCTGGTGCAGGGCCACGGTGAGTTCCACAACGCCCAGCCCAGCGCCGAAATGACCGCCGGAGACGCCCACGCTGTAGAGCAAGTAGGCGCGCAGCTCGTCGGCCACCTGCGCCAGCTGCGCGGCGGACATGGCGCGCAGTGCGGCCGGAGTGTCCAGGGTGTCGAGCAGCGGCGTCGCCGGACGCTCAACGGGAATGTCATCGAACAGCTTCATGAGGGTATCTGTCGTGTCAGTGGGCGCGCTGGATCATGTAACGGGCCAGGGCCTCCAGGGGTGCGGCGGCCTCGCCCAGTGGAGCCAAGGCGGCGACGGCCTCGTCGACCAGCGCCGCGGCGCGGGCCTGGGCAGCCTCCAGCCCCAGCAGGCTGGGATAGGTCGGCTTGTCCCGAGCGGCATCCGCCCCGGACGCCTTGCCCAGGGTAGCGGTGTCGCCGGTCACATCGAGCACATCGTCATGGATCTGGAAGGCCAGGCCGATGGCCCGAGCGTAGTCGTCCAGGGCGGCCAGGCGCCGGTCGGTTTCATCCACCGCGGCGAGCCCGCCCAGACGCACCGCGGCACGGATCAGCGCTCCGGTCTTGTGACCGTGCATGGCAGCCAGGGCCGCGACATCGGGATGGCCGCCAACAGCGGCCATATCCAGCGCCTGGCCGGCCACCATGCCGTCGCGCCCGGCGGCCTCGGCCAGGATCCGGATCATCGCCGGCAGGCGTGGGGAGTCGGCCCGGGCCAGCACCTCGAAGGCCAGTGCCTGCAGGGCGTCGCCGGCGAGGATCGCCGTGGCTTCGTCATAGGCCCGGTGCACTGTCGGCTGGCCCCGGCGAAGATCATCGTCGTCCATGGCCGGTAGGTCATCGTGAACCAGGGAATAGGCGTGAACCAGCTCGATGGCCATGGCAGGCGCGTCCAGGGTGGCATCGCCCACGCCCAGCGCACGGCCGGCGGCATAGACCAGCACGGGCCGCAGCCGCTTGCCGCCGACAAGCACCCCGTGACGCATGGCAGCATCCAGCCTCACGACGGTCGGCGCGCGGCCGCCAAAGAGCGCCTCGAGGTGGGCATCCACCCGAGCGCGGTCTGCGGCCATCCCGGCCGCCAGGGTCTCAGCGTTCACCGTCGTCCTCCACAGGCGGGGCAAAGGGCTCGAGCTCGACACCGCCCTCGGCGCCTTCGGTGAGGGTGCGGACCTTGAGCTCAGCCTCGTCGAGGCGGCGCTGGGCATCGCGGGTCAGCCGGACGCCCTCCTCGAAGGCGGAAAGGGACCCCTCCAGCGACAGCTCGCCGGACTCCAGACGCTCCACCAGCCGCTCCAGACGCTCGACGGTGGCGGCGAAATCCGGAGGGGCCGTATCGCCTGCCTGGGGGCCATCCGGCCGCTCGTTACGTTCTGCCATGGTTATTTCTGCCAAGGTCCTCGACTCAGTCAGGATTACCGAAAGTCGTCAGTATACACACTCCCCCCGGGGTGGCGTCTGCCCCGGCCCCGAATCGAGGAACATGCAAGCGCTTCATCATGGCTCGCAGCTTTTTCATCCTGGCTCATCGGGCTCCTGTGGTAGGATTGTCCGCTTCTCACCTACCTGACACTGCATGCGGCTCGCGCCGGAAGGGGTTGATTCGACCATGGCCAAGACGTCCCTGGACAAGAGCAAGATCAAGATCCTGCTGCTCGAGGGCATCCACCAGAGCGCGGTGGACAATCTACACAACGCGGGATACACCAACATCGAGTACCTGACCACCTCCCTGGACGAGGCGGCGCTGCTCGAGAAGGTCCGCGATGTTCACTTCATCGGCATTCGCTCGCGCACCCAGCTCAATGAGCGGGTCTTCGCTGCCGCCGAGAAGCTGGTGGCCGTGGGCTGTTTCTGCATCGGCACCAACCAGGTCGACCTCAACGCTGCCCTGGTGCGCGGTATCCCGGTGTTCAACGCCCCCTACTCCAACACCCGCTCGGTCGCCGAACTGGTGCTGGCCGAGGCGATCATGCTGCTGCGCGGTATCCCCGAGAAGAACGCCCGCGCCCACCGCGGTGGCTGGCTGAAATCGGCGAAGAACTCCCATGAGGCCCGCAGCAAGACCCTCGGCATCGTCGGCTATGGCAGCATCGGCTCGCAACTCTCGGTACTGGCCGAGTCGCTTGGCTTCGACGTCATCTATTACGACGTGGTGGCCAAGCTGGGCATGGGCAACGCCCGCCAGGTCGCGAGCCTCAACGAGCTCCTCGGCCGCGCTGACGTGGTAAGCCTGCACGTGCCGGAACTGCCCTCCACTCGCTGGATGATCGGCGCCGAGCAGATCGCCCGCATGAAGCAGGGCGGCATCCTGATCAACGCCTCCCGCGGTAGCGTGGTGGTGATCGAGGCCCTGGCCGAGGCACTCGAGGCCGGCCGCCTCAACGGCGCCGCCATCGACGTCTTCCCCGTGGAGCCCAAGGGCAACGACGAGGAGTTCGTCAGCCCGCTGCGCGGCCTCGACAATGTCATCCTGACCCCTCACGTGGGCGGCTCCACACTGGAGGCCCAGGCAAACATCGGCATCGAGGTCTCCGAGAAGTTGATCACCTACTCCGACAACGGCACCACCGTCACCTCTGTCAATTTCCCGGAGGTCGCCCTGCCGGCCCACCCGGACAAGCATCGCCTGCTGCATATTCACGACAACGTGCCGGGTGTGCTCTCCGAGATCAACCGGGTGCTCTCCGAGAACGACATCAACATCTCCGGCCAGTACCTGCAGACCAACGAGAAGGTCGGCTATGTGGTGATCGATGTCGACAAGGCCTACGGCCCCCAGGCACTGGACGCTTTGCGCCAGGTAGAACACACCCTCAAGGTGCGGGTGCTCTACTCCGAGGCCAATACCTCGGCGTAAGCCATCTCCGCCGCCACACCCAAAGGGCTCGAGTAAAAGGGTCGCCGTGTCGCCAGGACACGGCGACCCTTTCCGTCAGGCCCAGCGCACCGGTGCGTATCGACACTGCCTTGGTCGCAACTCGGTACCGCTCCCCCCGATGCTAGGCTGTGGGCGTCGCCAACCAACCGGAGATCCGCCATGAGCGAACCCAATGGCCCCCTGCTGCGCCACGACGAGGCCGGCGTGGCCACGCTGACCCTCAACCGCTCGGCAAGCTTCAATGCCCTCTCTGAGGAGATGCTGACGGCACTGCAGGAAGCCCTTGAAGGGCTCACCCAGGATACCCGCGTACGCTGCGTGGTCATCGCCGCTGAAGGGCGCGCCTTCTGCGCCGGCCACGACCTCAAGCAGATGCGCGCCAACCCGGAAAAGGCCTACTACCAGGACCTCTTCACTCGCTGCGCAGCGGTGATGCAGGCCATCGTTGAGCTACCGGTGCCGGTGATCGCCCGGGTGCAGGGACTCGCCACCGCCGCAGGCTGTCAGCTGGTCGCCAGCTGCGACCTGGCCGTGGCCGCACGCTCGGCGCGCTTCGCCGTCTCGGGTATCAATGCCGGGCTGTTCTGCTCCACGCCGGCGGTGGCGCTGTCGCGTAACGTGGCCCGCAAGCGCGCCATGGAGATGCTGCTCACCGGCGAGTTCATCGACGCCGAGACCGCCCGCGACTGGGGGCTGATCAACCGGGTCGCCGATGACGAGGCCCTCGACGACGCCGTGGCCGAGCTCACCGCCAGCATCTGCGCCAAGAGCGCGGTGGCGGTGCGCACCGGCAAGGCGATGTTCCAGCGCCAGCTGCAGATGCCCCTGGACGAGGCCTACGCCTTCGCCGGGGAGGTGATGGCCTGCAACATGATGGCCGAGGACGCCGCCGAGGGCATCGACGCCTTCATCGAGAAGCGCTCGCCGGAATGGCGGCATCGCTGAGTGACAAGAGCGGCTATGGAAGGCATTTCCGCAACAAGACATGGCCGCGGCGACACGGTATGCTGAACGCCTGCATATCCAGGCGGCATGAGGAGAGAGTGGGTGAGCGAAATCAAGCGCAGGACAGCGGGGCGCCCCGCGGGAACGGGCAAGTCCACCAGCGGCCATAGCCAGTCGCTGGTCCGCGGGCTCAACCTGCTCGAGCGCCTGGCCGCCAACCCCGGAGGGCTGTCACTTTCCGAGGTCGCCGAACAGTCCGACCTCGCTCCCTCCACGACCCACCGCCTGCTCCAGGCCCTCCAGAGCCAGGGCTTTGTCACCCAGGACAGCGAACTCGGCGTCTGGAAGATAGACGTCAAGACCTTCCGCATCGGCAACAGCTTCCTGGAGGCCCGGGACTTCGTGGCCACCAGTCGCCCCTTTTTGCGCCGTCTCACCACAGCGACCGGTGAGACCGCCAACCTGGGCACCCGCGACGGCGGCACCGCGGTGTTTCTGGCCCAGAGTGAATCGCCGCAGATGATGCGCATGATTACCCGACTCGGCTCCCGGGCACCACTGCACGCCTCCGGCGTCGGCAAGGCGTTGATGGCCTGGCTTCCCGAGGACGAGCTCGCGAGAATCCTCGACGAGCAGGGCCTGGCCCCGGTCACCGAGAATACCCTGCACACGCCGGGGAGCCTGCGCGAGAATCTGGCCGAGATCCGCCGCCAGGGCTTCGCCTGCGACCGGGAAGAGCACGCCATCGGCCTGCAGTGCGTGGCCGCCTGCCTCCACGACGAGCATGGCACACCCCTCGCCGCCATCTCGGTCTCGGGGCCCAAGGCGCGCATTCCCGAGTCGCGACTTCCCGAACTGGGCGCCCTGGTGCGCGACACCGCAGCCGAAATCACCGCACAGCTGGGCGGACGTATCCCCGACACCTGAGTCAATAGACGATACATCGTGTTCGCTTGACGCCTCATAAGCGGTATCATGTCGCAATGCCCCCTGCCGCGGACAGGAGCCTGTCCGCGCCCTTCACCCGGCAAGCCCCGAGGTCCCGTCATGTCCTCCGCCAGCGAATGCGTCAGCGTCCTTATCGATGAGTTCCAGCAGCGCCGCCCGATCCGTGCGGGCTCGCTGATCATCACCGTCTATGGTGATGCGATAGCGCCCCGCGGCGGCACCGTATGGCTAGGCAGTCTGTCGAAGCTGGTGGCGCCAATCGGCATCAACGAGCGCCTGGTGCGCACCTCGGTCTATCGCTTGACTCGGGAAACCTGGCTGCAGGGGGAAAAGGTTGGCCGGCGCAGCTACTACAGTCTGAGCGGGCCAGGACGGCGCCGCTTCGAGCAGGCCTTCAAGCGCGTCTATCACGGCTCACAGGCGCCCTGGCCGGGCCAGTGGACCCTGGTGCTGCTGAGTCAGCTGGACACGGCCCGGCGCCAGAAGGTGCGCGAAGAGCTGGAGTGGCTGGGTTTCGGCCACTTCGCCCCTGGGCTACTCGCCCACCCCATGCTCAGCCGCACCGAAGCCATGGCCGCCTTGCAGGAAATCGGCGACGCCGATGATGCCATCGTGATGCAAACCGAGGCCATGGAGCCGCTGGCCAGCAAGCCACTGCGCCTGCAGGTACGGGAAAGCTGGAACCTGGATGACCTCGCCGAGCACTACCAGCGGTTTCTGACCCTGTTTCGCCCGCTATGGAAGGCCCTCAACGAGGAGAACCACCTCGGGGAGGAGGATTGCTTTATCGCCCGGACCCTGCTGATCCACGAGTACCGCCGGGTGCAGCTGCGCGACTCCCAACTGCCCGACGAACTCCTACCCACCGCCTGGGAAGGGCGCAATGCCCACCAGCTGTGTCGCAACATCTATCGCATGATCTACCAGCGGGCCGAGAACTGGCTGGATCGTCACCTGGAAACCGCCGAGGGTCCCCTGCCGGCGCCAGGACCGAGCTTCTACCGACGCTTCGGGGGGCTGGACCGGACAGGACCGAAGGAGCGGGAAGCGCCGCTTCAGGCTTCATGAACGCAAGCGCCCTCGGCCATGGCCGAGGGCGCTTGCGTTGTGGCCGGCGAAGGGCATCACCCGCCTCCCCGAGCGCTTGTTGGCTCAGACGCTGCGGTCCTTATCGAGAGTCTGCTGCTTGGGCTGGGTATCGCCGGCCTCCAACCGGGGCCGGTCGCGATCCAGCTCGGCCAGGGGCTCACAGGGCTCCAGGCTGTCACGGCAGCGCTCTGTCAGCCGCTGGTACTCGCGGGTGCCCTGCTGCTTCCAGGCCACCTCCTGGTCGCTGAGCTCACGCTTGACCTTGGCCGGCGACCCCATCACCAGCGACTGGGGCGGACACTCGAAGCCCGCCTTGACGAAGGCCGCCGCCGCCACGATGGCGCGGGCGCCGATCACGGCACCATCCATCACCACGGCATTCATGCCCACCATGGCATCCTGGCCCACGACGCAGCCATGCAGCACCGCACCATGACCGATATGGCCATCCTTCTCCACCTTGGTGACACAGCCGGGAAAGCCGTGCATCACGCAGGTGTCCTGGAGGTTGGCCCCCTCCTCCAGCACCAGCTGGCCGAAGTCGCCGCGCATCACCGCTGCGGGCCCCACGTAGCAGCCAGGGCCGACGATGACATCGCCGATCAACACGGCGGTAGGATGAACGTAGGCACTGGGATGCACTACCGGGGTTACCCCCTCGAGTCGATAGTAAGGCATGGCGTTACTCCGTTTTGGCGTGGCGACGGCTCTGCACCACCACGAAGCGTGGGGTCACGAAAGCCTGGTCACACAGCGAGGCATTGGCCGCCGGATTGCCCCCGGTCGCATGGAAATCGCTGAAAGCGGCAGATTGATTGACGAGTATGCCGCCGTCCATGTTGAGCGACAGCGGCGCCGCCACGTCCATGGCCAGCGCCTCGAACTCCTCGGCCACGGCGTCATCGGTGGTGTAGGCGCCCAGGGTGATGGCCCCCTTATCACCGATGACGTCGCGAGCCAGCTCGATGCTCTGGGCGGTGCTGTCGGTGGCGATCACGAAGCTGATCGGTCCGAAACGCTCCTCGCTGAAGGTGTTGCGCTGGCCGGCATCCACCTTGAGCAACAGCGGCGTGTGGACCCGCGCCTTGGGAAACTGGGCATGCTCGCGGGGCTCGCTGTCCAGCAGCACCTCACCCAGGCCACGGCACTCGTCGATGCGGGCGGCGGTGGCCGGTGACTGGATGGCGCCCAGCACAGCGCAGGCGCGGTCATTGTCGGAGAGGAACGCCTCGACGGCCTTGGCCAGGGCGCCGGCCACCTCGTCGAAGGAGAGCGACCCCTCGGCGGTCTGGATACCGGTCTTCGGCACGTAGATCGCCTGGGGGGTAGTGCACATCTGGCCGGAGAAGAGGCTCAGGGAGAAGGCCAGGTTCTGGGCCACCGCCTTGAGGCTGTCGACGCTATCGATGATCACGGTGTTGATACCGGCCTTCTCGGTGAACACCCGAGCCTGGGTAGCGTTGCGCTCCAGCCATTCGCCGAAGGCGTTGGACCCGGTGAAGTCGATCAGCTTCACGGCCGGATCCAGGGCCAGCGCCTTGGCCACCGGGGCCTCGGCGGTGTCGGGTACCAGGCTCACCAGGCAGGGGTCGAAGCCGGCCTCCTCCAGCACGTCCTGAGCGACGCGAGCGGTCATGGCCACCGGCAGAATGGCCCCCGGGTGAGGCTTGAGGATCACGGGATTACCGGTGGCCAGGCTAGCGAACAGGCCCGGGTAGGTGTTCCATGTGGGGAAGGTGGAGCAGGACACCACCAAGGAGATGCCGCGGGGCACGATATGGTAGCGCTTGTCGAGCACCAGCGGATCATGCTTGCCCTGGGGTTTGACCCACTTGGCCGTCGCTGGCACCTGGGACATCGCCTGCCAGGCGTAGGCCACGGCCTCGAGACCGCGATCCTGGGCGTGGGGTCCGCCGGCCTGGAAGGCCATCATCGCCCCCTGGCCGCTGGTGTGCATGACCGCCTGGGCGATGTCCGGGCTCATGGCGTTGAGGCGCGCCAGGATCTCCAGGCAAACGCCGACCCGCGACTCGGCGCCGGCATCCCGCCATACCGGCATAGCGGCCTGCATGGCCTCGATCAGTGCCGCCTGTTCGGGTTGGTCATAGGTCACCCCCAGTTCGAAGCCATAGGGAGAGACTTCAGCTCCCACCTGGCCGGCCACTGCCGGCACCTTGAGGGAGAAGGGCTGGTGGAGCAGCGCCTCGAAGCGCTTGGGCGCGCCCTTCACCGACTCTTCAGGATACTTCTTGATGTTTTCCGGGTAGGGGCTCCAGAAACCGCGGGTGGAAATGGCCTCCACGGCCTGGTCGAGCGTCTCGCGATGGTGATCGAGCATCTGCTCGGCTTGCTGAGACATGCGGGGCTCCTGCTATGAGCGGCTATATTTGATACGGGATAGCAGGAAAGACTATCCATAGCGTAACAAAACATCAAACCGCCGCTTCGACTCCTTTCGCCACCCGACTTCGAGGCTACAAGGCTAAACGGCCAACAGATCAACCCATTACACTTATCTTTGCGCAGCCAACCACACTCCTTCGACCATGGTCTAACTTGGTCGCGACGATCCGGCCATAGCCAAAGTAACGCCCTGAAAGAAAAGAAAAAACAGGCATCACCAGAGGAAATACGATACATCACATAGCATTATCTGAGTTTGATGCGTATCAAAAAAAACCTATACTCACTTCAATACCCGCCCACGGCAGGCTGCAAGCCCGTGCTGAAGATGAGGACACCATGCCGAATCACCTGATCGTCGAAGGGCCGAAGCAGGGGGTGCTACGCATCACCCTGCACCGTCCGGAGGCGTTGAACGCCCTCAACACCGCGCTTCTGGAAGAGCTGGCCGAGACCCTGGCCAGCGCCGAGAATGATGCCGAAGTGCGTGCGGTGGTGATCACCGGCAGCCAGCGCGCCTTTGCCGCCGGCGCCGATATCAAGG